>JAUVZY010000005.1 GCA_030602315.1 Pseudomonadaceae bacterium | reverse complement strand
GCCCGCATATTGCGGCGACTGCCGTGAAGGAAAACAAGACTTGAGCGACCTTTTCTCCCGCCGCCTGATGCTATTGGGCGAGCCTGCCTGCCTGCCGCTGCTCGACCAGTGCCTGCACGGCATCGAACGCGAGTGCCTGCGCATCGCCCCCGACGGTCAGCTGGCGATGACGCCGCACCCGAAGGCGCTGGGTTCGGCGCTGACCCACCCGCAGATCACCACCGACTACTCCGAGGCGCTGCTCGAGTTCATCACCGGCACCGCCCAGCGTCCCGAAGACACCCTGAGCGAGCTGGAGGCGATCCACCGCTTCACCTACAGCCAGCTCGGCGGCGAGTACCTGTGGAGCGCCTCGATGCCCTGCACGCTGCCCGAAGAGCCGGACATTCCGGTGGCCGAGTACGGCCGCTCCAACGTCGGCCAGCTCAAGCACGTCTACCGGCTGGGGCTGGCGCTGCGCTACGGCAAGACCATGCAGTGCATCGCCGGCATCCACTACAACTTTTCGCTGCCCGAGGCGCTCTGGCCGCTGCTGCAGGCGCTGGAGGGCGATCAGCGCCCGCTGCAGGAATTTCGCTCCAGCTGCTACATCGCGCTGATCCGCAACTTCCGCCGCTACAGCTGGCTGTTGATGTACCTGTTCGGCGCCTCGCCGGCGCTGGATGCCTCGTTCCTGCGCGGGCGGGCGCACAAGCTGCAGCAGTGGGACGAAGACACCCTCTACCTGCCTTACGCCACCAGCCTGCGGATGAGCGACCTGGGCTACCAGAACAACGCCCAGGCCGGCCTGACGCCCTGCTACGACGACCTCAACAGCTACACCGAAAGCCTGCGCAAGGCGGTGTCCACGCCCTACCCGGCGTACGCCGAAGCCGGCACCCGGCGCGACGGCCAGTGGCTGCAGCTCAACACCAACCTGCTGCAGATCGAGAACGAGTACTACTCGAACATTCGTCCCAAGCGGGTGACCAAGAGCGGCGAGCGGCCGATCCAGGCCCTGCGCGAGCGCGGCATCCAGTACGTGGAAGTGCGCTGCCTGGACATCGATCCGTTCCTGCCGCTGGGCATCGACGTCGATACCGCGCGCTTTCTCGACGCCTTCCTGCTGTTCTGCGCGCTGCGCGACAGCCCGGTGCTGCCGCAGTCGGACTGCGCCGCCAGCACCGCCAACTTCCTCAAGGTGGTCCGCGAGGGACGCCGGCCGAACCTGCACCTGCAGCGCTGCGGCCAGCAGGTCGAACTCAAGGCCTGGGCGCACGAACTGCTCGAGCAGATCGACCTGTTCGCCGGGCTGCTCGACCAGGCGCGCGGTGAGCCGCTGTATCGCACGGCGGTTGGCCTGCAGCGAGCCAAGGTCGACGATCCGGCGCTGACGCCCTCGGCGCGGGTGCTGGCGACGATGCACGCCGAGCGCCAGAGCTTTCGCGCATTCGCCCTGGGCCAGACCCTGCGCCACGCCCGGTTCTTCACCGGCAGCGCGCTGGACCCGGCCAGTTTCGAGCAGTTCCAGGCCCGCGCCGCGCAGTCGCTGGCCGAGCAGGCGGCGATCGAGGCGGCCGACGAGCTGCCGTTCGAACAGTTCGTCGAGCTCTACCAGAAAAGCATCGAGGCCGATTGAAGCGCGCTGGGGGCTGGACGATTGCGTTTCGTTCAGCCCCCCCCGCGTCAAGCGCCTTCATCGGTTCAGAGCTTCTTCTCGAAGATCTTCGAGTTGCGCTGGAAGTTGTACAGCGAGGCGCGCGCCGCCGGCAGGCGCTCTACGCCGCTGGGCTCGAAGCCGCGCTCGCGGAACCAGTGGGCGGTGCGGGTGGTGAGCACGAACAGGGTGTCCAGGCCCAGCTTGCGGGCGCGCTGTTCGATGTGCTCGAGCAGCTCGTCGCCGCGTCCGCCGTGGCGGTATTCCGGGTTGACCGCCAGACAGGCCAGCTCGCCGGCGCTGGAGCCGGCGATCGGGTACAGCGCGGCGCAGGCGATGATCAGCCCGTCGCGCTCGACGATGCTGAACTGGGTGATTTCGCGCTCGAGCACCTCGCGCGAGCGGCGCACCAGGATGCCCTGCTCCTCCAGCGGGGTGATCAGGTCGATCAGCCCGCCGACATCCTCGATGGTCGCCTCGCGCAGCTGCTCGAACTGCTCCTGCGCGACCAGCGTGCCGCTGCCATCGCGGGTGAACAGCTCGTTGAGCAGCGCGCCGTCTTCGGCATAGCTGACCAGGTGGCTGCGCCGCACGCCGCCGCGGCAGGCCTGGCCGGCGGCATCGAGCAGCTCGGCCTGATAGTCGCCACCGAGGCGCTCGATGTGACTGTGCGTCTGCTGCGGGCGCAGTTCGCGCACCAGCTGGCCGTCGGCATCCAGCAGGCCCGGCTGGGCGCCGTAGAGCACCAGCTTGTCGGCCTTCAGGTCGATGGCCGCGCGGGTGGCGACGTCCTCGCAGGCCAGGTTGAAGATCTCCCCGGTGGGCGAATAGCCAAGCGGCGGCAGCAGCACGATGCTGCGCTCGTCGAGCAGCCGGCCGATGCCCTTGCGGTCGACCCGACGGACCTCGCCGGTGTGGTGATAGTCGACGCCGTCGACCACGCCGATCGGCCGCGCGGTGACGAAGTTGCCGCTGGCAATGCGCAGTCGTGCGCCCTGCATCGGCGAGGCGGCCATGTCCATCGACAGGCGCGCCTCCAGCGCGATGCGCAGGCTGCCGACAGCGTCGATCACGCATTCGAGCGTCTCGTTGTCGGTGATCCGCAGGTCGCGGTGATAGCGCGGCTCGAGTCCGCGTGCGGCGAGGCGCGCGGCGATCTGCGGCCGCGAGCCGAAGGCCACCACCAGACGCACGCCCAGGCTGTGCAGGAGCACCAGGTCGTGGACGATGTTGGTGAAGTTGGCGTGCTCGATGCCATCGCCCGGCAGCATCACCACGAAGGTGCTGTCGCGGTGCGAGTTGACGTAGGGGGTGGCGTGGCGGAGCCAGTTGACGTAGTCGTGCATGGCAGTCAGACCTGGACCTGCGGGGCCGGCGCGGCCGGCTCCAGGCAGTAGTGGCGGATGAGATCGCGCAAGAGCGTTACCGTCGGCTCGATGCGCGACAGCTCGAGGTATTCGTCGGGCTGGTGGGCACAGGCGATGTCGCCGGGGCCGAGCACCAGGGTTTCGCAGCCGAGCTGCTGAAGATAAGGGGCTTCGGTGGCGAACGCCACCGCTTCGCTGGCGTGTCCGGTGAGCCGCTCGGCCAGGCGTACCAGCTCGCTCTGGGCGTCCTGCTCGAACGGCGGCACCGCCGGGAACAGCGGCTGATAGTCGATGCGCACGCCGCGCCGTTCGGCCACCGGCAGCAGCTTGCTGCGAATCGCCGCGCGCAGCTGCTCGGGGTCCATCCCCGGCAACGGCCGCAAGTCGAACTCCAGGGCGCACTGGGCGCAGATGCGGTTGGGGTTGTCGCCGCCATGGATGCAGCCCAGGTTCAGCGTCGGTTGCGGCACATTGAACAGCGGGTTGCGGTACTCGGCCTGCCATTGTCCGCGCAGTGCCAGCAGCTCGCCGAGCACCTCGTGCATCGCCTCCAGCGCGCTGCGCCCGTAGGCCGGGTTGGAGGAGTGACCGCTCTGGCCTTCGATGGCGATGCGCTCCATCAGGATGCCCTTGTGCAGGCGCACCGGTCTGAGCCCGGTGGGCTCACCGATCACCGCGGCGCGCCCCAGCGGCCGGCCGGCGGCGGCCAGCGCGCGGGCGCCGCTCATCGAGCTCTCCTCGTCGCAGGTGGCGAGAATCAGCAAGGGCTGGCGGAAACGCTGATCGAGCAGCGGCCGCACCGCCTCGATGGCCAGGGCGAAAAAGCCCTTCATGTCGCAACTGCCCAGGCCGTACCAGCGGTCGTCGGCTTCGCGCAGGGTGAGCGGGTCGGCCGTCCAGCGGGCGGCGTCGAACGGCACGGTGTCGCTGTGCCCGGCCAGCACCAGTCCGCCGGGACCGCTGCCGTAGCTGGCCAGCAGGTTGAACTTGCCCGGCGCGACCTGCTGCATCTCGCAGTGAAAGCCCAGCGCCTCCAGCCAGCCGGCCAGGCGCTCGATCACCAGCTGGTTGCTCTGGTCCCAGCCGGGCTGGGTGCAGCTCACCGACGGAGCGGCGATCAGCTCGGCGAAGGTTTGTTTGAGGTTGGGAACCGGCATTGGGTGACCTCCCACGACAGATGGCCCGGTGAGACACATGAAAGCGCCTGGCGCCCGGAGGCGCAAACGAAAACCCCGCCGGCAGGCGGGGTCGCTTCGGAGCCGGTCCTGCTTTAGAGGAAGATGGCGCGGAAGATGGTAAAGAAGATGATTGCCAGGATCGCGCCGGCCGGCAGGGTGATCAGCCAGGACATGAAGATCTTGCCGACCATGCCCAGGTTCAGCGCGCCGATGCCGCGGGCGATGCCGATGCCCAGCACCGCGCCGACCAGGGTATGGGTGGTCGACACCGGCAGGCCGATGGCCGAGGCGCCGACCACGGTGGTGGCGGTAGCCAGCTCGGCGGCAAAACCGCGGCTGGGGGTCAGCTCGGTGATTTCCCGGCCGATGGTGGCGATCACCTTGTAGCCGTAGGTCGCCAGGCCCACCACGATACCGATGGCGCCCAGCAGCAGCACCCAGCCCGGCAACGGCGCCTTGGCGCCCACGGCGGCACCGGTCTGGATCACTTCCACCACGGCGGCCAGCGGGCCGACCGCGTTGGCCACGTCGTTCGAGCCGTGGGCGAAGGCCATCGAGCAGGCGGTGAACACCATCAACACGGCGAACACCTTCTCCACGCTGGCGTAATGGAAGGTCTTGTCGGCTTCCGGATCCAGCTTGATGCGCGACAGCAAGACCATGCCCAGCGCCATCACGGCCAGGCCGATGGCCCCGGCCAGCAGGGTGCTGTGCAGCGGCGACAGGCTGACGCCGACCTGCTTGAGGCCCTTGGACACGGTCATGATGGTGACCATGAAGCCGGTGGCGAACATGTACAGCGGCACGTAGCGCTTGGCGCTGCGGAAGGGATCCTCGGTGTCGATGATCAGCTTCTGCACGCTCATGAACAGAGCGAAGGCGACGATGCCCGAGAGCACCGGCGAGACCACCCAGCTACCGACGATGGGGGCCAGGCCGCTCCAGTTCACCGCATCGGTGGAAATGCCGACGGCGGCGAAGCCGACCACCGCACCGACGATGGTGTGGGTGGTGGACACCGGCCAGCCGCGGGTCGAGGCGATCAGCAGCCAGCTGCCGGCGGCCAGGAGCGCCGACATCATGCCCAGCACCATCAGCTCCGGCGGAATCACCGCCGGGTCGACGATGCCGCCCTTGATGGTCTGGGTCACCGCGCCACCGGCCAGGTAGGCACCGGCGAATTCGAAGATCATGGCGATCAGGATCGCCTGCTTGACGGTGAGCGCACGCGAGCCCACCGAGGTACCCATGGCGTTGGCGACGTCGTTGGCACCCACGCCCCAGGCCATGAAGAAACCGAAGGCGCAGGCCAGTACCAGCAGTACGAAACCGTAATCCGCTAACAGAGACATAGAAGACTATCCGTTGAGGCAGAAAGGAGCCGGCATCAGCGCGCCAGCAATTGTTCCAGTCGATTGCCCACCCGCTCGGCGCGGTCGGCGACATCACCAATCCATTCGATGATGGTGTAGAGGAAGATGACGTCTACCGGCGGCAGCTCCTTCTCCAGTTTGTATAGCCCGCGGCGCACCTCGATCTGCAGGCGGTCGGTGTCGCGCTCGATCTCGCTGATCTCCTGCACCATGCCTTCCACCAGCGAGGCCTCGCGACCGCTGAAGCCGGTTTCCAACAGCTCGTCGAGCTCGTTCATGGCCTTGAGCGCCTGGGCGCTGGCGTCCACGGTGCGCTGCACGTACTGCAGCATCAAGGGTTGCAGCGGCGCCGGCACGGTCATGCAGCGGCCGAGGATCAGCCCGGCGATGTCCTTGGCACGGTTGGCCACCTTGTCCTGCACGCTCAGCAGGTCCAGCAGGTCCGAACGCGGCACCGGCAGGAACAGGCTCTTGGGCAGGTGCTGACGGACGCTCTTCTTGAGCTTGTCGGCCTCGTCCTCAAGGCGTGCCATCTCCTGCTGGATCTGCTCGACGCGGGTCCAGTCCTCCTGCGTTACCGCTTCGAACAGCGGAACCAGGTGGGCGGCACACTCGTGGGCCTTGGTCATGTGCTGCTGCATCGGCCCAATGGGCGAGCGGCCGAACATGCTTGCAAAAGGATTCATCGGCATAGCTGACTCCGAACGTCAGGACAGTTACGGAGGGCCGGTATGCGCCGCCCGTATTCGGGCGCGGATTCTAGCAGAACGACCCCGACACACTGCAGACTTGACGTACGTCTCATCTGCGGGCGCGGACACGACGAGCGCACCTTGCGCCCGATCGTCGCGCCAAACGCGTAGGATG
The DNA here is from genome assembly GCA_030602315.1 of Pseudomonadaceae bacterium. GTDB lineage: Bacteria > Pseudomonadota > Gammaproteobacteria > Pseudomonadales > Pseudomonadaceae > Azomonas. Next base: position 120,656 of record JAUVZY010000005.1, on the reverse strand, counting down.
GCGCCCTCGTTGCGGCATCCCTTGCCAATGATAGTTCCCGGACCCCAAGGCCCATGCAAAAAGAAACCGAGATCAAGCTGCGCGCCAGCGCCGAAACCCTAGAGGCGCTGCGCGAGCATCCGCTGCTGAAAAAGCGCAACAAGAGCGGCTGGCAGGAGCACCCGCTGTTCAACCAGTACTACGACACCCCGGCGCGCGACCTGGCCGGCGCGCGGGTCGCCCTGCGCCTGCGCCGCGACGGTGACACCTTCATCCAGACCCTGAAAAGCCGTGGGCAGAGCGTGGCCGGGCTGTCCGAGCGCCACGAGTGGGACTGGTACCTGGAGCGGGCCGAACTCGATACCAGCCGGTTGACCGACGACTGCTGGCCGGCCGCCCTGGCCGGACTGGACAAGACCCGCCTGGTGCCGATCTTCACCACCGATTTCATCCGCCAGAAGGCGGACATCGCCTGGGGCCGCGGCAAGGCCAAGGTGGCCATCGAGGCGGCGCTGGACCAGGGCCAGGTCATCGCCGGCGACCGGGCCGAGCCGATCTGCGAACTGGAACTGGAGCTGCGCGAAGGCGAACCGGCGGCGCTGCTGGAGCTGGCCATCGAACTGGCGCGCGACCTGCCGCTGATGCCCTGCGACATCAGCAAGGCCGAGCGCGGTTACCGCCTGCATGATCCGGCCAGCTACAGCGTCAGCCTGCCGGCCCCGAGCCTGGACCCGGCCGCACCGCTCGATCAGGCCCTCGCCGCCCTCGGCTGGCACCTGCTGGGCAACAGCCAGCGGCTGGCCGAGCAGTACCGCTTCAGCGGTCAGTGGAGCCTGCTGAGCGACTGGCTGGCCCAACTGATCGACCTGCGCGCCCTGCTCGGCAGTCTCGGCCAGGCCGCGCCACGCGCCAGCAGCCGCGAACTGCGCGCCGGACTGGACGCACTGCTGGCCGACTGGCGCCCGCTGATCGCCGCCGGCCAGCACGATGAGCAAATCCGCCGCGACGCGCCGGCCGCCTTCGCCGCCGAGCTTGACCGGCCGCGCTGGGGGCTTTTGTCGCTGCAGATCTCGCTGTGGCTGTATCAGCAGGCCTGGAAGAACGGACGCAACGCCCAGGGCGAGCGTCAGGGCCAGGCGGAACTGGCCAAATGGCTGAACCGCACCCTGGTCGACGAGTTCCAGGCACTCAAGCTGGCGTACTACCGCACCCACCCCGCCGCCCTCACCGAGCAGCAGCCGCGTCTCGAGCGCCTGCTGGTCTGGCTGCGCCTGGCGCGTAGCGTGCTGAGCGTGCCCGAGGCCGATCGTCTATACGGGGAGCTGGCCAAGCTGCAGTCGCTGAGCGAACAGACCGCCGAGGCGGAACAAATCACTGTGCAGGTACAGACTGTGGCGGGTCTCAAGGCGTACAAGGCATTGATGGGTTAAAACCCCGCCCCTCCACCGATCGATTTCAAGGAAGCGTCATGTCCACGTTCCCCTCCTCCGCCGGCGACCGCGTGCTCGAACTGGGCGACATCCTGCGCGAACTGGTCAGCGAGGGGCGGCTGACGCAGGAAACCGCCGAGCAGTGCCTGGCGATTCGCCGCAGCGCCGTGAACAACCAGCAGCACCCGCTGGAGTTTCTCGCCGCCCAGCAGGTGGAGGACGCCAGGCATCCCGGCCGCAAGCTGGACCTGGAAACGCTCACGCGCTGGCTGGCCGACTTTGCCGGCCAGCCGTACCTGCGCATCGACCCGTTGAAGATCGACGTGGCGGCAGTCACCCCGCTGATGTCCTACGCCTTCGCCCAGCGCCACAAGATCCTCGCCGTCGCGGTCAGCCCCGATGCGGTGACCATCGCCAGTGCGCAGCCGCTGGTCAGCGGCTGGGAAGCCAACCTGACCCATGTGCTCAAGCGGCCGATCAAGCGCGTGGTGGCCAATCCGGCGGAGATCGCCCGCTTCACCACCGAGTTCTACCGCCTGGCCAAGTCGGTCACCGGGGCCAGCGCCTCGGGCGAGAAGGTCAGCGGCGTCGGCAACTTCGAGCAGCTCACCACCCTGGGTGCGCAGGACCAGGAGCCCGACGCCAACGACGCGCACATCGTCAACATCGTCGACTGGCTGTTCCAGTACGCCTACCAGCAACGCGCCAGCGACATCCACATCGAGCCGCGCCGCGAGGCCGGCACCGTGCGCTTTCGCATCGACGGGGTGCTGCACAACGTCTATCAGTTCCCGCCACAGGTGACCATGGCGGTGGTCAGCCGCCTGAAGACCCTGGGGCGGATGAACGTCGCGGAAAAGCGCAAGCCGCAGGACGGCCGGATCAAGACCAAGACGCCCGAGGGCGGCGAGGTGGAGCTGCGCCTGTCGACCCTGCCCACCGCCTTCGGCGAGAAGATGGTGATGCGCATCTTCGACCCGGAAGTGCTGCTCAAAAGCTTCGACCAGCTGGGCTTTTCCGCCGATGACTTGAAGCGCTGGCAGGGCATGACCAGCCAGCCCAACGGCATCATCCTGGTCACCGGCCCCACCGGCTCGGGCAAGACCACCACCCTCTACACCACGCTCAAGCAACTGGCGACGCCCGAGGTGAACCTCTGCACCATCGAGGACCCGATCGAGATGATCGAGCCGGCGTTCAACCAGATGCAGGTGCAGGCCAACATCGACCTGACTTTCGCCAGCGGCGTGCGCGCACTGATGCGCCAGGACCCGGACATCATCATGATCGGCGAGATCCGCGACCTGGAAACCGCCGAGATGGCGGTGCAGGCGGCGCTGACCGGCCACCTGGTGCTCTCTACCCTGCACACCAACGACGCGCCGAGCACCATCAGCCGCCTGCTGGAGCTGGGCGTGCCCTACTACCTGCTCAAGTCCACCCTGCTGGGGGTGATGGCGCAGCGCCTGGTGCGCACCTTCTGCCCGCACTGCAAGGCGCCGGCCGAGCTGGACGAAACCGCCTGGCAGGACCTGACCCGCCCGTGGAACGCGCCGCTGCCGACCGCGGCCCAGCGCGCGGTGGGCTGCAGCGAATGCCGCGACACCGGCTACCGCGGGCGCGCCGGGGTCTACGAGATCATGGTGATGAGCGAATCGCTCAAAGCGCTGATCACCCCCGACACCGACATCGCCGCGCTACGCCGTCAGGCGTTCAAGGAAGGCATGCGCAGCCTGCGCCTGTCCGGCGCGCAGAAGATCGCCGCCGGCCAGACCAGTATCGAGGAAGTGCTGCGGGTCACACCGGCCAGCGAGCAGCGCTAACCACCGCTCGCTGGCGGCGGTCAGCTTTCCGGCTGGCTGGCGGCGAGGATGCCGGCGACCTGCTTGGCATCGCAGTTGATGAAGGCAGAACTGCGCAGCCAGTGCTGGTCGGGGTACCAGGCGAACATGAACTGGCCGCCCTTGAGTTCGTCCACCACCATCTGCGCCACCTCGCGGCGCACCGCCGGGCAGCCCTGGCTGCGGCCTAAGCGCCCATGCCGCTCGATCCACGCCGGATCGACATAGTCCGCGCCGTGGATAACGATGGCGCGCTCGCGGGCACGATCGTTGACCCCCGGTTCCATGCCGTCCATGCGCAGCGAGTAGCCGTGCTTGCCGTGGTAGCTCTCGGCGGTGCGGAACAGCCCCAGGCTCGACTGATGACTGCCGAGGCGGTTGGAAAACTGCTCGGCGAAATTTTCGCCGGTGCGCTGCCCGTGGGCCACGTAGTCCTTCAGCAGCAGGCGGTTGCGCTTGAGGTCGAACAGCCACAGCCGCTGCTCGGTGGAGGGCAGCGAATAGTCGATCACCGCCAGCCGCTGGGCTGGCGCCGCACCATGGCGCACGGCACACTCCATGGCGGCGACGGCATGGGCGAGCACCTGCCGCTGCAGCCCCGGCGCGAGATGCGCCAGCTTGTCGAGCGGGGTTACGGCAGCGACCGACGGGGCTGCCAGTGCGGGAGCGGCCACGGCAAAGAGACCGACGGCCAGGCAAAATCGCCGAAAATAAGCGAACATGAGCACGAAGTCCCTGGGTGAAACTGACTTCCGACAGCCTCAAGCGCACGATGCGCTCGCTGCGCTGCCTGTGATATCGCCGTGAAGTCTATCAGCCAGGTCGAGGGTGGGGAGTGCAGTAGTGGGCGCAAGAAGTACCATTTGTCTGATAGCCGGCGGCCTGCTGCTGCCTCTGGCGCTGCATGCCCAACCCCTCACCCCGGTACGCATGGCGCTGGATGACCCGCGCCTGGTATGCCCGCAATTCCCCACTCTGCACAACGCCCAGGAGCCCTTGCGCGCGCTCTACCAAGCCCATGCCGACGCCTCGCTGTGGGACGAGCCGAAACGCTTCGGGCGGCTGATCAGTGCGCTGCACGGGCTCGCCGACGACGGCCTGATTCCCGCCGAATACCACCTCGCCGCGCTGGAAGCGACCCAGGATGCCACCCTGCCAGGCGCCTGTACCGACCTGCTGGCGAGCCAGGCGTACCTGCGAGCGCTCGATCATCTGTACCGCGGCCGCCTGCCCCAGGCGGCGTGGCAACCGTTGTGGCGCAGCACGGCGCTCACCGACGCCGACGCCGACGCCCAACTGCAGCGCATCGCCGTGTCCGGTACCGCCGACCCGGCCGCGGCCTTCACCCAGGCACGCCCGCCGCTGCCCGGCTATGCGCAGTTGCGCCAGGCCTACGCCGAGCGCCGCCACGGGCCACTGCCCGACTGGCAGCCGCTGGCCGATGGTCCGCTGCTGCGCCCCGGCCAGGCCGACCCACGCGTGCCGGCGCTGGCCCGCCGGCTGAGCCAGGCCGGCTATCTCGACCCCGCCGCGGCAACGGCCGAGCCGCTGTACACAGCGGAACTGGCCCAGGCGCTGATGCGCTTTCAGCGCCAGCACAGCCTCAAGGAGGACGGCATCCTCGGCCCGGCCACGCTGGCCGAACTGAACCTAAGCCCCGCCACCCGCCTGGCGCAGATTCGGGTGAATCTCGAGCGCCTGCGCTGGATCGCCCGGGACATCTCGCCCGATTTGCTGCTGGTCGACATCGCTGGGGCGCGCCTGCAGCTGTACCGCGACGGCCAGCTGCACTGGCAGACCCGCACCCAGGTCGGGCGTGCCGCGCGGCCGACCCCCGAGCTGAAATCGGCGATCACCCACCTGACCCTCAACCCCACCTGGACCGTGCCGCCGACCATCCTGCGCGAAGACAAGCTGCCCGAGATCCGCCGTGACCTCGGCTACCTGGCGCGTCACGACATGCAGGTGCTCGACCGTGACGGCCGCCCGCTCGATCCGCACGCCATCGACTGGAACAACCCCGGCGCGATCCTCCTGCGCCAGGCCGCCGGACCGCACAACCCGCTCGGGCAGGTGGCGATCCGTTTTGCCAACCCGTTTTCCGTCTACCTGCACGACACCCCCAGCCAGCGGCTGTTCGACGATGCCCAGCGCACCTTCAGCTCCGGCTGCGTGCGGGTGGAAAACGCCCTGACCCTGGTCGATCAGCTGCTCAGCGACACCGAACGCGAAGCCCTCGCCAGTCGCCTGGCCAGCGGTCAGACGCAGCGTTTCAACCTCTCCCGAGCGACGCCGATCCTGATGAGCTACTGGACCGTCGAAGCCGACGCCAGCGGCCAGCTCGCCTACCGCCCCGACATCTACGCCCGCGATCCGGCGCTGATTGCCGCCTTCCATCGCCTCGACGGTGCCGCATTGCAGAGCGCCCCACGCTAGCGCCGAACGACCGGAACTCGGCACCAACCCGGCAGTCTCAGGTTCGTCATAAAAGAAAAAGAAGGACACCTAGGCCCCACGGCCCGTCGGTGCACCACTAGGCCAAGGACAGCCGGGGCAGATCTCCTTGAAACGCCAACACCGCGCCACTCCTGCATCATGGAAAGAAGCCGACCAGTATGCCGTGCTCGCGCGCTACGGCTACTACGGACTGCCAGCCGACCCGGAGCTTGAGGATCTGCTCGGCCTCGCCGCCACCCTCGCCCACGCCACCGTCTCCGTTCATCTGCTCGACCAGCAGACGTTGCATTGCATCGCCACCACCGGCCTGCCGCGCGATGAAGTTCCCCTCACCCGCTCGGTCGCCGAGCGCGCCCTGCAGCACGCCGAGCTGCTGGCCATTCCCGACCTGGCTGCGGACCCATCGCTGGCGTTGAGCCTCGAAACCGACCTCGGCTTTCGCTTCTACGCCGCCGCGGTGCTGCGCTCGCCGGAGGGCGAGCCCCTAGGCGTACTGAGCGTGCTCGACCGGCAAAGCCGCCAGCTCGGCGAGCGGCTGGCCGGGCATCTGCGGACCCTGGCTCGCCAGGTCGCCGCGCACCTGGAGCTGCGCCGCCTGCAATTTGGCGCGACACGGCTGGCCGCACCCGCCGCCGGACCGGCCGACAGCCTCACCCACGTGCTGCTCGATTCGATCAGCGAAGGCCTGTGCGCCATGGACCATGGCGGCACCATCACCCTGTGCAACGACGCCTTCGTGCGCCTGCTGGGTTTCGCCGACAAGAGCCGGGTACTGGGCAAGCATCTCAATGAAGTGATCGCGCCCAGGCGGCGGCAGAACGATTGCGGCTGCGGCGCCATCTGCCCGATCGAGCACGCCGCCTCCTCCGGCGAGCGCACCCGCGCCGCCTGCGAAGTGCTGATCCGCCCCGACGGCAGCGTGCTGCCGGTGGAATACCGCATCGCCCCGATCCGTGAGAACGGCCATCTGCACGGCGCCATCTGCACCTTCATCGACATCAGCGAACGCGCCCGCGAGGAGGCCCGTCGCGCCTTCATGCTGGACCTCTCCGACCGCCTGCAACGCTCGGTCGACGAAATCGACCTCAGCCTGGTGCTGAGCAACCAGTTCGCCTGCCTGGCCGACCTGTCACGGGTGGCACGCGGCCAGATCGAGCCCAACGGCGACCTCGTGATCACCGGCGAGTGGCACAGCGAACAGTTCGTCCCGACCCTGGGCCGTCACCCGCTGGGCGCCTGGAGTACACGCCTGCTCGACCACCTTGCCCACGGCGCGCCGCTGGCCCTGCGCAACAGCGTGAGCGACGACCCGGCCGGGCTCACCCGCCGCTTCGACTGCGCCGGGCTGCTGGTGTGCGGGCTGCTCGATCCCGAGCGCAGCGTGCTGCTGTTTGGCTGCAAGGAACTGCGCGACTGGCACCCCTCGGACCTGGCGCTGGTGCGCGAGGTGATCGACCGCGTGCGCCTGGCCAGCGAGCGCACGCGCGACATCCGTGCCCTGCGCGAAGCCGAGCAGCGGGTGAACCTGGCCAACGCGATCGCCTCGATCGGCGTCTGGGAATACGACCCGGCCAACAACACCCTGCATTGGGATGCGCAGATCAAGGCCATGGCCCACCTGCGCCCCGATCAGCCGGCCCTGTCGGTGGCCGAACTGCTGCAACGCATGCACCCGCAGGATCGCGAAACGGTTGTGCGCACCTTCCAGCGTGCCCTGGCCGCCGAGCACGACGGCGAACTCAACCTCGACTATCGCATCCGCGACCTGCAGAGCGGCGAATACCTGTGGCTGACCAATCGCGGCCGCTGCATCACCGATCACCGCGGAGCCAAGCGGATTCTCGGCACCACCCGCGAGATTACCGCCGAACGTAACGCGGCCGACGAACTGCGGCGCATCAACGCCCTGCTCGAAGAACAGATCGAAGAACGCCATCAGGCGGCGCGACGCCAGGCCGCCTACATCGAGCTGGGCGACCTGCTGCGCGGCCAGCCCGACAGCGACACCATCGACAGCGAGGCGATCCGCGTGCTGGGCGAGGCGCTGGACATCGACCGCGTCCTGCTCGCCACCGTCGACCCCGAAGGCCATCTGGTCGCGCCTCGCCGCGGTTGGCCGGAACCGATCCGCCGGCACGATCCGCTCGATGTGAGCGAATACGGCGAGCTCTGCCACAGCCTGTGCCGCGGCGAAGTCATCGCCATCGAAGACGTGCGCCGGGAGCCGGCACTGAAGGGCCACATCGCCTGGCTGTTGCGCCTGGGCTGGCACAGCCTGGCCTGCGTGCCGCGCCTGGAGCAGGGGCGGCTGAGCGCCGTGCTGATTCTGCTGCGGCGCCAGCCCTACCCGTGGCCGGAAGAAGACCTGTCGTTCATCCGCGACGTGGCCGACCGGGCCTGGACCGCCGACGAGCGGATCCGCGCCGAACAGGCGCTGGCGGCCAGCGAGGAGCAGTTCCGCACCCTGGCCGACAACATGAGCCAGCTCGCCTGGATGGCCGATCCGGCCGGCAGCATCTACTGGTACAACAAGCGCTGGTACGACTACACCGGTACCGAACCGCAGACCATGCGCGATCAGGGCATCGCCTGCGTGCAGCACCCCCGGCACCGGCGACGGGTGACCGACACCCTGCGCCGGGCGTTCGGCAATGGCATCGTCTGGGAGGACACCCACCCGCTGCGAGGCCACGACGGCGGCTATCGCTGGTTCCTCTCCCGCGCCGTGCCGATTCGGGACGAGCGCGGCAAGGTCATCCACTGGTTCGGCACCCACACCGACATTACCGCCCAGGTGGCCGCCGAGGATGCGCTGCGCGAGCTCAACGACAGCCTCGAGCGGCGAGTGGTCGAACGCACCGAGGAGCTGGCCAAGGCCAACCAGCGCCTGCAGTTCGAAATGCTCGAGCGCGAGCGCGCCGAGGAGGCGCTGCGCCATGCGCAGAAGATGGAAGCCATCGGCCAGCTCACCGGTGGCCTGGCCCATGACTTCAACAACATGCTCACCGGCGTGCTCGGCGCACTGGATCTGCTGCAGCGTCGGCTGGAGCCGCGCCAGGCGGATCTGGAGCGCTATATCGATGCCGCGGTCACCTCGGCCAATCGCGCCGCCGCGCTGACCCACCGTCTGCTCGCCTTCGCCCGCCGCCAGTCCCTCGACCCGCAGCCGGTGGACGTCAACCACCTGGTGCTGTCGATGGAAGACATGCTGCGGCGCACCATCGGTGAACACATCCAGCTCGAGACCGACCTCGGAGCCGAGTGCGGCCCGGCGTATACCGATGCCCACCAGCTGGAGAACGCCCTGCTCAACCTGGTGATCAACGCCCGCGATGCCATGCCAGGCGGCGGTCGGCTGACCATCGCCACACGTACCCAGACCGTGCTCAGCCCAGCCCCCGAAGGCCTGGCCCCCGGTGACTATGTGCAGTTGATCGTGCGCGACAGCGGCTGCGGCATGCCGCCGGAGGTGATCGACAAGGCCTTCGATCCGTTCTTCACCACCAAACCCATCGGCCAGGGCACCGGGCTGGGTCTGTCGATGGTCTACGGCTTCGCCCGGCAGACCGGCGGCGCGGTCGAGATCGACAGCCAGCCGGGCCAGGGCACCACGGTGAGTCTGCTGCTACCGCGCCTGCAGGCCACACTGCCGGCACCCGAGCCCGCACCGGCCAGCGGGCTGATCGAGGTGCCGCGCGCCCAGGACGGCGAAAGCGTGCTGGTGGTGGAAGACGAGGCGGCGGTGCGCATGCTGGTGGTCGAGGTACTGCGCGAACTGGGCTACACCGCCCTGGAAGCGGTGGACGCCGACAGCGCCCTGGCGATCATCCAGAGCGAGCGACGGGTGGATCTTCTGGTCAGCGATGTCGGCCTGCCCGGGCTCAATGGCCGACAACTGGCAGAGATCGCCAGGAAGCACAGGCCGCAACTGAAGGTCCTATTCATAACCGGCTATGCACCCAACGCCGAACTGCGTGGGGAGTTTCTCGATGCCGGTATGCAGATGCTGGCCAAGCCTTTCAGCATCGATGTTCTGGCCGTGCGCATTCGCCAGATGATCGAAGCCGAGGCCATCTCGAACCTTTAGCCGATCGGCCTGTCCGATCAATAAAAACCCTGGAGAAAGCCACCATGCGCATCCTGAAGACCCTGGTCATCGGCACCGTGGTATCGCTACCCATGGGCATCGCCCAGGCCGACGGCGGTTTCGTCCGCCAGATCCTTTCCTCCGGCATCACCACCGCCACCACCTACATGACCTTCAAGGACGACAAGCAAGTCGCCGCCACCCGCGAGGACGCCAGCAGTTTCGTCGCCAGCAACGGAGAAATCCGTGGCCCGTATCTGGAGGCCTTCCTGCAGCAGGTGCGCAGCGAACAGCCCGAACTGGCCGCCAGCGACCTGGAACTGGCCAGCGCGGTGCTCGCCGTGCAGTAGTTTTTCCGCGCCAATGCAAACGGGGCCCATCGGGCCCCGTTTGTTTTTCACCGCCTGCCTTTAGCGATACGCGTCGACCGGCACGCAGGCGCAGAACAGGTTGCGGTCGCCGAACACGTTGTCCACGCGGTTGGCCGCCGGCCAGTATTTGTTCTCGCGGGTGTGCGCGGTGGGCGTCACCGCCTCGGCGATGCTGTAGGCGCGGTTCCACTCGCCGGTGACATCGGCCAGGGTGTGCGGCGCGCGCACCAGCGGGTTGTCGTCCGCCGGCCACTCGCCGTTCTTGACCTTGTCGATCTCGGCGCGGATCGCCAGCATCGCTTCGACGAAGCGGTCCAGTTCGGCCTTGGGCTCGCTCTCGGTGGGCTCGATCATCAGCGTGCCCGGCACCGGGAAGGACATGGTCGGCGCGTGGAAGCCGTAGTCCATCAGGCGCTTGGCGACGTCTTCCTCGCTGATGCCGGTCTCGGCCTTGAGCGGGCGCAGGTCGATGATGCACTCGTGCGCCACCCGGCCGTTGCGGCCGCTGTAGAGCACCGGGTAGGCGCCGCCGAGGCGGTTGGCCAGGTAGTTGGCGTTGAGGATCGCCACTTCCGACGCTTCACGCAGCTGCGGGCCCATCATGGCGATGTACATCCAGCTGATCGGCAGGATGCTGGCGCTGCCCCAGGGCGCGGCGCTGACCGCACCGTTGCCGGGGTTCGGGCCATCCAGCTCGACCACCGGGTGGTTGGAGACGAACGGCGCCAGGTGCGCCTTCACCCCGATCGGGCCCATGCCCGGGCCGCCACCGCCGTGCGGGATGCAGAAGGTCTTGTGCAGGTTCATGTGCGACACGTCGGCGCCGATGTCGGCCGGACGCGCCAGACCGACCAGCGCGTTGAGGTTGGCGCCGTCCATGTAGACCTGGCCGCCGTGGTCATGGATGACCTGGCAGATCTCGCGGATGCCTTCCTCGTAGACGCCATGGGTCGACGGGTAGGTGATCATCAGGCAGGCCAGGCGCTCGCCCGCTTCGGCGGCCTTGCGCTTGAGGTCGTCCACGTCGACGTTGCCGGACTTGTCGCAGTCGACGATCACCACCTTCATGCTGGTCATCTGCGCGGTGGCCGGGTTGGTGCCGTGCGCGGAGGACGGGATCAGGCAGATGTCGCGCTGAGCTTCGCCGCGGCTCTGGTGGTAGTTGCGGATCGCCAGCAGGCCGGCGTATTCGCCCTGGGCACCGGAGTTGGGCTGCATGCTGATGGCGTCGAAGCCGGTGATCGCGCACAGCCAGCTTTCCAGCTCGTCGATCATCGCCTTGTAACCGGCGGCCTGCTCGCGCGGGGCGAACGGGTGCAGGTTGGCGAATTCCGGCCAGGTGATGGGGATCATCTCGCTGGTCGCGTTGAGCTTCATGGTGCACGAGCCCAGCGGGATCATCGCCTGGTTCAGCGCCAGGTCCTTGTTCTCCAGGCGCTTCAGGTAACGCAGCATCTCGGTTTCGCTGTGGTGGGCGTTGAACACCGGATGGCTGAGGATCGCGCTGGTACGCACCAGATCCGCCGGGATACCGCTTTGTGCGGCGGCGTCCAGTTCGGCGATGGACAGGCCGTGATCGGCGCCGAGGAAGATCGAAAGCAGGTGCTCGACGGTGGCCTCGCTGCAGGTCTCGTCCAGGCTCACGCCCAGGTGGCCGCGACCGAGGATACGCAGGTTGATCCGCGCGGCCAGCGCGCTCTCGATGATCGCCGTCTGCGCGCCGCCGACGTCGAGGGTCAGGGTGTCGAAGAAGTGCGTGTTCAGGCGCTGGATGCCCTTGCGCGCCAGACCCTCGGCCAGCACCGCGGTCAGCCGGTGCACGCGCTGGGCGATCTGCTTCAGACCCTGCGGGCCGTGGTAGACGGCGTAGAAGCCGGCGATGTTGGCCAACAGCACCTGCGCGGTGCAGATGTTGGAGTTGGCCTTCTCGCGGCGGATGTGCTGCTCGCGGGTCTGCAGCGCCATGCGCAGGGCGACGTTGCCGCGCGCGTCCTTGGACACGCCGATGATGCGGCCGGGCATGGCGCGCTTGAACTCGTCGCGGGTGGCGAAATACGCCGCGTGCGGGCCGCCGTAGCCCATCGGCACGCCGAAGCGCTGGGTGCTGCCAAGCACCACGTCGGCGCCCAGTTCGCCCGGCGGGGTCAAAAGCACCAGACTCAGCAGGTCGGCGGCGACGCAGGCCAGCGCGTGGCGAGCGTGCAGGGCCTCGATGATCGGGCGAAGGTCGCGGATCTCGCCGTGGGTGTCGGGGTACTGCAGCAGCGCGCCGAAAACGTCCTGCTCGGCGAGCGTCTCCACGGCACCGACCACGGTTTCGAAGCCAAAGGCTTCGGCTCGGGTCTGCACTACCGAGATGGTCTGCGGGTGGCAGTTCTCGTCGATGAAAAAGCAGTTGCTCTTGGACTTGGCCACACGCTTGGCCAGTGCCATGGCTTCGGCGGCGGCGGTGCCCTCGTCGAGCAGCGAGGCGTTGGCCAGGTCAAGGCCGGTCAGGTCGATGGTCATCTGCTGGTAGTTCAGCAGCGCCTCCAGACGACCCTGGGCGATTTCCGGCTGGTAGGGGGTGTAGGCGGTGTACCAGCCCGGGTTCTCCAGCACGTTGCGCAGGATCACCGCCGGGGTCTGGGTGCCGTGGTAGCCCATGCCGATCAGGCTGGTCCACTGCTCGTTGCGCTCGGCATGCGCCTTCAGACGGCGCAGCGCCTGGTTCTCGGTGAGCGCGGCGGGCAGCGCCAGCTCGCCTTCCATGCGGATGGCCGGCGGGACGGTCTGGGCGATCAACTCGTCGCGGCTGGACAGACCAAGGGCGTCGAGCAGCGCGCGCTGTTCGGCTTCATCCGGCCCGAGGTGGCGCGGCAGGAAGACGTCGGAAGGCTGCAACTGGGAAAGACGGGGGGCTTGCGACACGGCAGTTCTCCAAGGGGCAAAAGGCCCCGAACCCTTGAGGGTCGGAGCCTTTTTTCAATGCGTTCGGGCGCGGGCGAAAATCAGGCTTCGCAGGCGGCCTGGTAGGCGGTGGCGTCCAGCAGCTGGTCGAGGTCGGCGGCACTGCTCGGGCGCAGACGGAAGAACCAGCTGGCGTACGGGTCGGCGTTGACCTGTTCGGGTGCATCGGCCAGGGCGCTGTTGACCTCGATAATCTCGCCAGCGATCGGCGAGTACACATCGGAGGCGGCCTTCACCGACTCGACCACGCCGGCTTCCTCGCCGGCACCCACCTGACGGCCGACTTCCGGCAGCTCGACGAACACCACATCACCCAGCGCTTGCTGGGCGTGGTCGGAAATACCCACGGTGACGCTGCCGTCGGCTTCCAGGCGCGCCCACTCGTGGCTGGCGGCGTAACGCAGATCGCTGGGGATGTTGCTCATTCTCTTTCCTCACGGGCCGACGACGGTCGGCGGTTCAGATTTAATTTAGACAAGAATCTTGCCGTGGCGCACGAAGGTCGGCTGAACCACGCGCACCGGGTACCACTTGCCGCGAATTTCCACTTCGGCGCGGTCGGCGGTCGCCGCCGGCACCCGCGCCAGGGCGATGGACTTGCCCAGCGTCGGCGAGAAGCTGCCGCTGGTGATCTCGCCTTCGCCAATCCCCGCGACGCGCACCACCTGATGGGCGCGCAGCACGCCGCGCTCTTCCAGTACCAGACCGACCAGCCGCGGCAGTGCCGGATCGTTGCGCTGGGCCTCCAGCGCGGCGCGGCCGATGAAGTCGCGCTCGGCCGGTTCCCAGGCGATGGTCCAGCCCATGTTGGCAGTCAGCGGCGAAACCTCTTCGGTCATGTCCTGGCCGTAGAGGTTCATCCCCGCCTCCAGACGCAGCGTATCGCGCGCGCCGAGGCCGATCGGTGCGATACCGGCACCGACCAGCTCGTTGAAGAAGCTCGGTGCCTCGACGGCGGGCAGTATGATCTCCAGACCGTCCTCGCCGGTATAGCCGGTGCGGGCGATGAACCAGTCGCCTTCCGGCAGTCCCTGGAACACCTTGAGCTCGTGGATCAGCGCGGCACGCGGTGCGGCGACCAGTTCGGCCACCCGGTTGCGCGCCTGCGGCCCCTGGATGGCCAGCATCGCCATGTCGCTACGCTCGGTCAGGGTCACCGCGAAGCCGGCGCTCTGCGCCTGCAGCCAGGCCAGGTCCTTGTCGCGGGTGGCGGCGTTGACCACCATGCGGTAGCCATCCTCGGCGAGGTAGACGATCAGATCGTCGATCACCCCGCCCTGCTCGTTGAGCATGCCGCTGTACAGCGCCTTGCCGAGCACCTGCAGGCGCTCGACATCGTTGGCCAGCAGGTGCTGCAGATAGGCCTTGGCACCGCTGCCGGCGATATCCACCACGGTCATGTGGGAGACGTCGAACACCCCGCAGTCGCGGCGGACCTGATGGTGCTCCTCGACCTGGGAGCCGTAGTGCAGCGGCATGTCCCAGCCGCCGAAATCGACCATCTTGGCGCCTAAGGCAACGTGCTGTTCATAGAGGGGTGTGCGCTGACCCATGGGTATTCTCCTTCCGGGCAGGACGTGCGGGAGCAGCCTGAACGAGGGGGGCTGCGTGGAATGGCGCGCATTGTAGCCGCAAGCCCCCGCAAGGTCACGGCGCGCCCATGCGCCGGCGTCTTGCTCGTTGGACCACCCGCTCAGCGGCGGTTCGCCGAGCGCCGGATCAGCAGGATCACCGGCAGCAACCCCACCAACACCAGACTCACCGCCGGCAGCGACGCCCGCGCCCACTCGCCCTCGCTGGTCATCTCGAAGATGCGCACCGCCAGGGTGTCCCAACCGAACGGACGCATCAGCAGGGTCGCCGGCATCTCCTTGAGTACATCGACGAACACCAGCAGCGCCGCACTCAGCGTGCCCGGCAGCAGCAGCGGCAAGTAGACGCGCAGGAACAGGCCCACACCACCCACCCCGAGGCTGCGCGAGGCCTGGGGAATGGACGGCCGAATCCGCGCCAGCGCGTTTTCCAGCGGGCCGAAGGCCACCGCCATGAAGCGAATCAGGTAGGCGATCAAAAGCGCGCCGAGACTGCCGAGCAAAAGCGGCTTGCCCGCTCCGCCCAGCCAGCTCGACAGCGGGATCACCAGTTCGCGGTCCAGGTAACTGAACGCCAGCATGATCGACACCGCCAGTACCGAACCGGGCAACGCATAGCCGAGATTGGCCAGACTCACCGCCGTGCGTACCGGCCGCACCGGCGCCAGCCTTCGGGCGAAGGCCAACAGCAGCGCGACCGCCACGGTGATCAGCGCGGCGATCGCCCCCAGCGCCAGGGTATGCAGGATCAGCCCCGCATAGCGCTCGTCCAGATCGAAGCGACCGCGCTGCCACAACCAGACCAACAGCTGCAGCAGCGGAATGGCGAAGGCACAGAGAAAAACCAGCAGGCACCAGGCACTGGCCGCCAGTGCCTTGATCCCGCGTAGCCGGTACAGCGGCTGGCTGCGCGCACGCTCACTGGCCGGCCGGGCGACGCCGCGGGCACGGCGCTCGCCGTAGAGCACCAGCATCACCGCCAGCAGCAGCAGGCTGGCCAGCTGGGTGGCGCTCGACAGGCTGTAGAAGCCGTACCAGGTCTTGTAGATCGCGGTGGTGAAGGTGTCGTAGTTGAACGCGGCCACCGCGCCGAAGTCGGCCAGGGTCTCCATCATCGCCAGCGCCAGGCCCGCGCCGATCGCCGGACGCGCCATCGGCAGCGCGACGCGCCAGAAGGCCTGCCACGGCGACAGGCCAAGCACCCGCGCCGCCTCCATCAGGCCGCGCCCCTGGGCGAGAAAGGCCGAGCGGGCCAACAGGTAGACGTACGGGTAGAACACCAGCACCAGCACCAGGATCACCCCGCCGGTGGAGCGCACCCGCGGCAGACGAAAGCCGCTGCCGAACCATTCGCGCAACAGTGTCTGCACCGGCCCGGCGAAATCCAGCAGGCCGATGAAGACGAAGGCCAGCACATAGGCGGGAATGGCGAAGGGCAGCATCAGCGCCCAGTCGAGCCAGCGCCGACCGGGAAACTCGCAAAGCGCGGTGAGCCAGGCGAGGCTGACGCCAAGCACGACCACACCCACCGCCACGCCCACCAGCAGCACGGCGGTGTTGCCGATCAGGCGCGGCAACTGGGTCGACCACAGGTGGGACCAGATCTCGGTATCGATCTGCTGCCAGCTCAGCAACAACACACTGAGCGGCATCAACACCAGCAGGGCGATGGAGCAGGAAAGGAAGTACCAGCGACGCTGGGCCGGATGGGTCACGACTGCCTCGGTGTTCAAAAAATACCCCCGGACGAGCCGGGGGTATTGGCGAAAACCGCTAGAGGCTGCCGGCTGCACGCCTTGCAAGTCAAGCGATGACTGCGTGCGTGACGGGCCGGCGACTCGCGGATCAGTTCCAGCCTACCCGATCCATCATGCGGATGGCCTCGGCCTGACGCTTGCCGGTGACCTCGACCGGAACGCTGTCAGCCTTGAACTCACCCCAGGCGGCGACGGTTTCGTCAGCCTTGACGGCCGGGTTGACCGGGTACTCCATGTTGATCTTGGCGAAAAGGCGCTGGGCTTCTTCACCGGTCATCCACTCCATCAGCTTGATGGCGGCCTCGGCATTGGGTGCATGCTTGGTCAGGCCGACGCCCGACAGGTTCACGTGCACGCCGCGATCGTCCTGGTTCGGCCAGAACAGCTTGGCCTTGAGGTCCGGCTTCTGTGCCAGCAGACGGCCGAAGTAGTAGGTGTTGACGATTCCGACATCGCACAGACCGGCGTCGACTGCCTGAATCAGTGCAGTGTCATCGGGGAACACGTCAGTGGTGAGGTTGCCTACCCAGCCCTTGAGCACCTGCTCGGTCTTCTCGGCGCCGTTGGCTTCGATCATGGTGGCGGTCAGCGACTGGTTGTAGACCTTCTTGCTGGTGCGCAGGCACAGACGGCCTTCCCAGCGCTCATCGGCCAGCGCTTCGTAGGTGGTCAGCTCGCCTTCCTTGACCCGCTCAGGGGAGTAGACGATGGTGCGCGCACGCAGGGTCAGACCGGCCCAGGAATCGTTCGATGCACGATACTGGCTGGGGACGTTCTGCTTGATCACCGCCGAATCGACCGGCTGCAGGATGCCCATCTGGTCCGCCTGCCAGAGGTTGCCGCCATCGACGGTCACCAGCAGGTCAGCGGGGGTGTTGGCACCCTCGGCCTTGATGCGCTCCATCAGGGGCGCTTCCTTGTCGGTGATGAACTTGATCTTGACCCCGGTTTCCTTGGTGTAAGCGTCGAATACCGGCTTGATCAGCTCGTCGATACGGGCGGTGTAGACCACGATGGGATCGGCCGCATGGACTGCGGCGGACAGCACGCTCAGGGTGAGCGCGGCGAGAATTCCTTTACCTGCGTGCATCATGAAGCCTCTTGTTGGTCGATGATGTACGAATAGTAGTGACTCTTATTTACCTTCGCAACGAAGGAAATATGACAGAACTCAAGCCCGCGCCAGCTTTGGCAAAGGCCCGCTCAGGCCCAGCGCCTGGCGCACGAACAGCGCTTTTGCCGCGGGCAATTGCTCGACTTGCCGCAGCCCGGCATTGCGCAGCCAGCGCAGCAGCAGCGAATCGCTCTGGAACAGCCTCTCGAAGCCCTCCATCGCCGCCATCATCGCCAGATTCTGCGGCATCCGCTGGCGCTCGAAGCGGCCAAGCACACGCTCCTCGGCCAACGTCTCGCCACGCGCGCGCGCATCGAGCAGCACCTCGGCCAGCGTCGCCGCGTCGAGAAACCCGAGATTCACGCCCTGCCCGGCAAGCGGGTGAATCGTATGCGCGGCATCGCCGATCAGCGCCAACCCGCCCTGCACATAGCGCTTGGCATGACGCTGGCGCAACGGGATGCACAGCCTCGGGTCGACGGCGGTGACCGGCCCGAGCCGCTCTTCGAAGGCCCGTCCGAGGGCGACGCTGAAGGCGGCATCGTCCAGCGCCATCAATGCCGAGGCTCGCTCCGGCGTGGTCGACCAGACGATCGAGCACCAGTGCTCGTCATCGCCGCGCAACAGCGGCAGGAAGGCCAGCGGGCCCTCTTCGGTAAAGCGCTGCCAGGCGGTGCGCCGATGCGGCTCGGCGCAGCGCACGCTGGTCACGATCGCGTGGTGCAGGTAATCCCATTCGCGGGTCTGACAGCCGGCCAGACGACGTACCGCCGAATGGGCGCCATCGGCGGCCACCACCAGCGGCGCGTGCAGCTCGTCGCCCGAGTCGAGCACCAGACGCCAGCCACCGTCCTCGCGCTGCAACCCTTCGAGGCGCGCAGCGCCGAGCAGGGTGATGCGGTCCTGGTCCTGCAGGCACTCGAGCAGCGCATCCTGGATGACCCGGTTTTCCACGATGTGGCCGAGCACATCGGCGTGCACCGCACTGGCCGAGAAGTGGATCTCGCCAGTGCCGAGGCCGTCCCAGACATGCATATCGGTGTAAGGACTGGCCCGGCGCGCAAGCACCCCCTGCCAGGCGCCGAGGCGCTCAAGGATCCGCTGGCTGGCCGCAGACAGCGCACTGACCCGCGGCTCGAACGATGCGTCGGCATCGAATGGCACCGGCAGCACCGAGCCCCCATCGACCACGCAGATCCGCAAGCCGCTTTGCGCCAGCGCCAGAGCCAGCGCGCTGCCCACCATCCCCCCACCCACGATGACCAGATCGACCTGCATGTCGCCTCCTTGTTGGTATACCGGCCCCGCCACTAGCGGCGCGTACCGAGCCCCATGGCCAGGCGGGCAAATTGGCTTTTGGCCGGCGGCAGCAGATCCAGCGCCAGCAAGCCGAGGTTGCGTCCGGCCTGCAACAGCCGGTTCGGCTGGCCGAACAGCTGCACCAGACGATCGGAAAAGCCGACCGTGAGCTGCTGATCCAGCGCCTGGCGATCACGGTAGCGCTGCAACGTGGCCAGCGAGCCGGGCGATTCGCTGCCACCGAGCAGGGTCTCGGCCAGCGCCTGGGCGTCGCGCAGCGACAGGTTGTAGCCCTGCCCGGCGATCGGGTGCAGGCTGTGCGCGGCATTGCCCAGCACCACCAGCGCACGGCGCACCTGCTCATCGGACTCCACCAAGGCCAGCGGGTACGCATGCCTGGCGCCGACCTGACGGAACGCGCCGAGGCGATAACCGAACGCCTGCTGCAGCACGTCGAGAAATGCCGCATCGTCCAGCCACATCAGGCGCTCGGCCTGCTCGCTCTGGCGCGTCATCACCAGCGCGCAACGCCCCTCGGACAGCGGCAGCAGCGCCAGCGGCCCGTCGCCGGTGAAGCGCTCGAAAGCCTGACCCTGATGAGCGCGCTCAGGGGTGACATTGGCGATCAGCGCGCTTTGCCCGTAGCTGCGCGAGCGCACGGTGACGCCCAGTTGCTCACGCAGATTGGAGCGCCCACCATCGGCGAGAATCGCTAGGTCACAGTCGATGACCCGCCCATCGGCCAGGTGCACGCAGTAGCCGCGGGTGGACGGCGCGAGCCGCTCGACCTGCGCCGGACATTCGCGTGTCACCACCCGCTCGTCCAGCGCCTGCCACAGACAGTGGCCGATCCAGGCGTTCTCCACCACATAGCCAAGCGCCGGCACCTGTTCGGTCGCGGCGTCCATCCGCGTCACACCGAAGCAGCCCTGCTCGGAAACGTGAATCTGGCGAATCGGCTCGGCCCGCTGAGCGATCTGCGGCCACAGCCCCAGCTGCTCGTAGAGCCGCCGCGTGCCATAGGACAGTGCCGAGGCCCGCGCGTCATAACTGGGCTGGTAGCGGTCGCCCGGGGCGAACGGCTCGAGCAAGCGGATGCGCCAGCCACGTGCCGCCGCGCCCCGCTGCAGCGCCAGGGCCAAACTGGCGCCGACCAGGCCGCCGCCGATGATGGCGATCTCCACCTGACTCACGCCGGGCTCCGCGCGGCAGCGGCCATCAGGGCCTCGATCTCGACCACCGTCTTGGGCACACCGCTGGTGAGCACCTCACAGCCGTCGCGGGTCACCACGACGTCGTCCTCGATGCGCACGGCGATGCCGCGCCAGGGCGCCGGGACACTCTCGTTGTCCGGCGCGATGTAGATGCCCGGCTCGACAGTCAGACACATGCCCGGCTCGAGCACGCGCCACTGGCCACCAATCTTGTAGTCGCCGACATCATGCACGTCCATCCCCAGCCAATGGCCGGCCCGGTGCATGTAGAAGGGCTTGTACGCCTCGCTCTGAATCAGCGCGTCGACCTCGCCCTCGAGCAGGCCCAGCTCGACCAGGCCGGCGGTAATCACCCGCACCGTCGCCTCGTGCGCCTCGGCCCAATGGCGGCCCGGCGCGATATGCCGGAACGCTTCGAGATTGGCCGCCAGAACCAGCTCGTAGATCGCCTTCTGCTCAGCCGAAAACCGCCCGTTGACCGGGAAGGTGCGGGTAATGTCGCTGGCATAGCAGTCGATCTCGCAGCCGGCGTCGATCAGCACCAGCTCGCCATCGCGCAGCGGTGCTTCGTTTTCCCGGTAATGCAGGATGCAGCCATTGCGTCCGGAACCGACGATCGACTCGTAGGCCACCTGGCGCGACCCGCCCTTGCGGAACACATACTCCAGCTCGGCCTCCAGATCGTACTCGTGCAGCCCCGGCTGGCAGGCCTGCATCGCCCGCACATGCGCGCGCGCCGACACCTCGGCGGCATAGCGCATCACCTTGATTTCGGCAGCGCTCTTGATCAGCCGCATCTCGTGCAGCAGCGGCTCCAGCGCGACGAACTCCCGCGGCGGCTGGGCGCCCTGGCGGGCCTTGCTGCGGATGGTATTGATCCACTCGAGCAACTGCTGATCGAACTCGGCGTGGGTGCCGATGGCGTAATAGACCCGCGAGCGCCCCTCGATCAGGCCGGGGAGGATCTCGTCGATGTCGGTGATCGGAAACGCGTCATCCGCGCCAAAGTCGCGGATCGCCCCTTCCTGGCCGGCACGCAGCCCGTCCCACAGCTCCCGCTCGGGGTTGCGCTCGCGGCAGAACAGCACGAACTCACCATGCTCGCGTCCGGGGATCAGCGCGATCACCGCATCCGGCTCGGGGAACCCAGAGAGGTACTGGAAATCGCTGTCCTGGCGGTAGGCGTGCTCCACATCGCGGTTGCGCACATGCACCGGCGCCGCCGGCAGGATGGCGATGCTGTTGGGCTCCATTTGCGCCATCAGCGCCTTGCGCCGACGGGCATATTCCGTCTTGGGGATGCGGATCACGGCCACCTCGCTCAGTGCAGGGAAGGTTTTGGCGCCGGCGGCGTGGCCGGGGCGCATTCGGCGAACAACAACAGCGGGGCCACACGCAGGTACTCCATTACCTCCATGTAATCGACCTCGCCGGCCTCGGACTCTTCGTCGGCGCCGTCGATTTGCGCGATGGCTGCCAGGTCCTGCAGTACTTCGCTGGCTTCCTTGCCCAGCAGCCGATTGCCCGCCACCAGACCGAAGCCAGAGAGGAAGCCCTGGCACCACTGACCAAGCGCGGCGGTGCGCTCGGCCAACGGGGCGTCGTCACCCGGCAGCATCAGTACCAGTGCGACATCCTCGCCGGTCAGCTCGCCGCGTACCATCTCCTGCAGGCCGACGAGGGCCTGGCGCATCCGCTCGTCCAGCTCGCCGCCGAGCCATTGCCCGGCCTCGCCCAGCCATTCGGCAGCGTCGAAGCCGGCCCCGGCCGCGCTACGTCCGAGCAGAAAGCCATGCAGTTCGGCCGGCGAAACCGGGTTGGCGCAACCTTGCAAAAGCAATGAAAAAGCGGTGTAGGCAGACGGGCGTTGGTCGGACATATGGCTAGGCGCAAACCCTGGCAGTGAATAGAATGAAGCGCGGTATCCTAGCACTGGCGGACAAGCCAAAACCAACCAAAGGCCAATGGCTATCCGGGCCTACGGCCTGTGAAGGGGCCCATGGAAGACGCCGATCTGAACCTCCTCGCCAGCAAACTCGAACAGTTGCTGCGACGCCTCGAACAGCTCAGGGCCGAAAACCGTCTGCTGCAGGCGAATGAACAGGCCTGGCGCAAGGAGCGCGCGCAACTGATCGAAAAGAACGAATTGGCCCGCCTGAAGGTCGAATCGATGATTTCGCGCCTGAAAGCCTTGGAGCAGGACTGATGAACCAGCCGACCACCGTCACCGTGCACATCATGGACAAGGAATACTGCATTGCCTGTCCGCCCGAGGAGCGCACCAACCTCGAGAATGCGGCACGCTACCTCGACGGTCGCATGCGCGAGATCCGCAGCGGCGGCAAGGTGATCGGCGCCGAGCGCGTCGCCGTCATGGCGGCGCTGAACATCACCCACGAGCTGCTCGATCGCCAGCAGCGCCTCGCCGCAGAAGCCACCGGCCACCGCGAGCAGGTGCGTCGCCTGCTCGAGCGCGTCGACGGCGCACTGACCAGCGATCCGAATTCCGCGCAGGACTAATGGCAGGCCGGGACATTGGGGTATAATCGAATCAACTCCCTGGCATGTGCGCCAGCTGGCGATGACCCTCTCCCGATACGCAACAAAACGGGAACTGTACGTGGGGCCGGTGTGCATGTCCGCCTGACGGAAAGCCTTAAGGTCTCCGGCAGTTACCACCTTGAACTCTCGGGTTCAAGGGCCTACGCCGGCAGCGGCATGCCGGGGAGCCTTGTTCAATGATCCGCGCCGACGGCCTGTCGCGCGCGGCCCTGCGCCGCCAGTTACGCCTGACCCGTCGCGCGCTAGCCCCGCACCAGCAACGCCAGGCTGCCCACAAGCTCTATCGCCAGCTCTGCCACGCCCCCTGCTTCCGCCGGGCGCGGCATATCGCCCTCTACCTGCCCAATGACGGCGAGATCGATCCGCGCCCGCTGCTGCGCGCCGCGCAACGACGGAAAAAGGCCACCTACCTCCCGGTACTCAAACCCTGGCCGAAAACGCGCATGGAATTTCAGCGGATAAGACCTGGGCAGCGCCTGCGGCGCAATCGCTTCGGCATTGCCGAGCCGCGGATCGACCTGGCGCACATTCGCCCGGCCTGGGCGCTGGACCTGCTGTTGATGCCGCTGGTCGGATTCGATCCGCAAGGCGGACGGCTCGGCATGGGGGGTGGCTTCTATGACCGCACGCTGGCTTTCCGGCAGCGCCGGCAAGGCCTGAGGCCAACCCTGCTAGGGCTGGCGCACGAATGCCAGAAGGTAGACAGCCTGCCGCTGGAAGCCTGGGACGTTCCGCTGGATGCCACAGTGACCGATCAGGCCTGGTACGCAGCCGCACGAACCATCGACCGACTGCGCTGAAGGGAGGACGCCGGGCGTTCCGACCGGCGCCCAAAATGGCAAGGATCAGCGCTCGGATTGAACGAACGAGGTCGGAACCGGGTCTGAACGCTCAGCCAGCAGGCCTTGCGTATAACCAGTGGTGACAACGCCAAAGCCGAATAACAACACGAGAACCCACAAAATATCCGGTTTGCGCTTCATGACCCCGCCTCCCCCTGACAGGCGAAATAGAGAGCCCGCGTGCAGCTCTTGATGACTGCGTCTGGGCCTGTGTCCATTGGTGAGTAACGCATTCTGCGACATCTTGTTGCGATGCGCAAAGGCGTTGGCGCGGCCGATTGTCGGGCAAGTTACGGATATCATTCCGTGGCTTGTCCCACAGAACCAGGAGCTGTTGCATGGCCTATTGGCTGATGAAGTCCGAGCCGGATGAATTTTCCATCGATGACCTGAAACGCCTGTCGCAGAGCCGCTGGGACGGAGTGCGCAATTACCAGGCACGCAACTTCGTTCGCACCATGGAAGACGGCGACCAGTTCCTGTTCTACCACTCGAGCTGTGCGATTCCGGGCATCGCCGGGATCGGCCGTATCTGCAGCAGCGCCTATCCCGACCCCTCGGCGCTGGACCCGCAAAGCGCCTACTTCGATGGCAAGGCCAGCCCCTCGAACAACCCCTGGGCGGCGATCGACGTGGGCTTCGTCGAGCGGTTTCGCCAGGTGCTCCCCCTGCCCCGGCTCAAGGCACACCCTGCGCTGACCGAGCTGCCGCTGGTAAAGAAAGGCAGTCGCTTGTCGGTCATGCCCGTCAGCCCCAGCCAGTGGCAGGCGATCCTGGCCCTGGCCGCGCGCGAGGCTACTGTACGACCAGGTTGGTAAACAGCAGATCGTCGACCAGCGCCGAGCCTTCCTCCTGCGCCAGCACCTGCTGAATTTGCGTCAACGCCTCCAGACGCAGGCGCTCCTTGCCCTCGAGGCTCGCCAGCGTCTCATCGGTCTGCTGGGCGAAGAGCATCACCAGCTGATTGCGAATCAACGGCGCATGGTGCTCCACCCGCTTCGCCGCTTCTTCGTTGGCCACGCGCAAGGCAACGTCGGCCTTGTAGTACTGCAGCTTGGTCCCGGCACCGTAATTGCCGACCAGCGAAGGAAACAGCGTCACGTAGGTCACCTTGGGCGCAGCCCCGCCTTCCTGGGCGTGGACCGTCTGCACCGCAATCGGCAGGCACAACACCAGCAGCAGAATCCAGCGTTTCATCAGCAATCTCCAAGGGCTCGTAACGATGGGTTTAACGGGCGCGCGGCGCATAGGCAAATACATCGGCGCGCATCTGGTGCGCATCCATGCCGGCCTCCACCAGCGCATCCAGGGTGCCGTATACCATCGCGGGCGAGCCACTGGCATAGACATGCAGTCCCTTGAGGTCGCTGAAGTCTTCACGGATTGCTTCGTGCAGAAGGCCACAACGCCCGCGCCAGTCGCAGCGCTCGCTCACCACCCGATGCAGGGACAGACCTGGCAGATTCTCCCACTCGGCCCAAGGATCGATGCGGTAGAACTCCTCGGGCGCACGCACGCCCCAGTACAGGTGCAACGGATGCTTGAAGCCACGCGCGCGACAATGCTCCAAAAGGCTCTGCATCTGCGCCATGCCGGTGCCCGCCGCTACCAGCAGCAGCGGCCCATCCGGCAGCTCGGCCAGATGCGTATCGCCATAGGGCATCTTCACCCGCACCGTGGCGCGGGTCTGCAGCGAGCGGACCAGCGCGATCGCCGAGCCGTCGCGGGCCAGGATGTGCAGCTGCAAGTCGCGGCCCTGATGGGGCGCCGAAGCGAGGGAGAACGCACTGAACTCGCCATCCTCGCGCTCGAGGAGCAGGTACTGGCCGGCGTGGTAGCGCGGCAGGCGCCCCGCCGGCGTACGCAGCGCGACCCGATAGACGTCACCCCCCACGGGCGTGCACTCCACCACCTGACAGGCGTACTCGCCGACTGGCAGCTCACCGCGCGCCAATACACCATCCCAGTGCAGCAGACAGTCACCCAACGGCCGCGCCTGGCAGGTGAAGATTTCACCGTGATCGTGCTCGACATCGCCTTGCAGCACCCGACCTTCGACCAGCACCGCAGCACAGACCTGACAGTTGCCGTTACGGCAGCTCTGCGGACATTGATAACCGGCACGCTGCGCCGCCTCGAGGATGGTTTCCCCCGGATGCGCCTCGATGACCGCGCCGGATGGTTGCAGGGTTAGTTTCAAAGTTTTCTCTTCAATACGGATCGCTGCCAGGCGGCAGCGGCTCGGTTAATCGATACCCAAGCTGCTCCATAGCTCGTCTACCCGCCGTTTGATCGCCTCATCCTGGACGATCGCCCTTCCCCACTCGCGACTCGTTTCGCCGGGCCACTTGTGGGTGGCATCCAGCCCCATCTTGGAGCCCAGACCGGACACCGGCGAGGCGAAATCAAGATAGTCGATCGGCGTGTTGTCGATCATGACCGTATCGCGCTTGGGGTCCATGCGCGTGGTGATGGCCCAGATCACGTCATTCCAGTCACGCGCATTGATGTCGTCGTCGGTGACGATCACGAACTTGGTATACATGAACTGACGCAGGAAACTCCACACGCCAAGCATCACGCGCTTGGCGTGGCCGGGGTATTGTTTCTTGATCGTCACTACCGCCATGCGGTAGGAACAGCCTTCCGGCGGCAGATAGAAGTCGACGATCTCGGGAAATTGCTTCTGCAGGATCGGCACGAACACTTCGTTCAGCGCCACGCCGAGAATCGCCGGCTCATCCGGCGGCCGGCCGGTGTAGGTGCTGTGGTAGATCGGATTGCGCCGATGGGTGATGCGCTCGACGGTAAAGACCGGGAAGCGGTCGATCTCGTTGTAGTAGCCGGTATGGTCGCCATACGGCCCCTCGTCGGCCGTCTCGCCGGGGTAGATATGCCCCTCGAGCACGATCTCCGCACGCGCCGGCACCTGCAGGTCGGAGCCGATGGCCTTGACCAGCTCGGTACGGCAGCCGCGCAACAGTCCGGCGAAGGCATATTCGGACAGCGTGTCGGGAACCGGGGTGACCGCACCGAGGATGGTCGCCGGATCGGCGCCGAGCGCCACGCATACCGGATAAGGCTTGTCCGGGTACTTCAGGCACCACTCGCGGTAGTCCAGCGCGCCTCCGCGGTGGCTGAGCCAGCGCATGATGACCTTGTTGCGCGCAATCACCTGCTGGCGATAGATGCCCAGGTTCTGCCGTTCCTTGTTGGGCCCGCGGGTGATGGTCAGGCCCCAGGTGATCAACGGCGCAGCATCGCCCGGCCAGCAGTGCTGCACCGGGATGCGGCCCAGATCGACCTCATCGCCTTCCAGCACAAGCTCCTGACACGGCGCGTCCCGCAGCACCTTGGGCGCCATGCTGATGACCTTCTTGAAGATCGGCAGCTTGCTCCAGGCGTCCTTCAAGCCCTTGGGCGGCTCGGGCTCCTTCAGAAACGCCAGCAGCTTGCCGATCTCGCGCAGCTCGCTGACATCATCCGCGCCCATGCCGAGGGCGACGCGCCCAGGCGTGCCGAACAGATTGCCCAACACTGGCATGTCGAAGCCGGCGGGCTTCTCGAACAACAGCGCCGGACCGCCCTTGCGCAGCGTGCGGTCGCAGATTTCGGTCATTTCCAGCACCGGCGAGACAGGCACAGCGATGCGCTTGAGCTCGCCACGCTGTTCGAGGGCGCGGATGAAATCGCGGAGATCGGAGTACTGCATGAAAATAAATCTCTCGATAAAAACGCCGAAGGCTGAAGGCAGGACGAAAAAGCTGCCCTCGTCCGGCGTTCAGCCTCCAGCCTCAGGCGGCGAGCCGCCTGTCGATCATTTACGCTTCATGGACAGGAAGAATTCGTCGTTGGTCTTGGTGTCCTTGAGCTTGTCGAGCAAAAACTCGATGGCGGCGATTTCATCCATCGGGTGCAGCAGCTTGCGCAGAATCCAGATGCGCTGCAGCTCCTCGTCACCGGTCAACAGCTCTTCACGGCGGGTACCGGAGCGGTTGATGTTGATGGCGGGGAACACGCGCTTCTCGGCGATACGGCGATCGAGCTGCAGTTCGAGGTTGCCGGTGCCCTTGAATTCCTCGTAGATCACCTCGTCCATCTTCGAGCCGGTTTCCACCAGTGCGGTGGCGAGGATGGTCAGGCTGCCACCTTCCTCGATGTTGCGCGCAGCACCGAAGAAGCGCTTGGGCTTTTCCAGCGCATGAGCGTCGACGCCGCCGGTGAGCACCTTGCCGGAACTCGGGATCACGGTGTTGTACGCGCGCGCCAGGCGAGTGATGGAGTCGAGCAGGATGACCACATCCTTCTTGTGCTCGACCAGGCGCTTGGCCTTCTCGATCACCATTTCGGCGACCTGAACGTGACGGGTCGGCGGCTCGTCGAAGGTCGACGCGACGACCTCGCCGCGCACGGTGCGCTGCATTTCGGTCACCTCTTCCGGACGCTCGTCGATCAGCAGCACGATCAGATGGCATTCGGGATTGTTGCGCGTGATGTTGCTGGCGATGTTCTGCAGCATCAGCGTCTTGCCCGCCTTGGGCGGCGCGACGATCAGGCCACGCTGGCCCTTGCCGATTGGCGCGCAGAGGTCGATGACACGCCCGGTCAAGTCCTCGGTGGAGCCGTTACCGGCTTCCATCTTCAGCCGCTCATTGGGAAACAGCGGCGTGAGGTTCTCGAACAGGATCTTGTTCTTGGCGTTCTCCGGCCGGTCGAAGTTGATGCTGTCGACCTTGAGCAGGGCGAAGTAGCGCTCGCCTTCTTTGGGCGGGCGGATCTTGCCGACAATGGTGTCGCCGGTACGCAGGTTGAAGCGGCGGATCTGGCTGGGCGACACATAGATGTCGTCCGGCCCGGCCAGGTACGAGGAATCGGCGCTGCGCAGGAAGCCGAAGCCATCCTGCAAAATTTCCAGAACGCCATCGCCGGAAATCTCTTCCCCGCTCTTCGCATGCTTTTTCAACAAGGCGAAGATCACGTCCTGCTTGCGCGAACGGGCCATGTTCTCGATACCCATCTGCTCAGCCATGTCAAGCAGCTCGGTGATGGGCTTTTGTTTGAGTTCGGTCAGATTCATAGAAGATCGAGGAAGGATGGAAACAGCGATGAGCGCCAGCGGGCCACGCGGTTTGAGACGGACAGGGAAGCTGTGGTCAGGCGGGAGTGCGCGGGCGACGGCGTGAGAAGACGACAGATGATGTCGATCGGCCGAATTTAGCACCCCAGGAAGGGATCGTCCATACAAGTCAGACCGATTCACCCCGCCGTTCGGCGGGGTTTTGCAAAGCGGTGCGCAAGTTACATGTTGCTATCGAGAAACGCCGCCAACTGGGACTTGGACAGCGCGCCGACCTTGGTCGCCTCGACATTGCCACCCTTGAACAGCATCAGCGTGGGGATGCCGCGCACGCCATACTTGGCGGGCGTCTCCTGGTTTTCGTCGATGTTCAGCTTGCACACGGTCAGCTTGCCCTGGTAGTCACGGGCGATTTCATCCAGCACCGGCGCAATCATCTTGCACGGGCCGCACCACTCCGCCCAGTAATCCACCAGCACGGGACCTTCCGCCTGAAGGACGTCCTGCTCGAAGCTGGCATCACTCACGGTCTTAATGTAATCGCTCATGGATTTCTCCAGGTGGTGAAAGGAAAAAAGTGGTCGACATCATAGCCCGCCGCGAAAGACACCGAAAGGCAATCGGCAGCCCAGAGCGGCGCCAGTCCCGGTAGCTGCTGAGTCGGCGGCCGGTTGCCGCCCCTTCATTGGCTAAGACTCCATACCGTGGCAGGATTGATAAATGCCCTTTCGAGACCATTCGAGCATGCCGCAAGCGAAGAATTTCCCGATGATCGCCGCCATCGACCTTGGGTCGAACAGCTTCCACCTGGTGGTGGCCCGCCCCGTCAACGGCGACCTGCGCATTCTGGAGCGCCTGGGGGAGAAGGTTCAGCTCGCGGCCGGGCTTGATGAAAACCGCCAACTGACCGAGGAGTCGATGCAGCGCGGCCTCGATTGCCTGCGCCGCTTCGCCCAGCTGGTAAACGCCTTGCCGGAGGGCGCCGTGCGCATCGTGGCCACCAATGCCTTGCGCGAGGCCCGCAACCGCGCCGAATTCATCCGGCAGGCGGAGGGCATCCTCAACCACCCGGTCGAGGTGATCTCCGGTCGCGAAGAAGCTCGCCTCATCTATCTGGGCGTGTCACATACCTTCCCCGGCAAGCCGGGGCGGCGCCTGGTGGTGGACATCGGCGGCGGCAGCACCGAATTCATCATCGGCGAGAATTTCGACTCCGAGCTGCGCGAAAGCCTGCAAATGGGCTGCGTCAGCTACACGCAGCGCTTCTTCCGTGACGGCAAGATCACCCCGGCGCGCTATGCCCAGGCCTACACCGCGGCACGCCTGGAACTGATGGCTATCGAAAAAGCACTGTTTCGCCTGGGCTGGGAGCAATCGATCGGCGCATCGGGAACGATCCGCGCCGTCGGGCTGGCGGTGAAGTTCGCCGGACTGAGCGATGGGGAAGCCAATCGCGACGGCATCGCTTGGCTCAAACGACGCCTGTTCAAGCTCGGCGAGGTGGACAAGATCGACCTGGAAGGCGTCAAGCCCGATCGACGCGGCGTCTTCCCCGCAGGACTGGCCATTCTCGAAGCGATCTTCGACGCCCTCGAGCTGGAAACCATGACCCACTCCGAAGGCGCTCTGCGCGAAGGCGTGCTCTACGATCTGCTCGGCCGCCACCACCACGAGGACGTGCGCGAGCGTACCCTCGGCAGCCTCATGGAACGCTACCACGTCGACCGGGAGCAGGCCGCCCGCGTGGAGGCCAAGGCGCTGGAGGCCTTCGATCAGGTCTGTACGCAGTGGTCGCTAGATCAAGAGAAGGATCGCGAACTGCTGGGCTGGGCAGCGCGCATTCATGAGGTCGGACTGGACATCGCCCACTACCACTACCACAAGCATGGCGCCTACCTGATCGAGCATTCCGACCTTCCCGGTTTCTCCAAGCGCGACCAGCTCATGCTCGCCCTGCTGGTACGCGGGCATCGCCGCAACATTCCGCGCGCCAAGTTCGACGAGCTGTGCGAAGACGGCATCAAGCTCACCCGCCTGTGCGTGCTGCTGCGCTTTGCCATCCTGTTTCATCACATCCGCGGTCCGCAGCAGGCTCCTTCCTTCCGCCTCATGGCAACGGAGAACAGCCTGGACGTGACCTTCCCGCACGGCTGGCTGGAAGCCCACCCATTGACCCTGGCCGATTTTGAACAGGAAGCCGAGTGGCTCAAGCGCATCGACTTCAGCCTGACGGTCAACTGAACACCTAGTGCAGCCGGATCAGCCCCGGGTTGCGGCGCAACAGTGCGATGGCCTGCGTCTCCGAGCGCCCCTCGACTCGCAGCGCCGCGACAAACTGATCCAGCCGGACCGCAAGCCCAAGGGAACGCGCGGCTGGATGGCCCGCCTCACGGTACGCCAAAGCCTTCTCGAGCGCATCGCGCACTCTGCGCCGATCGTCTTCCTTGCGCCTCATGGTCGCGCAGACCGACACGCCTGCCCCGCCTTGCGCTGAACGTTCATAGGATCATCCCTCGGGTCGTTACGGCTCGTCCCTGCCCCGGTCAGCGCTCGCCACCAGCGCCACCGACCAGCGTGCAGAAGCGCTAATTACTAGGAAATTTAGTCGTTTCTTGCGCGAAATCAACAACTCTTCGCTCGCAATATGGCAGCCGACCCTCGTCAATGTCAGCCAGCACCGCCACACAGCGCGCAAATGCGGCGTGACTGCCCTCGCAAGCGGCTGAACCGCCCGCGAGCCCCACGGTCTGCACAGGCATGAGGCGAAGCTGCCACGAGGGCAGCCCCTTCGCGCTCAGCCACGCAAGGAAAAATCCATGAACAGATCGCCGAAATGGAGTCTCGCCAGCGCCATCCTCATCGCCGCCTTGGCGCTTGGCGGCTGTGAGGTGGAGAAAAAAGAGGAAGGCCGTCTGCCGGACGTCGAGGTGGAAGGGGGCAAGCTGCCTCGCTACGATGTGGAGGGTCCGGACGTTGACGTAGGTACCGAAGAGCGGACGATCACCGTGCCGGATATCGACATCGATCCACCCGGAGACGACGAACCTGAGCCTGTCGAACGGCGCTGACCCTGCAGCGGACTGCCAAGCAGTCCGCCTTGTTCGCCGCCTGTTGTGATGACATTTGGCTATTAGCGGGCGACGCTCAGCCTGGGTTAGGATGCGAGAAGGTAGGGATACATGGGGCAGTATCTAGCATGACGTCCGATCCGCAGGGCAAACCGGTAGCAACCGGTAGCGGTTGCCTTCGCAGCCCGACTTCCCGCCAGCTCCTGGCCCTGCTCTTGATTGGCTGCCTGAGCCTGGCCGCACTCACCTTCTGGCACATCCTCGACACCCACCGGCATCACTCCGCGCAGGCGCAGCTCAACGCTGCCAACCTCTCCAGCACCCTCCTCAACCAGGCCGAACTGGCCATCGTGCGGGCTCGAACCATTCTCTTCGGGTTCAGCGAACGCCTGCTCAACGACGGCATCAACGAACGCTCGCTGCAGCGCCTGCAGAATGTGGCGCGCGGCCAGGTCGGCGAATACGCCGAGATCCACGACCTGTTCGTGCTCGACCAGCATGGCCGGCGGCTCATCAGTGCGCGCCAGACCGAGCAATCGGCCGACCACTCCGATCGCGAGTATTTCAGGCAGCACCGCGCGCACACCGACACCGCCATCCACATCGGCCTGCCGCTGCTCGATGAGAGCGGCAGCCGCTGGTTCATCCCCGTGTCCCGGCGTGTCGTCGACCAGGCCGGAGAGTTCGCCGGCGTGGTGGTGATCGCTCTGGAAGTCCAGGCGTTTCTCGACTACTACCGGTCGCTGCATCTGCCGCCCAACAGCGTGGTCACCTTGCGCCGTACCGATGGCAGCGTCCTGACGCACTGGCCGCTGGCCGCCTCGAGCATGGGCAGTACGCTCAATGACGCCGCCCAACAGCTGGTCAGCCGCCGGCTTCGCGAAGCCGTCGTTACCCAGCGGGCACCGGAGGAAGATGCCCGACAGATCGTCAGCTTCCATGCCAGCGATGCCCAACCGATCTATCTCACGGTCAGTCTCGACGAGCGCCTGGCCCTGGCTCAGTGGAACAGGCAGACGGGCTCGCTTCTGCTGTCATTGCTGCTCGCCCTGGCGGTGATCGCGGTGCTCGGACGCAAGCTGCTGGCCAGCCTGCGCGCGCGCGATGCCGCCGAGGAGAACCTGCGCCTGGCCTATGACAACCTGTGCAAGACCAACCAGAGCCTGACAATGCTCGCCTCGCAGGACGGGCTGACCGGATTGGCCAATCGCCGCCATTTCGATCAGATGCTCGAGCGCCAGTTCGCCCGTGCGACCCATCTGCAGGAGCCGATCTCGCTGATCCTGATCGACGTCGACAACTTCAAGAACTTCAACGACACCTTCGGCCACCAGCAAGGCGACGACTGCCTGCGCCGGATCGGCGACTGCCTGCGCCAGCACCTGCATCGCCCGGCCGACCTTGCGGCACGCTATGGCGGCGAAGAACTGGCGATTCTCTTGCCCAACACCGACGAAGCCGGCGCGGCCACCGTGGCCGAAAGCGTGCGTGATGCCATCTACGCCGACAACATCGCCAACCCCGACTCGCCCCACGGCCGGGTAACCCTGAGCATCGGCGTCGCCGGCGGCATTCCCTCCAGCCGCTGCCCCACCGCATTGGCGCTCCTGCAGCAGGCCGACCAGGCGCTTTATCAGGCCAAGCGCAGCGGCAAGAACCGCGTGGCCGGAGCCGAGCCGGCTGCGCACTGAGCGCCAACCCGTGCAAACGCAGCGCCCGATCCAGGCACGACAAAGCCTGATATGTGACCTTGACCGCCCAAGGGCTGTCAGCACGTACCAGCGCCTTCGAGGTTCGGGAGAACCAATGTGACTCAAAAAGACCAGACGACTCAGGCCGACGACGCCCTCGGCAGCATCGTGGAGGGCTTCAAGCGCTTTCGCCGGGACGTGTTCCCGGCGCAGGAAGAGCTGTTTCGCAAGCTCGCCAACGCCCAGACGCCCCGCGCCATGTTCATCACCTGCGCCGATTCGCGCATCGTTCCGGAACTGATCACCCAGAGCTCGCCGGGCGACCTGTTCGTCACGCGCAACGTGGGCAACGTGGTACCGCCCTACGGCCAGATGAACGGCGGCGTATCGACCGCCATCGAATACGCCGTCATGGCGCTCGGCGTGCGCCACATCATCATCTGCGGCCACTCCGACTGCGGTGCGATGAAGGCGGTGCTCGACCCCCAATCGCTGGAGAACATGCCCACGGTCAAAAGCTGGCTACGCCACGCCGAGGTGGCGCGGGTGGTCGTCGCCGAGAACTTCGGCCACTGCGACTGCGGCCAGCAGCACCTCGAAGCATTGACCGAGGAGAACGTCATCGCCCAGCTCAATCACCTGCTCACCCACCCGTCGGTGGCGGCGCGCGTGGCCAGCGGCCAGCTGTACATCCACGGCTGGGTGTACGACATCCTCAGCAGCGCGATCATCGCCTACGATGCCGAAAGCGGCCGTTTCCTGCCGCTGGACGGCGACACCATACCGATGGCCACACCGCGCTCGCGCTTTTCGCCCGCACCTGCCTGAACAGCGAGACCCTGCCGCGCGCAAGCCGGGCCTGTGATCCCGCCAGAACTCAGGGCAAAATGCGCAGAACGACCCATACAGCCAGCCGGCGCCGAAGGAATTTTCATTCGGACGACCGGTCTATCTTGCCGACATGCCAGAGCCCCGGGCTCTACACCCGCGCCAAGGAAGCCTACGTTATGCGCCTTCTCGTCACCGGCGGGGCCGGTTTCATCGGTTCAGCCCTGATCCGTCATCTCATCGGTCACACTGACCATCAGGTCCTCAACCTCGATAAGCTCACCTACGCAGGCAATCTCGAGTCGCTGACCGACGTCGCCGACGACCCACGCTACCGCTTCCTGCAGGCCGACATCGCCGACCGCGAGCGGGTGGCCGAAGCACTGCTCGACTTCCAGCCCGATGCGATCATGCACCTGGCCGCCGAATCCCACGTCGACCGCTCCATCGATGGTCCGGCGGACTTCATCCAGACCAACATCGTCGGCACCTACCAGCTGCTGGAGGCCACCCGTGCCTACTGGCAGAGCCTGCCGGCCGCGCGCCGCGAGACCTTCCGCTTTCACCACATATCCACCGACGAGGTGTATGGCGACCTGCACGGGGTGGACGACCTGTTCACCGAGTCGACCCCCTACGCGCCCAGCTCGCCGTACTCGGCGAGCAAGGCCTCGTCGGACCACCTGGTGCGCGCCTGGCACCGCACCTACGGCCTGCCGGTGCTGATCACCAACTGCTCGAACAACTACGGCCCCTATCACTTCCCCGAAAAGCTCATCCCACTGATGATCCTCAACGCGCTGGAAGGCAAACCGCTGCCCGTCTACGGTGACGGCCAGCAGGTGCGCGACTGGCTGTTCGTCGAAGACCACGCCCGCGCACTGCTCAAGGTGGTGACGGAAGGCCAGGTAGGCCAGACCTACAACATCGGCGGGCATAACGAGCAGAAGAACCTCGAGGTGGTACGCAGCATCTGCGCGCTACTGGAAGAGCTGGCGCCGACAAAGCCGGCCGGCGTTGCGCGTTACGAAGACCTGATTACCTACGTCAAGGATCGCCCCGGTCACGACCAGCGCTACGCCATCGACGCCAGCAAGATCCAGCGCGAGCTGGGCTGGGTGCCGGAGGAAACCTTCGAAAGCGGTCTGCGCAAGACCGTGCAGTGGTATCTGGACAACCTCGACTGGTGCCGCCACGTGCAGGACGGCAGCTATCGCCGTGAGCGCCTCGGCGCAATGGAGAACATCGCATGAAGGGCATCGTCCTCGCCGGTGGATCCGGCACCCGTCTGCACCCGATCACCCTCGGCGTGTCCAAGCAGCTGTTGCCGATCTACGACAAGCCGATGATCTACTATCCGCTGTCGGTGCTGATGCTGGCCGGCATCCGCGAGATCCTGGTGATCTCCACGCCGCAGGATCTGCCGCAGTACAAAAAACTGCTGGGCGACGGCAGCCAGTTCGGCGTGCAGCTCAGCTACGCCGAGCAGCCTTCGCCCGATGGCCTGGCGCAGGCGTTTCTGATCGGCGAGCAATTCATCGGAGCCGATCCGGTGTGCCTGATCCTGGGCGACAACATCTTCCACGGCCAGCACTTCACCGAGAAGCTGCAGCGCGCGGCCGCGCAGCCGAGCGGCGCCACCGTGTTCGGCTACTGGGTGCGCGACCCCGAACGCTTCGGCGTGATCGACTTCGATGAGAACGGCACGGCCCTGTCGATCGAGGAAAAGCCCAAGAAGCCCAAGTCCAGCTACGCGGTCACCGGGCTGTACTTCTTCGACAACGACGTGGTGGAGATCGCCAAGTCGATCAAGCCCTCGCCGCGCGGCGAGCTGGAGATCACTGACGTCAACAATGCCTACCTCAAGCGCGGCGATCTGCGCGTCGAGCGCTTCGGCCGGGGCTTCGCCTGGCTCGACACCGGCACCCACGACAGCCTGCTGGAAGCGGCGCAGTACGTGCAGACCATCGAGCACCGCCAGGGCCTGAAGGTCGCCTGCCTCGAGGAAATCGCCTTCTACAACGGCTGGATCACCCGCGAACAGGTGCTGGCCCAGGCCGACGCGCTGGGCAAGACCGGCTACGGCCAGTACCTGTTCAAGATCGCCGGAGAAGGCGCATGAAGGTGATCGAGACGTCCCTTCCGGACGTGCTGATCATCGAACCGAAGGTCTTCGGCGACGCGCGCGGCTTCTTCATGGAAAGCTTCAATGCGCGCGCCTTCGAGGAGGCCACCGGACTCAAGCGCCAGTTCGTCCAGGACAACCACTCGCGCTCGCAGCACGGCGTGCTGCGCGGGCTGCATTATCAGATCCAGCAGCCGCAGGGAAAACTCGTGCGAGTGGTGGCCGGCGAGGTATTCGACGTGGCGGTGGACCTGCGCAAGAGCTCGCCGAGCTTCGGGCGCTGGGTCGGCGTGCACCTGTCGGCGGACAACCAGCGCCAGCTGTGGATTCCCGAGGGGTTCGCGCACGGCTTTCTGGTGCTCAGCGAGACGGCCGACTTCCTTTACAAGACCACCGATTACTACGCCCCGGCGCACGAGCGTTCGCTTTTGTGGAACGACCCGGCGCTGGGCATCGAATGGCCCTTCAGCGGCACTCCCACGCTGTCGCAGAAGGATGCCGCCGGCGCCCCCTTGAGCGAGGCCGAACGCTTCCCATGAAGATCCTGATCACCGGCAGCAAAGGCCAGCTCGCACGCGAACTGCAATCGGAGCTCGCCGGCGAGGGACAAATCATCGCGCTCGGCCGCGACCAGCTGGATCTGCGCGACCATGACAACCTGCGTGTCCGGGTACGTCAGCTGCAGCCGGACCTGATCATCAATGCGGCGGCCTACACCGCCGTGGACGCGGCCGAGAGCAAGGCTGAGCTGGCCTTCTCGATCAACGCGACGGCACCGGGCGTGCTGGCCGAGGAGGCCGCGCGGCTGGGCATTCCACTGATTCACTACTCCACCGACTATGTGTTCGACGGTGCCAAGCCAACGCCTTACGACGAGAGCGACAGCCCCAATCCGCTGAGTGTCTACGGGCTCAGCAAGCTCGCCGGCGAGCAGGCGGTACAGGCGGTCGGCGGCCAGGCACTTATCCTGCGCACCAGTTGGGTCTACTCGCTGCACGGACACAACTTCCTGCTCACCATGCAGCGCCTGCTGCAGGAGCGCGATCGTGTGCGCGTCGTGGACGACGAAATCGGCGCGCCCACCTGGGCCGGCACCATCGCCGTCACCACCGCCGACTGCATCCGGCGCTGGCGTGACGGCTTTGGCGAACTCTCCGGCCTGTATCACCTGACCGCCGGCGGCTGTACCTCCTGGTACGGCTTTGCCAACGTGATCGCCGAATACCTGGCCGAGGAGGGCCTGCTGCGCGCCAGGCTGGAACCGACCCGCTCGGCCGACTACCCCACCGCCGCGCAACGGCCACTGAACTCGCGCCTGGACTGCTCGCGGCTGACCACCCGCTGGCAACTGCCGCTGCCACACTGGGAAACGGCCCTTGCCGAATGCCTGCGGGGCAGTGCCGCCGGCGAAACCCTGGAGGACGTGCGCTCCGTACGCACCGCCTGAACCGCCTTTTACGCCTGCCCGCGACCTGGGAACCCGGCATAATGAGCCTGATTTCCAGGCCACGACCATGACCCCGATCCCCGAACGCCGACCACGCTGGCGCCATCTGGCGTTGCTCGCCCTCGTGCTGGTGCCGCTGCTCTGGCCCCTGCAGCGTCTGGCCGAGCGCTATTACACCGGCGAACTGCTCGAGCAGAACCGCCAGACCCTCGATCTGTATGTCGCCAACCTGCTCGGCACCCTGGGCCGCTACGAGGTGCTGCCGGCGATCCTGGGTGATCTGCCGGTGCTGCGCCAGGTGCTGCACGCCCCCGACGACATGCACACCATGCAGGCCAACCGGCTGCTGAGCGAACTGCGCGAGCGAACCGGTGCCGACGTGATCTACCTGCTCGACCCGGCCGGCAACACCCTGGCGGCCTCCAACTGGAACGAGACCGACCACTTCATCGGCCGCAACTTCGCCTTTCGGCCCTACTTCCAGCAGGCCATGGACGGCCAGCTCGGGCGCTTCTTCGGCCTCGGCACCACCTCCGGCAAGCGCGGTTACTACTTCAGCCATGCGGTACAGGAAGGCGAGCGCATCCTCGGCGTGATGGTGGTCAAGGTCGACCTCGACTTCACCGAGGCGCTGTGGGGGCACACCCCCGAGCGGCTGCTGGTCACCGATCCGTTCGGCGTGGTGATCCTCACCTCCGATCCCGACTGGCGCTATCGGGCCACCCGCCCGCTGAACGCGGAAGAAGCCGAGCGCATCGCCCTCGACCGGCCCTACCCCACCACCAAGCCCGAGGCCCTGACCCTGTCGCTCGACGACTGGCTGATCCAGAGCCGCGAGCTGCGCGAGATCGACTGGTCGGTGCGCATCCTCACGCCGCAGGCCCAGCTGGAGCGCCCGGTACGCACCGCCGTGGCGATCGGCGCCGCGACCCTGCTCGCCCTGCTGCTGCTGGTCGGCCTGCTGCTGCAGCGCCGCCGCCATCTGCTCGAGCGCATGGCCCTCGATGCCCAGGCGCGACGCGAACTGGAACAGCGGGTGCAGGAACGCACCCAGGACCTGGAAGCGCTCAACGCCCGCCTGCGCAGCGAAGTGCTCGAGCGCGAACAGACCCAACAGGAGCTGGTGCGCGCCCAGGACGAGCTGCTGCAGGCCGGCAAGCTGTCGGCGCTCGGCACCATGTCCGCCAGCATCAGCCACGAGCTCAACCAGCCGCTGGCGGCGATCCGCAGCTACGCCGACAACGCCGGCATGCTGCTCGACCACGGCCGCCAGCCCGAAGCGCGCGCCAACCTGCGCCTGATCAGCGACCTGACCAGCCGCATGGCCTCGATCATCAGCCAGCTGCGCGCCTTCGCCCGCCGTGACCCGTCGGCCCCCGAGCCGGTATCGCTGCAGGCAGCGCTGGAGGACGCCCTGACCGTTCTCGCCCCGCGCTGTACGGCGCTGGCGGTGACCCCGACGCAGTCGCTGCCCGACAGCACGCTGTGGGTACAGGCCGGCGAGACGCGCCTGCGCCAGGTGCTGACCAACCTCCTGAGCAACGCCCTCGATGCGCTCGCCGATGTCGCTCCGCCGCGCCAGCTGCTGATCAGCGCCACCCGCGAGGACGGCTATGTCACCCTGAGCCTGGCCGACAACGGCTCTGGCTTTAGCGAGGAGTCCCTGCGCCGCGCCTGCGAGCCGTTTTTCACCACCAAGGTCAGCACCGAAGGCCTCGGCCTGGGCCTGGCCATCTGCGACAGCCTGGTGCGCAGCCTCGGTGGCGAGCTGCAGCTGGGCAATCGCGCCGAAGGCGGTGCCCTCGTCCAGCTGCGCCTGCGCTGCGCCAACCCCGGCCGCACGCCCAAGGAGACCCTGCTGCCATGACCCGCGACTTCGTGCTCGACCACCGGACCCAGGTGCTGCTGATCGACGACGACCCCTACCTGCGCCAGGCCCTCGGCCAGACCCTGGAGCTGGCCGGGCTGAAGGTGCAGAGCCTGGGCGAAGCCAGCGCGGTGGCCGAGCGGCTGCCGGCGGACTGGCCGGGGGTGGTGATCAGCGACATCCGCATGCCGGGCCTCGGCGGCATGCAGCTGCTCGGCCAACTGCATGCGCGCGACCCGGAGCTGCCGGTATTGCTGATCACCGGCCACGGCGACGTGCCGCTGGCCGTCGAGGCCATGCGCAGCGGCGCCTATGACTTTCTGGAAAAACCCTTTGCCAGCGAAGCGCTGCAAGACAGCGTGCGCCGTGCCCTCGAGCACCGCCGGCTGGTGCTGGAAAACCGCAGCCTGCGTCTGGCGCTGGCCGACCGCCAGCTGCTGGAAAGCCGCCTGATCGGCCAGTCGCCCGCGCTCTGCCGGCTGCGCGAACAGATCGCCGCGCTCGGCCCGACCCAGGCCGATGTGCTGATCCTCGGCGAGACCGGCGCCGGCAAGGAGGTGGTCGCCCGCGCGCTGCACGAGACCTCGGCGCGGCGCGGCGGCCCCTTCGTCGCCATCAACGCCGGCGCACTGGCCGAATCGGTGGTGGAAAGCGAGCTGTTCGGCCACGAAGCAGGCGCCTTTACCGGCGCGCAGAAGCGCCGGATCGGCAAGTTCGAGTTCGCCCACGGCGGCACCCTGTTTCTCGACGAGATCGAGAGCATGAGCCTGGACGTGCAGGTCAAGCTGCTGCGCCTGCTGCAGGAGCGGGCGGTCGAACGGCTCGGCGCCAACCAGCTGATCCCGCTGGACATCCGGGTGATCGCCGCCACCAAGGAAGACTTGCGCATCGCCGCTGACCAGGGCCGCTTTCGCGCCGACCTCTACTACCGGCTGAACGTCGCGCCGCTGCGCATTCCGCCGCTGCGCGAGCGTCAGGAGGACATCCTGCTGCTGTTCCAGCACTACACCGAGGTTGCCGCCAGCCGGCACGGTCTGCCAGCGCGCGTACCGAGCGCGGCGCAGCGGGCGCTGTTGTTGCAGCACCGCTGGCCGGGCAATGTGCGCGAGCTGCAGAACACCGCCGAGCGCTTCGCCCTTGGCCTGGAGCTGGGCCTGGACCTGGCGCCGGCACAAAGCGCGGCCGTGCAGGCGAGCGGCAGTGGCGGTCTGGTCGAGCAGGTGGAGGCCTACGAAAAGGCGCTGATCGCCGCCGAGCTGGCCCAGCCGCACGGCTCGCTGCGCAGCGTCGCCGAGGCGCTCGGCCTGCCGCGCCGCACCCTGCACGACAAGCTGCGCAAGCACGGGCTGGCCCTGCCCGATGGCGGATCTTCGCCAACCCCCGAGGACTAGCTGGCGAAAGCCCGCCAGGCCCACTGCCCGTGCCTGCCCGCGGCGCGGGCGCGGCCACCACAAGTTTCGGCACCAACCGCTCTGGCACGCACCTTGCGCCGGCACCCCCAGTGTCGGCCACGCACCTTTTCTACGACCTTTGTCTAAGCCTCAGGCAGCTGGCATACCCCCTGCTTTGCTGCCCGCTACGCGAGGCGCGGATCCTGCCCGTCCTGTACCCGTTCCTCGTCGCTACTGCCCGACCGCCGCCGCGGTCACCCAAAACAATGAGGAACACCCATGTTCAAGTTGACTGCCAAGGCGCTGGCCTGCGCCCTTTCGCTCAGCATCGCCGGCTTGGCCCAGGCCCAGTCGCCGATCGTCATCAAGTTCTCCCACGTGGTCGCCGAGAACACCCCCAAGGGCCAGGGCGCGCTGATGTTCAAGCGTCTGGCCGAAGAGCGCCTGGGCAACAAGGTGCGCGTCGAGGTCTACCCCAACTCCTCGCTGTTCGGCGATGGCAAGGAAATGGAAGCGCTGCTGCTGGGTGACGTGCAGCTGATCGCACCGTCGCTGGCCAAGTTCGAGCACTACTCCAAGGGCATCCAGGTATTCGACCTGCCGTTTCTGTTCGACAACATGGACGCGGTAGACCGCTTCCAGAAAGGCGAGGCCGGCCAGAAGCTGCTGCGCTCGATGGAAGACAAGAACATCACCGGCCTGGCCTACTGGCACAACGGCCTCAAGCAGCTGTCGGCGAACAAGCCGCTGCGCGAGCCCAAGGACGCCCGCGGCCTGAAGTTCCGCGTACAGGCTTCCAACGTGCTCGACGAGCAGTTCAAGGCACTGCGCGCCAACCCGCGCAAGATGTCCTTCGCCGAGGTGTATCAGGGCCTGCAGACCGGCGTGGTCAACGGCGCCGAGAACCCCTACTCGAACATCTACAGCCAGAAGATGCACGAGGTGCAGAAGTACATCACCGAGTCCGACCACGGCCTGCTGGACTACATGGTGATCACCAACACCCAGTTCTGGAACGGCCTGCCGGCGGACGTGCGCAACGAACTGCAGGCGATCCTCGACGAGGTGACCGTCGAGGTGAACAAGCAGGCGGACGACCTCAACGAAGAGGCCAAGCAGGCCATCCTCAAGGCCGGCACCACCGAGATCATCACCCTGACCGCCGAGCAGCGCGCCAAGTGGCGTGAAGCGATGCAGCCGGTGTGGAAGAAGTTCGAGGGCGAGATCGGCGCCGACGTCATCGAGGCCGCCCAGGCCGCCAACGCCGCGCAGTAAGCCCCGTGCGGGCGGTCGCTGACCGTCCGCCGCTCCGGCGCCCGCCTGCGCGGCGCCGGCATCCGGAACAGCGTCGGTTGCCGCCGGGCAACCTCCATCCCGCCCATGGCTCCAAGGGAAAGCGACCTCTGCGGACGTCGCGGCGCTGTTGCCTTGCCGTTTTTCTTGCTTGCCCTTCGGGAGATCAGACCATGAACGCCTTGCGGCGCGCCTGGGACCACTTCGAGGAAGCCTTCATCGCCTTCCTGCTCGCGGCCATGACGCTGGTGACCTTCACCTACGTCATTCTCAACAACCTCTACACGGTCTTTTACGACCTGGGTGATCGTTTCGAAGGAGCGAGCGATTTCTTCTACGCCATTGCCGATTTTGTCATCGGCCTGGCGCAGAGCATGACCTGGAGTACCGCGCTGACCAAGGCGCTGTTCGCCTGGCTGCTGTTCTTCGGCATTTCCTACGGTGTACGCACCGCCGGGCACATCGGCGTGGACGCGCTGGTCAAGCTCGCCCCACGCCACGTGCAGCGCGTCATCGGCGTGCTCGCCGTGCTCTG
Source organism: Pseudomonadaceae bacterium (assembly GCA_030602315.1). Taxonomy (GTDB): domain Bacteria; phylum Pseudomonadota; class Gammaproteobacteria; order Pseudomonadales; family Pseudomonadaceae; genus Azomonas. Next base: position 77,840 of record JAUVZY010000005.1, on the reverse strand, counting down.
CTGCCTGGGCTACGCCGGCCTGATGGCGGTGGCCAGCTTCGACTGGATGAAGGCGCTGCTGACGGTGAACATCGGCGCCGAAGACCTCGGTCACCTGGGCATCAAGCAGTGGCATATCGCGCTGATCGTGCCGCTGGGTTTCACCCTGGTGTTCCTCCGCTTTCTGGAAGTCCTCGTGCGCATCCTGCGCAACCAGCAGACCGGCCTCGGCCTGGCCGATGAGGCCGCCGAAGCCATGAAGCTCACCGAGCACGAGGAGCCCAAGTAAATGACCATTCTCTTTCTGTTCCTCGCGCTGTTCGCGCTGATGTTCATCGGCGTGCCGATCGCCATTTCCCTCGGCCTGGCCGGCTCGCTGACCATCATGCTGTTCAGCCCCGACTCGGTACGCTCGCTGGCGATCAAGCTGTTCGAGACGTCCGAGCACTACACCCTGCTGGCGATCCCGTTCTTCCTGCTGGCCGGCGCCTTCATGACCACCGGCGGCGTGGCGCGCCGGCTGATCGACTTCGCCAACGCCTGCGTCGGGCATATCCGCGGCGGCCTGGCGATCGGTGCGGTGATGGCCTGCATGCTGTTCGCCGCGCTGTCGGGCTCCTCGCCGGCCACCGTGGCGGCGGTCGGCTCGATCGCCATCGCCGGCATGGTGCGCTCGGGCTATCCGCAGGGTTTCGGCGCCGGCATCGTCTGCAACGCCGGCACCCTGGGCATCCTCATCCCGCCGTCGGTGGTGATGGTGGTTTATGCCGCGGCCACCGAAACCTCGGTCGGCAAGCTGTTCATGGCCGGCGTGGTGCCGGGCCTGCTGCTGGGCGTGGCGCTGATGATCGGCATCTACATCTACGCACGAAAGAACAACCTGCCGGCGATGCCGCGCGCCAGCCTGCGCGAGTGGCTGTCCAGCGCGCGCAAGGCCGTCTGGGGCCTGCTGCTGATGGTGATCATCCTCGGCGGCATCTACTCGGGCATGTTCACCGCCACCGAGGCGGCGGCGGTGGCAGCGGTCTATTCGGGTTTCATCGCCTTGTTCGTCTACAAGGACATGAGCCTTCGCGAGTGCCCCAAGGTGCTGGTCGAGTCGGCCAAGCTGTCGATCATGCTGATGTTCATCATCGCCAACGCCATGCTGTTCGCCCACGTGCTGACCACCGAGCAGATCCCCCAGCAGATCACCGCCTGGGTGGTGGAGATGGGCCTGCAGCCGTGGATGTTCCTGTTGGCGGTGAACATCGTGCTGCTGATCGCCGGTGCCTTCATGGAGCCCTCGGCGATCATCCTGATCCTCGCGCCGATCCTGTTCCCGATCGCCATGCAGCTGGGCATCGACCCGATTCACCTGGGCGTGATCATGGTAGTGAACATGGAAATCGGTCTGATCACCCCGCCGGTGGGCCTGAACCTGTTCGTCACCTCGGCAGTGACCGGCATGAGCGTGCCGCAGGTGATCCGCGCGGCGCTGCCCTGGCTTCTGATGCTGCTGAGCTTCTTGATGGTGATCACCTACGTTCCCGCGGTCTCGCTGGCCCTGCCCGAGTGGCTGGGCATGTAACGAGCAGTTGCGACCTTTGCCCGGCTCCGGCCGGGCTTTTTTTTGCGCGCCATGCTACTCGGGCGCTTCGGGTTCCTCGGCCGGATGGAAGTCGCGTAGCGCCGCCTCGCAACCCATGCCCTTGTCTTCGCCGCGGCCCAGATTGACCCAGGGCAGAATCGCCAGGGGCGGCGCAATTGCCGCGCCGATCACCGTAGCCACGCCGCGCCCCAGCAGTTGGCGGCTGACGATGCTGACCGACGGATCACCCAGGCCGCCCTCAACGCGGATCGGCGTGTTGGCGATCAGCACGCTGGGGTTTTTCGGATGCGCCTCGATCACCAGTTCGAGGGTTTCCCGGTCGAGGTCGACGTTGCCGCCGCCGGTGAAGTTGGCGTCGGCAGTGCTGATGAAAAAGTTCTCCACCTCCACCTGGCCGCGCCGCGCCACCAGATGGGTGAACGCGCAATGCAGCGCCACATCGTCGTCTCCGGCCATGTAAGCGGCCAGCGCCTCGCCCAGGTCCAGGCCGAGCAAGGCCACCAGCAGCCGGTCCAGAAGCCCCCTGGACAGCGCCAGTTGCACGTCCCCGTCGAGATTGGCCATCAACTGGTCCATCGAACCGCCCGAGCCGCGCAGGTCCACTTCACCACCGAGAATCGCCTGGGACTCCTCGGCAATCGCCGGCACATCGGCCGTTTGCAGCATGGCTTCGAGGCGCGCCTGGCGCAGCGAGAGCTGCAGCTCGGCATCCAGCGGCGCCTGTCGGGCGTCCAGCTTCATCCGCGCATTGGCCTCCCCACCGCTGACGCCGAGCTTGAACGGATCGACACGGAGCAGTCCGTTTTCCAGCGACAGCTCCAGGGCCAGCGCTTGCAGTGGGATGTCGCCCACCACAAGGTTGTCCGCCTGATAGTCGATGCGGGCATCGAGCGCGTGCAGCGAATCCAGATTCCAGGGCTCATCGGCGAACACACGGGTGTCTTCCGGCTCGGGCTCGGTGGTGGCCTCCTGCAGCGGCCGGGCATCGCGCAGGCGCAACTGCTTCGAACGCAGCGTCGCCCAGAGCATCGGCTGTTCCTGCAGGCGCAGCCGCAAGTCGCCGCGCACGTCGCTTTCGCCGAACCGCGCATTCAGGCCCTGCAGCTTGAGCAGCGGCGGCTCCCAGCTCAGCTCGGCAGAGGCCTGGTAAGGCGGCAGGTTGGGCAGATCCACACCCAGCAGCGGTTCGAGTTGCTCGGGATTGGGCCCCTTGATCGACAGCGTGCCGCCCGCGGCGCTGGGCTGCAGCGGGCGGGTGACCGCGCCGTCGACTTCGAGCCGGGTTTCGCCGGCGTCGAGCGAGCCCTGCACCGTGTAGGGCTGCTCGCCACTTAGCAGCTGCAGCGGCGCACCGAGCGTCAGGTCAAAGCGAAACGGCACCCCATGGCGCGCGCCGCTGCCCTCGACGTGCATACCGGCCTTGCCATGGGTACGCACCGCCAATTCGATTTCGAGCTGCTGCTTGGGCGCCACATAGGACAACTGGGTATCGGCGATGGCCAGGTCGTCCTGCTCCAGGACGAGGTGCACCCTGCCGTCGAGCCGGCCCCAGTCATCCAGACCGAAGGGCGCCAGGGCTTGCCCAAGATCCAGTTGCTCGATGCGAGCGTCGAACTTGCCGCTCAGCGGCTGGTCGCCAAACTGCAGAGCGCCTTCGGCCTCGATCCGCCCCTCGCCCTGCACCGCATGCAGGTGCTGGAGCTGCAGCGCGCCGTCATCCAGACGCCCCCTGACGATCAGCTCGCGCAACTGCGTCTGGCCATACTCGAGCCGACCGATGTTGATGTTGGCCACGCCACGATGGCGGCGCAACGGCTCCAGCAGCCCGGCGAGCCCCTCCTGCCAGTCCGGGCCGCTGTCTGCGGACTCCTCCGCCTGCCCAGCCTCGCGCCGCGCTTGCACCGCCTCCAGCACGCCCCAGCGGTTCAGATCCAGCTGGTTGGCGAACAGCTCCACATCGACATGGCTCGGCTCGCCGCCCTGGTAGACCACCGAACCGCCAAGGCGCGTGTCGCCGGAGGTCAGGTCGATGTCAGTGACCGCCCAGCGCGCGTCGGTATGGGCGATCTGCGCCTGCAAGGTGAACGCCGGCACGTCCAGCTGGGCCGGGGTGAGCTCGGCGCTCTCCGGCGCCTCGATCGCCAGATGGCCGTGCAGTCCGTCGAGCCCCATCAGGTCGTCGGCGGTCCCGTCGAAACCAAAGCGGACCTGCCCGAGGCTGCCCTCGGCATTCAGCGCATAAGGCACGCGCGCATCGAGCGCCTCGCTGGGCGGGCCGCCGACCACGCCGAACTGCAAGGGCCGGCCCTTGACCTCGCCGGCGCCGACCACCCGCAGCTCGCGCGGCCGCTGCCTCTCGTCTTCGCCGGTGGTCGCCAGCTCGATATCGACATACGCCTCGAGCTGATCGTCGTGGTAACGCAGTCGCCCGCCGCTGAGCTGAAAGACGTCGGGCTCGAAGGGCGACTCGTCATCATCCGGATCGTCCGACTTGAGCACCGCCCAGTTGTTGGTGCCATCGGCGCGCCGCTCGAGGCGCACCACCGGCTGCTCCAGCTCGAGCCGCGACACGTCCATCTTCCCGCGCAGCAGGGCGCCCACGCCCAGCGACAGGCCCACCCGCTCGGCGGCGAAGAAGGTCGGCTCCTCGGCCCAGTCGGCGTTGGCGACATGCACATCTTCCAGCTCGATGCCCAGCGGAAAGCCCCAGTCCACGCGCAGCCCCCCGACGCTCACCGCACGGCCGTCCAGACGCTCGCTCAAGCGCGTCTCCAACTGGCCCCTGGCCCACTCGGACTGCGGCAGCAGCATGCCGCCGGCCACCAGCACGATCGCCAGCATTGCCACCACGATCAACGTGATTACAAGCGGTTTGGCCACGGCAGCTCTCCTCTGGCGGTGCAGCGTCGACTGTCGTCTGTGTCGACCCCGAATCCCCCGGAAGACTCCCCGCCGTCAGCCGAGCTGCAACTCGCCGCGACAGAAGCGCAGCTAACCGCAGGGGAGCGCAGGCGCCGGCAGGCAGTCGAAGCCTCAACGTTTCGTCAGACCGGACACGCGCATGACTCCACCACACAGCCAACACACACCGGTACCCCTGTGGATTCGCCTTTCCTACACGGCCATGGTGCTGGTCATCCTGCCGGTGTACTGGCACTGGTACGGACCGAGCAATTACCTGTGGTTTTCCGATATCGCGCTGATCGCCATGGTCCCGGCGCTGTGGCTGCCCAGCCGGTTGATCGCCAGCATGATGGGCGTCGCCGTGCTGTTTCTCGAAGTGATCTGGATGCTGGGCTTCTTTACCGGCGGCCGCTTGTTCAACATCGCCGACTACATGTTCGACGACAGCCTGCCGATCTGGCTGCGCGGCCTATCGCTGTTCCACTTCCCCATGCCGGCCGCCATCGTCTACATGATGTGGAAATACGGCTACGATCCCCGCGCCCTGAAATACCAGGCCCTGCTCGCCGCCGTGGTACTACCCGCCACCCGCCTGCTGGCGCCACCGGAAGAAAACATCAACTGGGTCTGGCCGCCGGACTGGGTACCCGCCATGCCCGCCCCGGTCCTGCTCAGCGCCATGTGGATACTGCTGGTAGTCGTGGTCTACCTGCCGTCGCACGCCTGCTTCAAGCGCTGGTTCCCGCCCGGCGGGCGGTAGTTCGGCTGGAGGCTGGAGGCTGGAGGCTGGAGGAAAGCGTAGCGGCGCGACCGCCCGCATCAACACCGCTCGCTCCGATGCGCATGCGTCGGAGCACCGCAGCGGCGCGCTGCCCGGAAGCAGCCACCGTGCAACGACGCTGGCGTCTCGGCCAGGCTCCCACGCTGGAGCGTGGGAGCCGTAACAAGCCCGCTCCCGCACACTCGCGCCGATGCTCTGGCGGCGGAGCGTCAGCTGCGCGGTTAACGCACCACGATGCCGCGGCTGGCCAGGTACGCCTTGGCTTCGGGCACGGTGTACTCGCCGAAATGGAAGATCGAGGCCGCGAGCACGGCGTCGGCCTTGCCTTCGAGGATGCCGGCGGCCAGGTGCTCGAGATTGCCGACGCCGCCGGAAGCGATCACCGGAATGCCGACCGTATCGGAAATGGCGCGGGTCACGCCCAGGTCATAGCCGCTCTTCACGCCGTCCTGGTCCATGCTGGTGAGCAGGATCTCGCCGGCCCCCAGGTCTTCCATCTTCTTCGCCCAGGCCACTGCATCCAGCCCGGTGGGCTTGCGCCCGCCGTGGGTGAAGATCTCCCAGCGGCCTTCGCCGACCTTCTTGGCGTCGATGGCCACCACGATGCACTGCGAGCCGAAGCGCGCCGCCGCTTCGCCGACGAACTCGGGGTTGAACACCGCGGCGGTGTTGATCGAGACCTTGTCGGCCCCGGCGTTGAGCAGGTTGCGGATGTCCTGCACGCTGCGCACGCCACCGCCGACGGTCAGCGGGATGAACACCTGGCTGGCCATGCGCTCGACGGTGTGCAGGGTGGTGTCGCGGCCTTCGGAGCTGGCGGTGATGTCGAGGAAGGTGATCTCGTCGGCGCCCTGCTCGTCGTAGCGCCGGGCGATTTCCACCGGATCGCCGGCGTCGCGGATGTCTTCGAATTTCACGCCCTTGACCACGCGGCCGTTGTCCACGTCGAGGCAGGGGATGATGCGTTTGGCCAGGGCCATGGTCGATCTCTCTCGTAGGGTGGACAACCGCGCAGCGTTGTCCACCAGGTCACCGAATACACGGCGGACACGCGGAGCCGCGGTCCACCTTACGGCTTACTCGTCTTTCAGCTTCAGATCGCACAGCGCCTGGGCTTCGGCCACGTCGAGGGTGCCCTCGTAGATGGCGCGGCCGGTGATGGCGCCGATGATGCCGGGGGTGTTGGTGTCGAGCAGCTTCTGGATGTCGCCGATATTGTGGATGCCGCCAGAGGCGATCACCGGAATCCGGCTGGCGTTGGCCAGGGCCACGGTGGCCTCGACGTTGCAGCCCTGCATCATGCCGTCCTTGGCGATGTCGGTGTAGACGATCGCCGAGACGCCGTCAGCCTCGAAGCGCCGCGCCAGGTCCACGGCCTGCACGCTGGACACTTCCGCCCAGCCGTCGGTGGCGACGAAACCGTCCTTGGCATCCAGGCCGACGATCACCTTGCCCGGGAAGGCGCGGCAGGCTTCGCCGACGAACTCCGGCTGTTTGACCGCCTTGGTGCCGATGATCACGTAGCTGACGCCCGCGCGCACATAGTGCTCGATGGTTTCCAGCGAGCGGATGCCACCACCGATCTGGATCGGCAGGTCGGGGTAGCGCCTGGCGATGGCGGTGACCACCTCGCCGTTGACCGGCTGGCCCTCGAATGCGCCATTCAGATCCACCAGGTGCAGGCGACGGCAGCCGGCCTGCACCCACTTGGCAGCCATGGCCACCGGGTCATCGGAGAACACCGTGGCGTCGTCCATCAGGCCCTGGCGCAGACGCACGCAGGCGCCGTCCTTCAGATCGATTGCGGGGATAATCAGCATCTTGAGACTTCCTCTGGCCCGGCCCGCTGAAGGAAGCAGGCACAGGCGAATTCAGCGTAGGGTGGAAAACCGCGCAGCGTTTTCCACCGTGGGAGTTGTTACCAGCGGCCATCCCAGGCGGCGAAATTCTGCAACAGCTGCAGGCCGTGGGTGTGGCTCTTTTCCGGGTGGAACTGCACGGCAAAGCGCGAGCCTTCGGCCAGCGCGGCGGCAAAATCCTTGCCGTAGTGGCCGCGACCGACCACCTGGCGCGGGTTGCCGGCCTCGATGTAATAGCTGTGCACGAAGTAGAAGCGGCCGTTGTCCGGAATGCTGTGCCACAGCGGATGCTCGACCGCCTGCTTGACCTCGTTCCAGCCCATGTGCGGCACCTTCAGGTGCTCGCCGTCCTCGACAAGATCCTTGCCGAAGAAGCGCACCTGGCCGGGGAACAGGCCGATGGCATCCACCCCGCCGTTCTCTTCGCTGTGCTCCATCAGCGCCTGCATGCCGACGCAGATGCCGAGAAACGGGCGGTCGGCGCTGACTTCACGCACCAGTGCGTCGAACCCCAGCCGGCGGATTTCCGCCATGCAGTCGCGGATCGCGCCGACCCCGGGGAACACCACCCGGTCGGCCTCGCGGATCACCTGGGCGTCGCTGGTCACCAGCACCCGCCCGGCGCCGACGTGCTCGAGCGCCTTGGCCACCGAGTGCAGGTTGCCCATGCCGTAGTCGATGACGGCAACCGTCTGCATTACAGGCACCCCTTGGTCGAGGGCATCTGCCCGGCCATGCGCGGGTCGAGCTCCAGCGCCATGCGCAGCGCGCGGCCGAAGGCCTTGAACACCGTCTCGATCTGGTGGTGGGTATTGGTGCCGCGCAGGTTGTCGATGTGCAGGGTCACCTGGGCGTGGTTGACGAAGCCCTGGAAGAATTCCTGGAACAGGTCGACGTCGAAGCCGCCGACCATCGCGCGGGTGTAAGGCACGTGCATGGTCAGCCCGGGGCGGCCGGAGAAGTCCACCACCACGCGCGACAGCGCCTCGTCCAGCGGCACGTAGGAGTGCCCGTAGCGGGTCATGCCCTTCTTGTCGCCCACGGCCTTGGCGAAGGCCTGGCCGAGGGTGATGCCGACATCCTCGACAGTATGGTGGTCGTCGATGTGCAGATCGCCCTTGCATTCGATGTCCAGGTCGATCAGCCCGTGACGGGCGATCTGATCCAGCATGTGCTCGAGAAAGGGCACGCCGATGTCGAACCGGGCCTTGCCGGTACCGTCCAGATTGACGGTGGCCTTGATCCGGGTTTCCAGGGTGTTGCGCTCGACGGACGCCGTACGTTCGGCCATCACCTGCTCCACAAAAGCGTTCGGGAAAAGGGCCGCATTATAGGCGCCGTGCCATGCCCCCGGCTACCGGCGTTCGGCGCCCGGCAGTACACTGCGCCACCCGCCAAGGAGCCCCGCCATGCCCGTTTTCGTCGAAGCCGTTGCCACGCCCAGCGCACAGGACCGCACCGACCTGGCGAAGATCTACGCCGACGCCCCCGACTGGCTGCTGGCGCCCTACGCCGACGCGGCCAGCCTGATCGAGCACGGCCTCGCCAGCGGCACGCTGATCGCCGGACGCTTCAACGACCGCCTGCTCGGCGCGGCGCTGCTAGTGCGCGGCGAGACCGTCTGGCAGCTGTCGCACCTGTGCGTGCGCAAGGTGACCCGCCGCCGCGGCGTGGCCCAGCGCCTGGTCGACGAAGCCCGCCGCCTGGCCCGCGACGCCGGCTGCGTGTTGCACCTGGCCGCACCGAACAACCACCTGGAAGCCCGCGCCTTCGCCGCCCGCGCGCACTTGCCGCTCGATCCGCTCTGATCGACGCGAACCGCTGCACACCAGTCGCCCGCCAGCCCTATCCCCCGTCCCGCCCGGCGCTATACTCGAAAGCTCTGCGAAACACACAAGGACTTGGCATGAAAGCGCTCGGCAAAATCGTGGGACTGGTCGTCCTGGGGCTGCTGTTGCTGATCGTGGCGCTCGGCTTCGCGCTGACCAACCTGCTCGATCCGAACGACTACAAGGACGAGATCCGCCAGCTCGCCCGCGACAAGGCCGGGCTGGAGCTGAACATCGACGGCGACATCGGCTGGAGCCTGTTCCCCTGGCTCGGCCTGGAACTGCACGACACCACCCTCGCCGCCGCGCAGACCCCGGACCAGCCACTGGCCAGCCTGCGCATGCTGGGCTTCTCGGTGCGGGTGATGCCGCTGCTGCGCCGCGAGATCCAGATGAGCGACATCCGCGTCAACGGCCTGGACCTGAACCTGGTGCGCGATGCGAAGGGTCGCGGCAACTGGGAAGGCATTGGCCAGCGCCCCACCGGCGAAGCGAAGCCGGACACCCCGCCGACCGGCGAGCCGGCCAGCGAACCACGCCGCCCACTGGCGCTGGACATCGACAGCCTGACCGTCAGCGATGCACGGGTAAGCTATCAGGACGCCCGCAGCGGCCAGAGCCTGACCGTCGACGGCATCGAACTGAGCACCGGCGCCATCCGCGAGGGCGCGCCGATTCCCCTGAAATTAAGCGCCTTCTTCGGCACCAACCAGCCGGTGCTGCGCGCCAGCAGCGTGCTCAACGGCGCGCTGCGCTTCGATACCGAGCTCAAGCGCTATCAGCTCGAAGGCCTGCTGCTCTCCGGTGAAGTATCCGGCGAACCGCTCAAGGGCAAGACGCTTACCTACAACCTGCAGGGCGAGCTGCTGGTCGACCTGGCCGCGCAACTGGCCGAGCTCAACAGCCTGAAAGTCAGCGTCAATCAGCTGCGCGGGCTCGGCCAGCTCGCCGCCCGCGACCTGACCGGCGAACCCAAGGTTTCCGGCAACCTGTCCATCGCCCCATTCGACCTGACCGCCCTGCTGCGCGAACTGGGCCAGGAATTGCCGCCGATGGCCGATCCCAAGGCGCTGCAGCGGGTCGAACTGGTCACCCGGCTGACCGGCAGCAGCAAGGCCCTGGCGCTCGATGAGCTCAAGCTGCAAGTCGACGACACCAGCCTCAGCGGGCGGATCGCCATCGACAACTTCGAAACCCAGGCGCTGCGCGTGAACCTCAAGGGCGATCGCCTCGATCTCGACCGCTACCTGCCACCGCCCAGCGAGAAGGAGCAGGCGCAGAAGGCCTCGCGCAGCCAGGCCGGCGACAAGGCCGCTCTGGCCGGCGCCGGCACCAGCCCGCTGCCGGACAAGCCCACCCAGCACGCCTGGAAGGACGAGCCTGCCCTGCCACTGGAGCCGTTGCGCACGCTCGACAGCCGCCTGAACCTCACGCTCAATCAGCTGACGATCAACCAGCTGCCGCTCGACGAGTTCACCCTCAAGGCCCGCAGCGCCGGCGGCCTGCTGCAACTCGAGGAACTGCGCGGCCGGCTGTTCGGCGGCGCGGTCGAGTCCAACGCACGCCTCGACGTGCGCCCGGCGGTGCCGCAGATCAGCGTGCAGAAGCGCCTCACCGACGTGCCGCTGGAGCCCCTGCTCAACGCGCAGAACCAGGAGGTGGTGATCAAGGGCCTGCTCACGCTGAACACCAGCCTGCACACCCAGGGCAACAGCCAGAAGGTGTGGGTCGACAACCTCAACGGCTCGCTGAGCTTTGCGGTGAACAACGGCGTGCTGGTCGATGCCAACCTCGAACAGCAACTGTGCCGCGCCATCGCCACGCTCAACCGCAAGCCCCTGGCCGGCGAGCCGCGCGGCCGCGACACGCCGTTCCGCCAGCTGACCGGCACGCTCGGCATCCAGAACGGCGTGGCCAGCAACCGCGACCTGCTGGTCTCGATTCCCGGGCTGACGGTCAAAGGCAGCGGCGACATCGACCTGCGCGTCCTGGGCATGGACTACCGCATCGCCACCATCATCGAGGGCGACAAGAGCGACATGCCCGACCCCGCCTGCCAGGTGAACCAGCGCTACGTCGGCCTGGAGTGGCCGCTGCGCTGCCGCGGGCCGCTGGAGCTGGGCGCGCGCGCCTGCCGCGTCGATGAACAGGGCCTGGGCAAGGTCGCCGGCAAGCTCGCCGGCGAGAAACTCAACGAGAAGATCGAAGAGAAGCTCGGCGACAAGGTCAGCCCGGAACTGAAAGACGCACTCAAGGGGCTGTTCGGACGATGAGCCCCAACGCCTTCAGCACGGCCGTGCTGGAGTGGTTCGACCGGCACGGACGCAAGGATCTGCCCTGGCAGCAGGACATCACCCCCTACCGGGTGTGGGTCTCGGAAATCATGCTGCAGCAGACCCAGGTCGCCACCGTGCTGGCCTATTACCAACGCTTCATGGACGCGCTGCCCACGGTCGAGGCCCTGGCCAGCGCCTCCGAAGACGAAGTGCTGCACCTGTGGACCGGGCTCGGCTACTACAGCCGGGCGCGCAACCTGCACAAGACCGCAAAGCTCGTGGTCGAGCAGCACGCCGGCCAATTCCCCCGCTCGGTGGAGGCGCTGGCCGAGCTGCCTGGCATCGGCCGCTCCACCGCTGGCGCCATCGCCAGCATCTCCATGGGCCTGCGCGCCCCGATCCTGGATGGCAACGTCAAGCGCGTGCTGGCGCGCTACCTGGCGCAGGCCGGCTACCCCGGCGAGCCGGCGGTGGCCCGGGCACTCTGGCAGGCGGCCGAAGCCTTCACCCCCGAGGAGCGGGTCAACCATTACACCCAGGCGATGATGGACCTGGGTGCCACGCTGTGCACCCGCAGCAAACCCAGCTGCCTGCTCTGCCCGCTGCAGAGCGGCTGCCGCGCCCACGCCCTGGGCCGGGAAACCGCCTACCCCGAGGCCAAACCGCGCAAGGCGCTGCCGCAAAAGCACACCCTGATGCCGCTGTTGAGCAATCCGGCCGGGGAGATCCTGCTCTACCGGCGGCCCTCGACCGGCCTATGGGGCGGCCTCTGGAGCCTGCCGGAAATCGCCGACCTTAAAGCCCTCGAAGCGCTGGCCCAGCGCCACGCCCTGCAACTGGGCGAGCGCCAGCCGCTGGCTGGCCTGAGCCACACCTTCAGTCATTTCCAACTGCACATCGAGCCCTGGCTGGTGCGCACCGAAGGGGCGGCAGTGCAAATGGCCGAGGGCGACTGGCTCTGGTATAACCTCGCCTCCCCGCCGCGCCTTGGCCTGGCCGCCCCGGTCAAGACCCTGCTCGAGCGCGCGGCCGACATCCTGAACCCAGGAGAAAGCGCATGACCCGTACCGTCCACTGCCGCAAGCATCAACAGGACCTTCCCGGCCTGGACCGCCCGCCCTTCCCGGGCCCGAAAGGCGAAGACATCTACCAGAACATTTCCAAACAGGCCTGGGACGAGTGGCAGAAACACCAGACCATGCTGATCAACGAGCGCCGGCTGAACATGATGAACGCCGAGGACCGCAAGTTCCTCCAGGGCGAGATGGACAAGTTCTTCTCCGGCGAGGAATACGCCCAGGCCGAAGGCTACGTACCGCCCAGCGCCTGAGCCCTTCCGATGGCGCCTCGGCGCCATCGGGGAACGCTAAACGCCCGCCCCTGTTAAAATTTTTCACGGCGGCGCTTGACACCCCCGCTTCGAATCCGTTTAATACGACCCCGTTGCCCAGGTAGCTCAGTTGGTAGAGCAGGGGATTGAAAATCCCCGTGTCGGCGGTTCGATTCCGTCCCTGGGCACCACTAATTACTTCGAGTGGTGCAACACCAACCGAAAACAAAAACCGGCCTCCGAGCCGGTTTTTTGTTGCCTGCGATTTTTACCCGGCAGGCGACTACCGCGCCGGCCTCGTCCGCGGCAGCGCCGGTTCGGGCGCCTGCCGCCACCGGTCAGACCAGAACCAATGCGTGATCCGGCGCGAGGCAGACGCGGTTGCGGCCCTGCTGCTTGGCCGCATACAGCGCCGTATCCGCCCGGCTGATGAACTGTTCGGGCGATTCGCCGCCGAGCAGCGCCGCGCCGATGCTGACGGTGATGCGGACCTCGCCCTTGGGGGTCGGCATGGCCTGCTCACCGATCCGGGCGCGCAGTTTTTCCGCCACCCGCAGCGCGCCCTCGGCATCGGTGTGTGGCAGCAGCACGGCGAATTCCTCGCCGCCCAGACGGCCGAGCATGTCGTTGGCGCGCAGCTCCTGCAGGCAACGCGCGGCGAACTCCTTGAGCACCACGTCGCCGATCGGGTGGCCGTAGGTGTCGTTCACCGCCTTGAAGTGGTCGAGGTCGAGCATGAGCAGGGCCAAGGGTTCGGCGTGACGCAACGAGCGCAGGTATTCGGCATTCAGGGCTTCGAGAAACCGCCGGCGGCTGGCGGCGCCGGTCAGGGTGTCGGTGCCGATCATGCGCTGCAACAGCGCGTGTGCATCGCGCAGGGCGACGGCGTCGAGCAGGTGTCGGCGAACCAGCACCGCCCCCAGCAGCACCCCGCCGGCGACGATAACGGTCACGATGGAGGCGAACCACAACAGCAACACACGGTGATGCTGGAACGCCTCCAGATAGTCCTCGGGCAGCAGTTGGACCAATACCACCAGCCGGTGGCCATCGAGGCGGCGATAGGCGGTGAGGCGCACCCGGCCATCGAACGCGCTGATGCCCTCGAGAAAGCCGTTCGCCGGTCTCGCCAGATCCAGATAGGGACGGTCGGCGGGGACGGCCTCGATGACACGACTGACTTCGTTGACCGTCGCCGAGGCAAACGCCCGCGGCACGCGATCCAGGCCGACCAGGGCGATTTGCCCGTTCGCACCGAGGTTGATCTGGCGGTAGTAGTCCGAAAAATGTGCAACCGGCACCGAAAGCACCAGCACACCGGCGAACGCGCCGTCGCGCTGGACCGGGCGGGTGAACTGGATCGACCAGATGCCCGACACCCGGCCGAGCACCGGCCGGCTGATGAACAGCCGATCGGCCGAGGGTGCATCGCGATGCACGCGAAAATGCTCCCGGTCACTCAGGTCGACCGGACGGGTCACGGGCGCCAGGCTGGATTTGGCCAGGCGCCCGTCGGCATCGATCAGGGAGAACTGGGCGATCAATCCCTCGTGCAGGTCAGCACCGCCAGTCAGCCGCTCGAAGGCTTCCGGGTCCTGTTCCAGATCCTCGCGCAGGCGCAGCAGCACCATGTCGACGTGGTGGATGACGCTGCGTACGTGCGCCTCGAAGGCGATTGCCAGGTTCATCGCGTCGCTGCGCGCGGCCTGATTGAGCAGCGCCCGCTCCTGCCCGAGCCCATGCAGCAGAAAGCCCCACATCGGCACCAGGGTGACCAGCAGCACCAGTGCCGCCAGCAGCCCGGCCCTGGTGTTGATAAGCGTGTTTCGGTGCATCGTGCGTCCCTGCCCCCCCGGCGGCCGTTTCGACGTCGACGACCCAGGAGCGGGCAGCCGCCTGGACCACCTGCTCTAGCACTGGTGTGATGGGAGTCACGCTAACGGCTGCCTGGCGGCGGCGCAAGCATCCCGCCGGGACAATGCACGGCGAGAAGGCGGCCCTAGCCTACTGCCGCACTCGCCGCCGCACTCGCCGCCGCATGCTCCAGCACGCTCGCCTGCGAGGCGACGCGGACGCAGTCGCGACCCTCGGCCTTGGCCCTGTAGAGGGCGGTGTCGGCGGCCTTGAGCAAGGCGCCCAGGTCGCAAGGCGTGCCTTCGAAGGGAGCGGCGCCGATGGAGATGGTAAAGCGCACCTGCGCCCCGCTGGCCAGGGTGATGCACTGGCGCACCACCGCGGCACGCAGCCGCTCGGCCACCTGCTCGGCTTCGGCCAGCGCGGTGTTAGGCAGCAGCACGGCGAACTCCTCGCCACCAAAACGCGCCAGCACATCGCCCTCGCGCAGCTCAGCCCGCAAGGTACTGGCGAGGCGGCGCAGCACTTCGTCGCCCACGTCATGGCCGTGACCGTCATTGATGCGCTTGAAGTGGTCGGCATCGAGCATCAGCACGCACAACGGCTGGCCATAGCGCGCCGCCTGGGCCAGCTCGCGCTGACTGAGTTCCTCGAAGTGACGGCGGTTG
Source organism: Pseudomonadaceae bacterium (assembly GCA_030602315.1). Classification (GTDB taxonomy): domain Bacteria; phylum Pseudomonadota; class Gammaproteobacteria; order Pseudomonadales; family Pseudomonadaceae; genus Azomonas. Next base: position 62,769 of record JAUVZY010000005.1, on the reverse strand, counting down.
CCCAGGCCGGTCAACGGATCGGTATGGGCCAGGTCATGCAGGCGCTGGTTGGCCTCGCTCAGCGCCTGCTGGGTCAGCTCTTGCAGCACGGTGCGCAGAAACGCCCGGCGCCGATCGAGGGTAGTGCTCAGGCTCATGAACAGGCTGAAGAACAACACCGGCAGGTAGACCAGGGTGAACACCAGCAGGCCGCGCGAATCCTGATGGTTGACCTGGGAGGCGGCATACAGGGTCACCGCCGAAATCGCCAGCGACACCAGCAAGGACGGCAGGAAGGCGACCTGCACGCACAGATTGGCCAGCACGATGAAGATCAGCGAGGCATACAGATAATGCGGAATGCTCGGCTCGTTGCTTTGGGAGAGCAGCGCATACCAGACCACCGCCGCCGCCAGAATCTGCAACGGCAACGCCAGATCCAGCACGCGCACATCGCGGCACCAGCGAAACAGCGCGAGCACCACCGGCAGCATCGTGCCGATCACCAGCAGGCGCACCTGCAGCGAGGTCCAGCCCAGGTCCTGGAGCACCACCGCATCCGCGAAGCCGTAAGACAGATAGGCCAGCTGGGCGAGCAGATTCACCAGCAGCAACAGGCGCCCGTAGTGCTGCAGCTGGTACTGATGAAAGGCGTCGCGCAGCGTCGGGTCGATCGGAGACAAGGGATGGGCCAGCGCCCGCTCGATCGCCTGCCGTTGTTTTATTGCCGGCACGTGAATACTCGCTCCCGGGGTTCCGTCCGAACCGATGGAAGGCCGAGGCCATTTGATGTCTTTTTGTCATCATCATGGTTCCACTATCGAGCCCTGCGGCGCAAGCGCCCGAGCAGCGGCCGGAGCCTGCTTACGACCATCGGTTAGCCGCAGCGTCAACGCTTGCGCTCGGCCGGCAGCCAGCGCCGCAAGCCGGCGCCGCGCCCCAGCGCGTTACCGGCCACGTTGGCGAAAAACAGCGGGATGCCCACGACGTAGCGCCCGAACAGCCGGCGCGGCTCCTTGCTCAGGCGGTACAGCCACTCCAGCCCGGCGCGGCGCAACAGTGCCGGCGCCCGGGGAAAGCGCCCGGCGGAAAAATCGAGGATTGCGCCACCGCAGACGATCACCGCCGGAACCCCCAGCGAGCGGCGCAGGCTTTGCGCCACCAGCTCCTGCTTGGGCATGCCCATGGCAAGGATGATCACCGGAAAATGCCCGGGCCGGTGATGCGCCTGGAAGAACGCCAGATACTCATCCAGCGGACGGAAGCCGTCGATGCCATGGAACGGCTGGTCGCGGAACAGCCCCCGCGCGCCCTGACTCAGCCAGGGCTCCTCGGTGCCCATGGCGAAGAACTGGCGCGGCACCTGGCGGTCACGCAGGAAGTTGTCCACCAGTCGCGGGATGAAGTCCGAGCCGTTGAGATTGGCCTTGCCGTCGATGCCGTGCAGGCGGCAGGCCAGCTCGATGCCGATGCCATCGCGCAGCAGGCAGTCGAGCTGCAGGAAGTTATGGTGCACCTCGGGGCTCTGCTGGGCGAGGTTGTAGCCGTGCTGATTGAGAAAGCCCACCGTCACCGGGCCGCGCGCCTCGCGTAGGCGGGTGATCAGCGCACCGGTCTGGGCGTCATCCAGCAGGGTCATCTTGGTGAGCAGTGGATCAGCCTTTCGGACGAGCAATCGTTTCATCGACAGGTTTCCGATCTGTGGGGCGACAGCGACACAGGCCGGTTGCCGATTGCCGGTTGCTCCGCTGGGCGGGCCAGGCGGCACATCGTCGACCATGCGCCAATCTGCGAGAGCGAACCTGCAGCAGGCGGACGCTACCGTCTCCCGCTCCGCCATCGCAGCGCTGCCATCGCGGCACTCCTAAAAACAGAGTGTTGTGGTCGGGGAAGTTCCCCAAGGCGCGCCTGACGGTCACCCGCAACGCGGGCGGGTGACCGCATCGCCTTACGGTGCGCGGTGGGTCAGCGCGTTGCGCACGATCTTGCTGTGGGTGTGCAGGTAGTGCAGCAGGTAGAGGACGTAGGCCTTGAAGCGCGGCAGCTTGAGAAAGCGCATGCGGATCTGCGCGTCCTCCTTGATCGCGTCGAAACGGCGTTTATGCGATACCCCGCAGGTGTCGAAGATGCACAGCGGGATCGGCAGGCGCAGCACGCCGCTCGCCGGGTCGACGCCCTGGAGAAACTCGATGACCATGCAGTAGTCGGCAGAAAGCTTGTACTCGTCGCGAAAGCGCACCTCACGCAGCCTTTCGTTGGCGAAGTACATGCTCTGGTGGCTGGCAGGCAGGCCACGGTAGAGCAGCTCGATCGGCTTGGCCTGGCGCCGCACCAGCGCGCCGTCGGCATATTTCCAGAAGAAGTCGCCGTAGACGAAGGCCGGCCGGGTGGCTGACGCCTCGATGGCGCGGGCCACGTTTTCCAGCACCGTGGGGCTGGCGAGGGTGTCGCCCGCGTTGAGAAACAGCGTGTAGCCGTCGCTGGCCATCGCACGCTCGAGCCCCTTGTTCATCGCGTCGTAGATGCCGCGGTCCTTTTCCGAACTGACCTCGGCGCGCGGCTCTTCGAGACGCGCCAGCCACTCCACCGCGCCGTCGGTGGAGGCGCCGTCCACCACGATCCAGCGAAACTCGCCGTAGGTCTGGCTGGCAAGGCTCTGGTAGGTCAGCTTGAGTCCGGCGAAATCGTTCCAGTGAATGGTGACGATGCAAAAGCGCGTCATGGTCGGACTGTCCCTGATGGTTACGGTTGGTCGCCGGCAGCCTGGCAGGCCGGCAGATATGCCTGGGTATGGGGATGCACCAGCGGGCTGCCGCCCAGATCCTGCGGCAGCCACCAGCGGTACTGGTCGTGCTGCTCGGCCGGCGGCTCGAGCTCATCGGCTTGATCAAGACGCAGCAGATAGCCCAGCACCACGTAGTGGGTGTCCGGGTGCCCTTCGCCTTCGCCGAACACGCTGTCGGCGTAGAAGTGCTCGTAGACCCCGAGCAACCGGGCCTGGCGGCGCTCGAAGCGCCGGCCCAGCTCGCCCTGGGTCAGGCGGGCGAAGGCGGCATCCAGCGACTCGTTCTTGCGGATGCGCCCGCCGGGCACGAACCAGAAGCCGCGCGCCGGGCGGTTGAGCCGCTGGCCGAGCAGGATGCGCCCGTCCGGCCGCTGCACGATCAAATCGATCGAGACCAGCGGCGTGGCCGCCACCACCTCCTGAAAGCGCGCCGGCTCCAGATGCATCAGCGGCGCACCTCATGCTGGTGCTCGACGAACCAGCGGTAGGCATCGCGCAGGCCGTCCTCCAGGCTGATCGACGCCTCCCAGCCCAGCGCCTTGAGGCGCGACACGTCGAGCAGCTTGCGCGGCGTGCCGTCGGGCTTGCTGGCGTCGAAGCTCAGGCGGCCGGGAAACTCGGTGACCCGGGCGATGGTTTCGGCCAGCTCGCGGATGCTGCAGTCGCGACCGGTGCCGACATTGATGTGCGAGAGCATCGGCTGGGTGTGGGCACGGTAGGTCGCGCTGTCGAGCTGCATGACATGCACGCAGGCGGCGGCCATGTCGTCCACATGCAGGAACTCGCGCATCGGCGTGCCGCTGCCCCAGATCACCACCTCCTCGTCGCCGCGCTGGGTGGCCTGGTGAAAGCGCTGCAGCAGCGCCGGGATCACATGGCTGTTCTGCGGGTGGTAGTTGTCGTGCGGGCCGTAGAGGTTGGTCGGCATCACGCTGCGGTAGTCGCGCGCGTATTGGCGGTTGTAGCTCTCGCAGAGCTTGATGCCGGCGATCTTGGCGATGGCGTACGGCTCGTTGGTCGGCTCCAGCGGGCCGGTCAAAAGCGACTCTTCGCGGATCGGCTGCTCGGCATGCTTGGGGTAGATGCACGAGGAGCCGAGAAACAGCAGTTTCTGCACGCCGTGACGATGCGCGGCGTGGATGACGTTGGCTTCGATCATCAGGTTGTCGTAGATGAATTCGGCCGGGTACACGCTGTTGGCGTGAATGCCGCCGACCCGCGCCGAGGCGAGGTAGACCTGCTCGATCTGCTCGCCGACGAAGAACGCCTCCACCGCCATCTGGTCGGTCAGATCCAGCTCGTCATGGCTGCGGGTGACGATGTTGCGATGGCCCAGCGCCTGCAGGCGGCGGACGATGGCCGAGCCGACCATGCCGCGATGGCCGGCGACGTAGATGCGCGCGTCCTGTCCCATGTTCAGCCCTCCACGGCCACCGGAATGTCATAGCCGTGCTCCTTGAGCAGGGCATGGCGACGGGCGACCTTCAGGTCCTCGCGGACCATCTCGGCGCACATCTGCTGCACGGTGATCTCCGGCACCCAGCCGAGCTTTTCCTTGGCCTTGGCCGGATCGCCGAGCAGGGTTTCCACCTCGGCCGGACGGAAGTAGCGTGGGTCGACCCGCACGATCACGTCACCGGCCTTGAGCGCCGGGGCCATGTCGCCGGCCACCGCGTCGATCACCCCGACCTCTTCCACCCCGTTGCCCTTGAAGCGCAGGGTGATGCCCAGCTCGGCGGCGGCCCAGGTGATGAACTCGCGCACCGAGTACTGCACCCCGGTGGCGATGACGAAGTCTTCGGGCTGCGCCTGCTGCAGCATCATCCACTGCATGCGCACGTAGTCCTTGGCGTGGCCCCAGTCGCGCAGCGAGTCGAGGTTGCCCATGTACAGGCACGGCTCCAGACCCTGGGCGATGTTGGCCAGGCCGCGGGTGATCTTGCGGGTGACGAAGGTTTCGCCGCGGCGCGGTGATTCGTGGTTGAACAGGATGCCGTTGCAGGCATACATGCCGTACGCCTCGCGGTAGTTCACGGTGATCCAGTAGGCGTAGAGCTTGGCCACCGCATACGGCGAGCGCGGGTAGAACGGGGTGGTTTCCTTCTGCGGGATCTCCTGCACCAGGCCGTAGAGTTCCGAGGTGCTCGCCTGATAGAAGCGGCAGGTCTTCTCCATCCCGAGGATGCGCATCGCCTCGAGGATCCGGAGCGCGCCGAGGGCGTCGGAGTTGGCGGTGTATTCCGGCTCCTCGAAGCTCACCGCCACGTGGCTCTGGGCCGCGAGGTTGTAGATCTCGCTCGGCCGCACCTGCTGGATGATCCGCGTCAGCGACGAGCTGTCGGTGAGGTCGCCGTGGTGGAGGATGAACCGCCGGTCGCTCTCGTGCGGGTCCGCGTAGAGGTGATCGATGCGGTCGGTGTTGAACAGGCTGGTGCGGCGCTTGATGCCATGCACAACATACCCCTTGCCAAGGAGGAATTCGGCGAGGTAGGCGCCGTCCTGGCCGGTGACGCCGGTGATCAAGGCAACTTTCCGATTATCGGGCACGCTCGTGTCCTTTGGTGTGGTTCGCGACGAAATCTTGATAGGCGTGGGAGAGGCCCTCGTCCAGGCCGATCTCGGGGATCCAGCCGAGGGACGAAAGGCGGCTGCTGTTCATCAGTTTGCGCGGCGCGCCGTCGGGCTTGTCCACGTCGAGGACGATCCTGCCTGCGTAGCCGAGGGTGAGGGCGATGAGGCGCGCAAGGTCGGCGATGCTGATTTCCGCGCCGCTGCCCACATTGATATGGGAGAGCGCCGGTTGGGTGTGGGTGCGGTAGACCTCGTGAGGCAGGTTCATCACGAACACACTGGCTGCCGCCATGTCGTCAACGTGCAGGAACTCCCGCAGCGGAGTGCCGCTGCCCCAAATCGCCACTTCGCGGACGTTTGCCTGTTTCGCTTCATGGAAGCGGCGGATCAACGCCGGGATGACGTGGGAGTTCTCCGGGTGGTAGTTGTCGCCTGGGCCATAGAGGTTGGTGGGCATGACGCTGCGGTAGTCGACGCCGTGCTGACGGTTGTAACTCTCGCACAGCTTGATCCCGGCGATTTTGGCGAGCGCGTAGGGTTCGTTGGTGGGTTCCAGGGGGCCGGTGAGCAGGGCGTCCTCGGCCATCGGCTGCGGCGCGAGGCGCGGGTAGATGCAGCTCGACCCGAGGAACAGCAGCTTCTTCACCCCCGAGCGGTAGGCAGCGTCGATGACGTTCGCCTCGATCATCAGGTTTTCGTAAATAAAATCGGCCGGGTAGGTGGAATTGGCGTGGATGCCGCCAACTTTGGCCGCGGCGAGGTAAACCTGATCCGGACGTTCGGCATCGAAAAAAGCACGTACGGAATCCTGGCGGGTCAGGTCGAGTTCTGCGTGGGTGCGCGTGATGATCGCATCGGTGGGATGACCGAGGGCGAGCAGCTTCCGCACAATTGCGGAGCCAACCATACCACGATGACCGGCAACGTAGATCCGTTCGCTCATTCTGTCCCTCACGAGAATCCTATCGCGTCGTGATAAGCCAGAGGCGCGCCGGAGGCAATGGAATCAATGCGCCCCTTTCGGCTCGGTGCCGATCAGGGCGGTGAGGGCTTCGAGGTGGTAGCGCACCGCCACGGCGTCGCCGCGGGTTTCGATGTTGAGGCGGAGCAGGGGTTCGGTGTTGGAGCGGCGGAGGTTGAAGCGCCAGTCGCCGAAGTCGAGCGAGACGCCGTCGGTGTCGTCGCGCTCGGGGTTCATCGGTAGGTAGTGGGCAAGGATGCGGTCGGTGGCGGCGGCCGCGTCGGTCTCGAAGTTGATTTCGCCCGAGCAGGGGAAGGCGGCCATGCGCTCCCGCACCAGTTCGGCGAGCGATTTGCCCGAGGCCGAGACCAGCGACGCGATCAGGAGCCACGGCACCATGCCGGTGTCGCAGTAGGCGAAATCGCGGAAGTAGTGGTGGCCGCTCATCTCGCCGCCGTAGACCGCGTCTTCCTTGCGCATCCGCTCCTTGATGAAGGCGTGGCCGGTCTTGCAGCGCACCGCGGTGCCGCCGCAGCGGTCGACGTCGGCCACCGTGCTCCATTCCAGGCGCGGGTCGTGGATGATCTTGGCGCCCGGGTGGCGGGCGAGCATCGCCTCCGCCAGCAGGCCGACGAGGTAGTAGCCCTCGATGAAGTTGCCCTCGCCGTCGTAGAGGAAGCAGCGGTCGGCGTCGCCGTCCCACGCCACGCCGAAATCGGCTTGGTGCTGCACCACCGCCTGGGCGGTGGCGGCGCGCATTTCCGGCAGCAGCGGGTTGGGCACGCCGTCGGGGAACTCGCCGTCCGGCGTGCCGCGCACCAGCTCGATGGCGAAGGGCAGGCGCTGCGCCAGCCGCTCGACGATCGGCCCGGCCACGCCGTTGCCCGCGTCGGCGAGGATTTTCAGCGGCTTCAGCTGGGCGGCGTCGACGAAGCTCAACAGGTGCTCGACGTAGGCGGATTTGTCGGCGTCGCGTACCGCCTTGCCGACCCGCCGCACCGGCGGCTCGGGCGCGGCGACGCGCGCGCGGATCGCGTCGAGGCCGCTGTCGCCCGAGATCGGCCGCGCCCCCTGGCGCACCAGCTTCATGCCGTTGGTGCCCTTGGGGTTGTGGCTGGCGGTGACCATGATGCCGCCGCCGACGCCCTCGGCCTCCCGGTGCGCGGTCTGGAAGTAGACTTCCTCGGTGGCGCACAGGCCGATGTCGACGACGTCGGCGCCGCCCTGGGTGAGGCCGTCGATCAGCGCGCGCGCCAGCTCGGGGCTTTCCAGCCGGGCGTCGTGGCCGACCACCACGGTCCCCGGCTCCACCACCTCGGCGAAGGCGCGGCCGATGCGACGCGCCAGTTCCGGATCCAGCTCGGTGGGCACGCGGCCGCGGATGTCGTAGGCCTTGAAACACGACAGGTTCATGCGGGCACCTCGTCGAACAGGGTTTCGAGTTCACGCAGGTCGGCGACCAGGTCGCCGCAGTCGGGGCGGGCGGCGAGGGTGCCGCGGTCCAGCCCGGCGAAGGCGCAGCCGATTTCGGCGGCGGCGTCGCGGTCGTCGAAGCCGTCGCCCACCATCAGCAGGTCCTCGGGGCCGAGGCCCTCGCTCCGCATCACCGCCAGCAGGTTGGGCACCTTACGGCCGTGGCCACCGAGCACGCCGTCGAAGGTTCCGGCCGGGTAGCGCCGCGCCACGACGCTGCGGAGCGGCGCCTCGGGCGTCGCCGAATTGATCCAGATGCGGATGCCGTCGCGCTTCAGCCGCGCCAGCAGGTGGGCGGCGCCGTCGCGCTCGGGCGCCGCGAGGATCGCCGCCTCGCACCATGCGCCGTAGGCCTCCGCCAACTCCCCGGCGTCGAGGCCGAAGCGGGCGGCGAAGGCGGCGAAAATCGCGTAGCGGTCCCCCGGCGGGTCGGCGAGCAGGGCGTCCATCGCCGCGCGCCCGCCCGCCACCGCGGCGGTGACGGCGAAAAAGCCCTCCCGCTTGATGGCGTTGGACATCACCAGGGTGCCGTCGAAGTCGAACACGACGCAGCGGATCATGCCTCCACCCCGCCCATCCGGCAGATCTTGGCCCACGCCGCGTCGGGGATCGGCATCACCGACAGGCGCGCCTGGCGCACCAGCGGCAACTCGGCCAGCTCCGGGTCGGCCTTGATGGTGGCGAGGTCTACCGGCTGGGGCAGCGGCGCCTTGGCCTTGACCCAGACGATCACGAACTTGGCCGACGGGTCGGTAGGGTCCGGCTCCGCCTCGCCGACGATCTCGACGATGCCGACGACGCGCTTCTCGGTCACCGAGTGGTAGAAGAACGCGGTGTCGCCGGCGCGCATCTCCCGCAGGTGGCGCGCCGCCAGGTGGTTGCGCACGCCGGTCCACGCCTCGCGTTCCACGCCGGCTTGGTCGTCCCAGCTCCACTCGCCGGGTTCGGATTTCAGCAGCCAATGGGCCATGTCGGCATCTCCTCGATGTTCCCTAGATAGCTCCGATCGGCCGGGGGAAAAGGGTGTCCTACTTCGGGAACACCTTCTTGAACGGGCGGATGGTGACGCTCTGGAACAGGCCCGCCTTGGCGTAGGGGTCCTCGGCGAGGGTCTTTTCCAGGCTTTCGCGGTCGGGCGCCTCGATCACCAGCAGCGAGCCGACCATGCCCTCGCCGTCGTCGGCGAGCATCGGCCCGCCCACCACCAGCGGCAGCTTGGCGGCGTACTCCAGGTGGGCGGCGCGGTTGGCGAGGCGGGTCTCGAGGGCGCCGGGCTTGTCGAGGCAGGTGACGGCGAACAGCATGGACGTTTCTCCCTTTGGCTTCAGTCGCGCTCGGCGCGGAGCGGCCGCGCGAGCAGGTCGGTGATGGTGGCGTCGATGCCCGCGCCGTCGAACAGGATCGCGGCGACGGCGGAGGCGATCGGCATGTCGATGCCGGTGCGGGCGGCGAGGTCGCGCACCGCGCGGGCGGTGAACACCCCTTCGGTGACGGCGCGGCGCGCGCCGAGAATGCTCTCGAGGCTCTGCCCCTCGCCCAGCGCCGCGCCGAGCGAGAAGTTGCGCGACATCATCGAGGTGGCGGTGAGGATCAAATCGCCCAGGCCCGCGAGGCCCATCAGCGACACCTCCTCCGCCCCCTTCGCCACCGCGAGACGGGTGATCTCGGCGATGCCGCGGGTGATCAGGGCGGCCTGGGCGTTGTGGCCGAGGTTGCGGCCGGAGACGATGCCGCAGGCGATCGCCAGCACGTTCTTGACCGCGCCGCCGACCTCCGCCGCGATCACGTCCTTCGACCAATAGGGGCGGAAGCCCGGCGCTGCCAGCGCGTCGGCGAGGCGGGCGGCGAGGGATTCGTCTTCGCAGGCGAGGGTGATGGCGGTGGGCTGGCCGCGCGCCACCTCGGCGGCGAAGGTGGGGCCGGAGAGCACGCCCCAGGGCGCCTCCGGCAGTTCATCCGCCAGCACGTCGCTCATCAGGGCGAAGCTGCCTTCCTCGATGCCCTTGGCGCACATCACCACCGGCGTGCCGGGGCGGTGGTGGCGGGCGAACTGGCGCAGCACCGGGCGCACGAACTGCGCCGGGGTGACCCACAGCACCACGTCGCAGGCGGCGGCCTCGGCGAGGTTCGCGGTCGGCGCGATCAGGGGGTCGAGGGGGATGCCGGGCAGGTAGACGCGGTTTTCGCGGGCGGCGGCGATGCCCCGCGCGGTCTCCGGCTCGTGGGCCCACAGCACCGCCTCGCGCCCGGCGCGGGCGGCGACGATGGCCAAGGCGGTGCCCCATGCGCCCGCGCCGACGATGCCGATCCGTTCCATGGGGTCTCCTAGGCTTTGACGCCCGCGCCGCGCGCCTTCGGGGCGTCGCCGTCGAGCGGCCAGCGCGGCCGGGGTTTGAAGTCGAGCGGATCGCCGTGGCCGAGGTGCCGCAGCCGTTCCAGCCCCGCCCAGGCGATCATCGCGCCGTTGTCGGTGCAGAGTGGCAGCGGCGGCGCCACGAACGCAAGCCCGGATTTCTCCGCCTGGGCGGCCAGCGCGGCGCGCAGATGGCGGTTGGCGGCGACGCCGCCCGCCACCACCAGGTGCCGCCCTTCGGGGCAGGCGGCGCGGAAGGCGGCGAGCGCGGGCTTGAGGCGCGCGCACAGGGAATCGGTGATCGCCGCCTGGATCGCGGCGCAGAGGTCGGCGACGTCGGCGGGGGACGGCGGGCCGGGGAGCTTGTCGAGGGTGTGGCGCACCGCGGTCTTGAGGCCGGAGAAGGAGAAGTCGCACCCCGGCGCGCCCTTCATCGGCCGCGGCAGGGGGAAGCGCCTGGGGTCGCCGCCCGCCGCGTGGCGTTCGATCTCCGGGCCGCCGGGGTAGGGCAGGCCGATCATCTTGGCGGTCTTGTCGAAGGCCTCGCCCGCCGCGTCGTCGATGGTGGTGCCGAGGCGCACGTAGTCCTCCGGCCCCTTGACGATCAGGGTCTGGCAATGGCCGCCGGAGGTGAGCAGCAGCAGGAAGGGGAAGGGCACGCCGTCGGTGAGGCGGGCGGTGAGGGCGTGGCCCGCCAGATGGTTCACCGCCACGAACGGAATGCCGCGCGCCGCCGCGATCGCCTTGGCGGCGGTGACGCCCACCAGCACGCCGCCGATCAGCCCCGGCCCGGCGGCGGCGGCCACCGCGTCGAGGTCGCCCACGCCCACGCCCGCCTCGGCGAGCGCCGCGCGGATCACCGCGTCGATCTGCCCGAGGTGGGCGCGCGCCGCGATTTCCGGCACCACGCCGCCGAACGGGCGATGGGTGGCGATCTGCGAGGCGACGACGTTGGACAGGATGCGGCGGTCGTCGCCGACGACGGCGGCGGCGGTTTCGTCGCAACTGGTTTCGATGCCGAGGACGATCATCGCGTTTCAATTACCCCTTTGCAGGCGCGGGGCCAATCTCTACAACAGGTAAAGCGCCGGGGAAACCCCGGCCCGCCCGTCGATTTACCAGAGTTGTGCGTTCATGTCCCACCCGCTTCTCACCATCGGAACCCGCGGCAGCCCCCTGGCATTGGCCCAGACCGACATGGTCGCCGCCGCCCTGCGCGCCGCCGTGCCCGAACTCGCCGCCGACGGCGCCATCGCGGTGCTGGTGATCAAGACCAGCGGCGACCGCATCCTCGACCGGCCGTTGTCCGAGGCCGGGGGCAAGGGCCTGTTCACCAAGGAGATCGACGAGGCGATGCTGGAACGCCGCATCGACATCGCGGTGCACTCGATGAAGGACGTGCCGACCTGGCTGCCCGAGGGCATCGACCTGCCCTGCATGCTGCCGCGCGAGGACCCGCGCGACGCCTTTCTCTCGCCGGTCGCCGCCTCCCTCGACGCCCTGCCCGGGGGTGCGACGGTGGGCACCGCCAGCCTGCGGCGCGGCGCCTTCGTGCTGGCGCGGCGGCCCGATCTCAAGGTGGTGACCTTCCGCGGCAACGTGCAATCCCGCCTCGCCAAGCTCGCCGACGGCGTGGTGGACGCGACCCTGCTGGCGCTGGCGGGCCTGCGCCGCCTCGGCCTCGCCGACCGCGCCGCCGGAATCCTCACGGTGGAGGAGATGCTGCCCGCGGTGGCGCAGGGCGCCATCGGCGTCACCTGCCGCACCGACGACGCCCGCGCGCAAGCGTGGCTGGCGCGCATCGCCGACGCCGCCACCTTCGCCGAGGTGGCGTGCGAGCGCGCCTTCCTGCGGGTGCTCGACGGCTCCTGCCGCACCCCCATCGGCGGCCTCGCGCGCCTGGGCGCGGATGGCCGCCTGTCGTTCCTCGGCCGCCTCGCGCGGCCCGACGGCTCGGCGATCTTCGAGGCCCGCCGCGCGGGCGCCGTGGCGGAGGCCGAGGCGATCGGCTCCGACGCGGGCCGCGAGGTGAAGGCCGCGAGCGGAGGCCTCTGACCCCGAAAGGAGACCGGCATGCAGGTTCTCGTCACCCGTCCCCACGACGACGCCCAGGAGACCGCCGCGCTGCTGCGGGCGCGCGGCTACGGCGTGCGGATCGAGCCGATGCTGGCGGTGGTGCCGGTGGCCGCGCCGCAGCTCGACATGCGCGGCATCCAGGCGGTGCTGTTCACCAGCGCCAACGGCGTGCGCGCCATGGCGGCGGCCTCCGCCGACCGCGAAACCCCGGTCTACGCCGTGGGCGAGGCCTCGGCGGCGGAGGCGCGGCGCCTCGGCTACACCCACGTCCACGCGGCGGGGGGCGACGTGGACCTGCTCGCCGAACTGGTGGCGCACGAACTCGAACCCGCCCTCGGGCCGCTGCTCCACGTCGCCGCCAACGTCGTCGCGGGCGACCTGCAAGGCGCTCTCGCGCAACGCGGATTCGAGGTGCGCAAGGTGCAGCTCTACGAATCCCGCACCGCCGTGGCGCTGTCGGGGGAGCTGGTGGAAGCCTTGGAATCCGGGGCGCTCGACGCGGCGCTGTTTTTTTCGCCCCGCACCGCCGAGACTTTCGTTACTCTGGCTAAAAATGCGGGTGTGGACGGCCACTTGGCCGCTCTCACGGCCTACGCGCTGTCGCCTGCGGTGGCGGAGCGGCTGCGCGCCGCGCCGTGGCGCGACGTGCGGGTGGCGCCGCACCCGGAACAGGAGGCGCTGCTGGCGGTTCTCGATGCGGACCGACCGGCGGACGACGAACCCGTCGCCGCGCCCGCGGCGGAGGCAAACGGTGGAGACAGCACGATGACCCCGGAAAAGGAAGCCGAAGGCGAGGCCCCGGTGCCGGTCGCGGCGGAGGCGGAAGCCGAGCGCGCGGCCGAGGAGCCGACCGTCGAGGAAGCCGAGGAGGAGGCGCCGTCGGGCGGCTCGGGCCGCGGCACGATGATCGCGCTGCTGCTGGCGGCGGTGGTCGGCCTCGGCGCCTATGCGTCGGTTCCGTATTGGCGCGACAAGGTGCCGATGCCCTACCGCAGCTATCTCCCCGACCTGCCGGTGAGCGAGACCCGCGCCTTGATCGCCGATCTCGAAAAGAACGTCGACGCCAACCGCACCGAGCTGGCCCGCCTGCGCGCCGAGGTCAAGACCATGAGCGGCATGATCGAGGACGTCACCGACGCGGTGCCGCCCTCGGGCAACGTCGTCGCCGAGATCGGCGCCCTCAAGGAGCGCCTCGCCGCCCTCGATTCCCGCCTCGGCTCCCTGTCGGTGGGCGGCGGCTCGGGCGCGCCGCAGGCCTCCGGCGCGGCGGGCGACGTGCCGCACCGCCTCGACCTGATCGCCGGGCGGGTGGAACAGCTCGCCGAGAACGCCAAGACCCTTTCCGGCAAGATCGAGCAGCGCGGCATCGCCCAGCGCGACGAGCTGGAGGCGATCTCCCGCCGCGTCGCCGCCGTCGAGGCCAGCCGCGCCGAGGCGTCGAGCGTGCTCAAGCTCAACGACCGCATCACCGAGGTGGAGGCGATGGCCCGCGCCATGGTGTCGCGCCACGATGCCTCCCTCGCCAACCTTCTGGCGGTGGTGCAGCTGCGCGCCAAGGCCCAGGACGGCGAACCCTTCGACGCCGAATTGCGCACCGCCCGCGCCCTCGCCGACGACAAATCCGCCTTCGACGCCCGCGCCGAGGCCTTCGCCGCCGTCGCCGCCGAAGGGGTGCCGACGGTGGCGGCGCTGCGCCAGGGCTTCCAGCGCACCGCCACCGCCGCCGCCAAGGCCGCCAACGCCCCGGCGGGCGACGGCCTGCTCGACAAGACCCTCGCCCGCGTCTCCGGCCTGGTGACGGTGCGCCGCATCGACGGCGGCTCCGACACCGACAGCGTCGGCGCGGTGCTGGTGCGCGCCGAGCGCCTGATGGACGGCGGCGACCTCTCCGGCGCGATCCGCGAACTCGGCAGCATCCAGGACCCGGCGGTGGCGGCGGCGCTGAAGCCGTGGCTCGCCCGCGCCGAACGCCGCGTGCAGCTCGACGCCGCACTCTCGACGCTCACCGCCGACGCCCTCGCCCGCGTCGCCGCCAGCGCGATGCAGCAGCCGACGCAGAAGACGGGAGGCTGACGCCATGCTGAGGATTCTCGGATACCTGATCGCGGTCGCGGCGCTGGTGGGCGGCGCGGTGTGGCTCGCCGACCATCCCGGCGAGGTGACGGTGCGCTGGCTCGCCTGGCAGGTGGACACCTCGGTGCCGGTGACGATCGTCGGCGCCCTCGCCATCGCCTTCGTGCTCTACGTCGTGCTGCGCTTCGTCGCCGGGTTCCTCGGCCTGCCCGGGCGCTTCGCCCGCAGCCGCCGCGAGCGCCGCCAGGTCAAGGGCACCGCCGCCCTCGCCGGGGCGGTCACCGCCCTCGCGGCGGGCGACGCCGACACCGCGCGCCGCTGCATCAAGGACGCCGACAAGGCGCTCAAGAATCCGCAGCTCACCCACCTGCTCGCCGCCGGGGCCGACCGCGCCCGGGGCGACATCGAAGCCGCGCGGGCGCACTACGAGGCGCTGCTGGAAACCCCGGAAACCGAACTCGCGGGCCTGCGCGGCCTGATCGAGACCCTGCCCGCCGACGACCCGCGCCTGCCCGAGCTGGCGCGCCGCGCCCATGCCCGCGCGCCGCAGGCGGCGTGGGCGGCGGAGGCGGCCTACGCCGCCGAACTCCGCGCCGGAAACCTCGACGCGGCGCAGGCGATCCTCGACGCCGCGCGCAAGAAGGGGGTGCTCGCCACCGCCGACACCGAAACCCAGACCGCCCGCGTCGCCATGGCCCGGGCCGAGGCGGCGCGCGGCGAGGGCCGCCTGGCGGATGCCGCCAAGCTCGCCCGCCAGGCCCTCGACCTGGCGCCGGAGGACACCGGCGCGGCGCTCGCCCTGGCGCGCATCCATCTGGCCGAGGGGCGCGAGAAAAAGGCCGCCGAGGTGCTGGAGCAGCAGTGGCGCGCCGCGCCCGCGCCCGCGATCCTGCGCGCCTACCTCGACCTCTGGAGCGGCGAGGACACGCAGGCCCGCGCCAAGCGGGTGCGCCAGCTGATCGCCGAGAATCCCGAGCATCCGGAAAGCCGTTTCGCCCTCGCCGAGGCGCTGTTGCTGGCCGAGGCCTACCCCGAGGCGCGCGCCGCCGTGGCGCCGCTCGCCGGGCCGGGCGCCACCGCCGCCGCCAACGGCCGCGCGGCGCTCACCATGGCGCGCATCCTCGCCGCCGAGGGGGCCGACGCGGCGCAACAGCGCGAATGGATCGAACGCGCCGCCGCCGCCCTCGCGGCGTGACGGAGCCGCTTGCCAAGCGCGGAAAATCCCCGTATCTTCCGCGCCTCTGACTGGTATGCCGGTGTAGCTCAGGGGTAGAGCAACTGATTCGTAATCAGTAGGTCCACAGTTCAAATCTGTGCACCGGCACCAGTTCCCTCGCGGGAACGCCCCACTCGACGGGCCGCGCGACATGTCCGATTCCGCCGATCTCACCGCAGCGATGCCGTCGCCCGAGGCGCTCGAACGCCTGGGCGAGGGCCTGCGGCATGCGCGCAAGCTCAGGGGGATGCGGCTCAAGGACCTGGCCGACCTCGCCGAATGCTCGGAAAGCATGCTCTCGAAAATCGAGACCGGCCGGGCGGTGCCGTCGCTGGCGCTGGTGCGGCGGATCGTCTCGGGACTCGAGGTGTCGCTGCACGACCTGTTCGCCATGCCCTCCGCCGAGGTGCCGCTGGTGCACCGCGCGGGCGGTCGGCCCACCGTCGGCGTCGGGCGCGCCGGGGCCGGGCCGAGCGTGGTGCTGGAGTTCCTGATGCCGCGCGGCGACGGCCTGATGCTCGAGGCCAACATCCACACCGTCAGCCCGGGCGGCTCCTCCGCCGGGGCCACCAGCCACGTGGGCGAGGAGTTCGGCTACGTGCTCGACGGCGAGCTGGACCTCATCGTCGACGGCGAGACCGTCCGCCTCGCCAAGGGCGACTCGTTCGCCTTCCGCTCCGAGCGGCCCCACGCCTACCGCAACCCCGGAGCCGTTCCCGCCCGCATCCTGTGGGTCAACACCCCGCCTACCTACTGAGCACGGCTGCGTGCGCGCGGCCGCCGGAAGCGCGGGGAAAGGCGGGTTGCGGCGGGCCGCAGGGCGTGGCGCGAAAATAGGCGGATTTGGCGCGATTTTGCTCATAGCCGAAATTTCGTGCAGAAGCCGTTCAAGTCACTTGAATTCCGCACTCCATCTGTCAGGCTTGGGCGCCATCGAACCCCGCCGGTCGCGTCGGCGCCGGGAAACTGAGGAGCCATCAGATGACATCCATCCTGCGTTTCGGCGTCGGCGCGTTGGTCGCGGCCGCGCTCGCCGCGTCGCCGTTGGCGGCGGCTTCGGCGAAGGACACGGTCAAGATCGCGTTCATCGGCCCGCTGTCCGGCGGCACCGCCTCGATCGGCGTGGGCGGCCGCAACTCGGCCGAACTGGCGGTGCGGCTGCGCAACGCCGACCCCAAGGCCAAGTACGCCTACGAGCTGTTCTCCCAGGACGACGAGTGCAAGCCCAACGTCGGCGTGCAGGTGGCCACCAAGGCCGCCGCCGACCGCAAGGTGGTGGGCGGCATCACCCACTACTGCTCGGCGGTGGCGATGAGCACGGTGGACGTCTACCACAAGTTCAACCTGCCGGTGATCGTGTGGGGCGCGGTGCTGCCCGACATCACCTACGCCAACGACTACAAGGAGATCCACCGCGTCAACGGCACGATGGTGAACCAGAACGAGGTGGCCGCCGACTTCATGACCCGGGCGGGCTACAAGACCTGGGTGATCCTCCACGACACCACCGACTACGGCAAGGGCCACAACGCCTACTTCTCGAAGTTCGTGACCGAGAAGGGCGGCAAGGTGCTCGCCACCTTCGGCGTCACCGCCGACCAGCAGGACTTCACCGCCGAGCTGACCAAGGCGAAGGAGCTGAAGCCCGACGTGATCTACTTCGGCGGCCTCACGCCCTTGGGCATCCGCATCCGCCAGCAGATGGACAAGCTCGGTATCAACGCCCAGTTCGAGGGCGTGTCGGGGATCGTCTCCGACGCCTTCATCGAGGGCCTCGACCCCAAGCTCGCCGAGGGCGTGCTGGCGTTCCGCGAGGGCGCGCCGGTGGAGAAGCTGCCGGGCGGCCAGTACTTCCTCTCCGAGTACGAGAAGGCCAAGTTCGACCAGGGTCCGGACGCTTACGGCGCCTTCTCCTTCGCCGCCACCAACCTGCTGATCGACGCCATCGAGGCGGTCGGGCCGGACCGCAAGAAGGTCACCGCCTACCTCGACGACATCAAGAACCGCGACAGCATCGTCGGCCCGATCACCTTCGACGACCACGGCCAGAACACCGTCGCCCTGATCACCAAATACGTGATCCAGGACGGCAAGTGGGTGCTGTGGGAAGACAGCGAATACGCCGCGGGCAAGCGCAAGCTCGCCGGCGCCAAGTAGCCACCGCACCGGGGAGCGTCGCGCGGCGCTCCCCGCCCATCGGATTCTCCAGCGAGCGGACGCATGGATCTTTTCGGCCAATACGTCGTCAACGGCCTGATGCTGGGCACCGTCTACGCCCTCGTCGCGGTCGGCTTCACCCTGTTCTTCGGGGTGCTGGACGTGATCAAGTTCTCCCACGGCGACGTGCTGATGGTGGGGGCGTTCACCGGCTTCACCGCCGCCTCGGGCGCCGCCGCGCTCGGCTTCTCGCACCCGCTGGCGCAGCTCGCGGCGACCGTGGTGTTCGCCCTGGCGGGCACCGCCGCCCTCGGCGCGGCGATCGCGCGATGGCTGATCCTGCCGCTCAAGAGCGCGCCCCGGCTCAACATCCTGCTCGCCACCCTGATGCTCGGCACCGCGCTGCGCGAGAGCGTCCGCCTGTTCTACCCGGACGGCTCCAACCCCAAGGCGTTCCCGGCGCTGCTGCCGACCTCGTCGTGGCAGTGGGGGCAGTTCACCCTGCGCGCCGACAGTTCGATCCTGGTGGTGACCGGCGTGCTGGTGATCGTCGGGCTGCATCTCCTCATCAACCGCACCCGCCTCGGCCTCGCGATCCGCGCCGTGGCGCAGGACGAGGAAACCGCGCGCACCATGGGCATCAACTACACCCTAATCGTGCTCGTCACCTTCGCCCTCGGCTCGTCGATCGCCGCCGTCGCCGGGGTGATGAACGGCCTCTACTACAACGAGATCAACTTCGGCATGGGCCTGCTGCTCGGCCTGATCGGCTTTTCCGCCGCGATCATCGGCGGCCTCGGCAACCTCTACGGCGCGATCCTCGGCGGCTTTTTGTTCGCCGCGTTGCAGATGATCGGCGCGGTGGCGATGCCGTTCGCCTCCGCCTACAAGGACGTGTTCGCCTTCGCGGTGGTGATCGCGCTGATGGCGTGGAAGCCCACCGGCCTGATCCCCGAACGCGCCAGCGACCGGGTGTGACGATGCTGAACCGCTTTCCCCCCCTTGCCGTCGCCGCCGCCGCCGTTCTCGCGGGCATGGTCTTCGCCATCGTGTTCATGGAGCAGGAGAGCGACGTGGCGGTGATCTCGCTGATCGC
Source organism: Pseudomonadaceae bacterium (assembly GCA_030602315.1). Classification (GTDB taxonomy): domain Bacteria; phylum Pseudomonadota; class Gammaproteobacteria; order Pseudomonadales; family Pseudomonadaceae; genus Azomonas. Next base: position 44,029 of record JAUVZY010000005.1, on the reverse strand, counting down.
CGCCGCCGCCCTCGCCGCCTGGCTCGCCGGGCGGGCGGGCGTGGCCGAGGCGGTGTCCCGCGCCGCGCTGGCCTCCCCGGGCGCGCTGTCGGCGCTGGTGGCGGCCGCCGGTCTGGGCGTGGTCGCCGCCTTCGCCGAGGACCACTTTCCGCTCTTGATGCTCGCCACGGTGATGCTTTACGCCACCGTCGCCCTCGGCCTCAACGTCCAGTTCGGCTATGCCGGGGTGGTCAACTTCGCGGGCGCGGCGTTTTTCGGCATCGGCGCCTACACCTCGGCCAAGCTGGTGGGCTCCGGCGTTCCGGCGATCCTGTCGCTGCCCCTGGGCGGTCTGTTCGCGGCGCTGGTCGGCCTCGCCCTGGTGGTGCCGGTGGTGCGCACCCGGGGCCACTACGCGGCGGTGGTGACGATCGCCTTCGCGGTGCTGTTCAAAACCTTCCTCGAGGTCAACGACGCCTTCGGCGGGCCGCAGGGCCTGCCGGTGGCGGCGATGAACGTGTTGGGTTGGGACTTCGGCGACGCCCCGACGCTGTTCGGCGCCGACGCGTCGTTCTACCTCAACTACGCGCTGGCGGCGTTCGCGCTGCTGGCGCTCGCCTTCACCCTGGTGCGGCGGCTGGAGCGCTCGTGGCTCGGCCTCGCCCTCGACGCGGTGCGGCTCGACGAGACCGGCGCGGCCTGCTACGGCATCGGCATCCGCCGCAACAAGATCTTCGCGTTCGTGCTCGGCAACGCCATCATCGGCGTCGCCGGGGCGCTCTACGGCTGCATGCAGGGTTATGTTGCGCCCACCAGCTTCACCTTTTCCGACGGCCTGATCCTCGTCGCCATCGTGCTGCTGGGCGGCATGGGCAGCCCGTGGGGGATGATCCTCGCCGCCGCCATCGTCGTGGTGCTGCCGGAGAAGCTCCAGGCGATCCAGGAATACCGCTTCCTGCTGTTCTCGGCGGTGGTGATCGCGATCCTGCTGTTCCGCCCCTCGGGGCTGCTGCCGCGCCGGGTGCGGCGCTATTTTCCGGAGGGCGGGCGATGAGCGGCGAGATGCTCCTCAGCCTCGAAGGCGTGGCCAAGAGCTTCGGCGGCGTGCGTGCGCTGAACGACGTCTCCTTCGGCGTGGCCCGCGGCGAGATTCTCGGCCTGATCGGGCCGAACGGCTCGGGCAAGACCACCTCGTTCAACGTCCTCACCGGGCTTTACGCCCCCAACGGCGGCCGCATCGCCTTCGACGGCGCCGACATCACCGGCGCCTCGCCCCAGGCGGTCTACCGCGCCGGCATCGCGCGCACCTTCCAGCGCTCGCGGCTGTGCCTGGAACTCTCGATCTTCGACAACATCATGGTCGGCAACCACGGCCGCCTGAATCGCGGCCTGTGGCACAACCTGTTCGCCCGCAGGGCGCTGAAGGCCGAGCACGACGCCGCCTTCGCCGAGGCGCGGGAACTGGTGGCGCTGTTCTCCCCGAGCCTCGCCGACGGCATGTTCCAGGCGGTCGGCGCGCTGCCGATGATCGAGCGGCGGCGCATCGAGATCTGCCGCGCCCTGATCGCCCGGCCGAAGCTGCTGCTGCTCGACGAACCCTCGGCGGGCATGACCCACGACGAAACCCACCAGCTGATGAGCGACATCCTCGCGGTGCGCGAGCGCCTGGGGAACCTCACGATCATCCTGGTGGAGCACGAGATGGGGGTGATCGAGCGGGTCTCGGACCGCTGCGTGGTTCTGAACTACGGCGAGAAGATCGCCGAGGGCACCTACCAGGAGGTCGCCTCCGACCCCCTGGTGCAGGAAGCCTATCTCGGTTCGGCGTGAGGGGGCGGACATGGACGCAGCCATCGAAATTTCCGGCCTCCACGCCGCCTACGACAAGGCCGACGTGCTGATCGACGTGTCGCTGACGGTCGCCCCCGGCACCATCACCTGCCTGCTCGGCTCCAACGGCGCGGGCAAGACCACGCTGATCCGCGCCATCCTCGGCCTCACCCCGCCGCGCGCGGGCAGCGTCAAGGTGTTCGGCGCCGAGGTGACCGGCGAGGCCACCCACCGCGTGATCGCCCGGGGCGTCGCCTGCATCCCCGAGGGGCGGCGGATGTTCCCCAAGCTCACGGTGGCCGAGAACCTGCGCCTCGGCGCCTATCAGGAGCCTTCGGAGGCGGAGATCAAGCGCCGCCTGGCGGAGGTCTACGACACCTTCCCCCGCCTCGCCGAGCGCCGCAACCAGCTGGCGGGCACGATGTCGGGCGGCGAGCAGGCGATGGTGTCGATCGGCCGCGGCCTGATGGGCAAGCCCCGGCTGCTGATCGTCGACGAACCCTCGCTCGGCCTGTCGCCGTTGTACGTGAAGGAAAACTTCCGCATCATCGAGGGCATCCGCGCGCGCGGCATCACCGTGTTCCTGGTGGAGCAGAACGTCCACCAGACCCTCGCGATCGCCGACGCCGGATACGTTTTGTCCGGCGGCCGCGTGGTCGCCGGAGGCACCGCGGCGGAACTCAAGTCCAACGCCGAGTTCCACGCCGCCTATTTCGGGTAGGACGACACCGCCATGACCGAGCTTTCCCCCGCCGTCGCGCTGACCCGCGAACTGGTCGCGTTCGACACCATCAACCCGCCGGGCCGGGAGGGCGCGTGCGTCGCGCACCTGGTGCGGCGGCTGGAGGCGGCCGGATTCGCCTGCACCCTTCAGCCGATCGGCGAGGGGCGCGCCAACCTGCTGGCGCGGATCGGCCGCCGCGACGCGCCCGCCCTGGTGTTCACCGGCCACGTCGACACCGTGCCCCTGGGCGCCAAGCCCTGGAGCGTCGACGCGTTCGCGGGCGAGATCAAGGACGGGCGGCTCTACGGCCGCGGCAGCTCCGACATGAAGTCGGGCATCGCCGCGTTCGTGGTCGCCGCCGAGGCGCGGGCGGCGGCGCTGAAGGACGGGCCGGAGGTGGTGCTGGCGATCACCGCAGGCGAGGAAACCGGCTGCGACGGCGCCCTGGCGATGGCCGAGGGCGGCCTGCTGCCCCGGGCGGCGGCGCTGCTGGTGGGCGAGCCGACCGGCAACCGGCCGATGATCGGCCACAAGGGCGCGCTGTGGCTGAAGGCCGAAACCTCGGGCGTGACCGCCCACGGCTCGATGCCCGAACTGGGCGACAACGCCGTCTACAAGGCGGCGCGGGCGATCGCCCGGCTCGCGGATTTCGACTTCAACGTCGCCCGCCATCCGGTGCTCGGGCCGCCGACCCTCAACGTCGGCAAGGTTTCGGGCGGCCTCAACATCAACTCGGTGCCCGACCGGGCGGAAATCCTGGTGGACGTGCGCACCATCCCGGGGATGGATCACGCGGCGGTGCGCGAGGACCTCACCGGCGTGATCGGCGAATCCGCCGCGATCACCACCCTGTTCGACCTGGGCGGGGTGTGGACCGAGCCGGACGCGCCCTGGGCGGCGCGCGCCATCGCCTGCGCCTGCGCGGTGCTGGGCGAGCGGTTCGCGCCCCAGTCGGCGCCGTTCTTCACCGACGCCTCGGTGCTCACCCCGGCCCTCGGCCATCCGCCGACGCTGATCCTCGGCCCCGGCGAAACCGCCCAGGCGCACCAGACCGACGAATACGCCGAGGTGGCGAAGATCGACGCGGCGGTGACGATCTACGGCGCGATTCTCGATGACTGGCGGAGCCTCGGCGGGTGACGCCCGAACCCTGCGACCTCTCCGCCGTTGCGGCGCGGGCGGCGATCGCGGCGGGGCGGCTCACCGCCGTGGCGCTGGCGGAGTCCTGCCTCGCGCGGATCGCGGCGCGGGAGCCGGAGGTTTCCGCCTTCGCCGCCCTCGACGCCGACCTCTGGCGGACCCAGGCGGCGCGGGTGGACGCGGCGGGCTGCCCCGGCCCCCTCGGCGGCCTGCCGGTGGGGATCAAGGATCTCGCCGCCACCCGCGACTGGCCCACCGGCTGCGGCTCGCCGATCTACGCCGGGGTGCGGATGCCGTTCGACGCGGCGGTGGTGTCGCTGGCGCGCGCCGCCGGGGCGGCGGTGGCGGGCAAGACCGTCACCACCGAGTTCGCCGCCTTCCACCCCGGGCCGACCCGCAACCCGCGCGACCTTTCGCGCACCCCCGGCGGCTCGTCGAGCGGCTCGGCGGCGGCGGTGGCGGCGGGCATGCTGCCCTTGGCCGTCGGCACCCAGACCGCCGGGTCGATCGTGCGCCCGGCCGCCTATTGCGGCGTGGTGGGCTACAAGCCCAGCTTCGGCACCGTCGACCCCACCGGCATCAAGCCCTACGCCACCTCCCTCGACACCGTCGGCGTGCTGGCGCGCGGCGTGGCGGATTGCCGCCTGTTCGTGGCGGCGGTTTCGGGCGTGCCCCTCGACCCGCCGCGCGGCGCGCTTCCCCGCCTCGGCCTTTGCGGTTCGCCCGCGTGGGAGCTGGCGGACCCGGCGATGCGGCGCGCCTTCGCCGAGGACCTGCCGCGCCGCCTCGCCGCCGCCGGAATCGCCGCCGTGCCTTGCGAACTGCCGCCCCTCTACGCCGAGGCGATGGCGGCGCAGCGCACCGTGATGGCGTGGGAAAGCGCGCGCTGTCTGGCGTTCGAGGCGGAGGTTCACGGCGAGCGTCTGTCGGCGGCGCTGCGCGACGCCCTCGCCGCCGGACGCGCCCTCGACCCCGCCACGGTGCGCGAAGCCTATGCCTGCCGCGACGCCGCCATCGCCGAACTGCCGCGCCACCTCGCCGCCGCCGGGGTGGCGGCGCTGGTCACGCCCGCCGCGCCGGGGGTGGCGCCGCCGTTCGCCGCGGGCACCGGCAGCCCCGACTTCAACCGCCTGTGGACGCTGCTGCGCGGCCCGTGCGTGGCGGTGCCGGGCCTCGCCTGCGCCGACACCGGCCTGCCGCTCGGCATTCAGGTGGTGGCGCCGCCGGGCGCGGACGCCCTCGCCCTCGCCCTCGCCGAACGGGTGATGGCGGCCGTTTAGACCGCGCGCATCCGCTCCAGCAGGCGGCCGACGAAGGATTCGCAGGCGCGGATCTGGTCGAGGTCGATGAACTCGTCGGGCTTGTGGGCCTGGTCGATGTCGCCGGGGCCGCAGATCACCGTGGACATTCCCCAGCGGGTCTGGAACCGCCCGGCCTCGGTGCCGAAGGCCACCTTGCCGTAGCTGTTGGCGCCCGACAGCTGGCTGACCATGTGCACCGCCGGGTCGTTGGGGTCGGTGTCGGAGCCGGGCACCGAGGAGAGGATTTCCCACGAGAAGCCGCAGGAGGGGTGGATCGCCTTCATCGCCGGTTCCAGCTCGTCGGCGACGTGGGCCTTGATCTCGTCCAGCATCGCCATGCGGTCGTCGCCGGGGATCGCGCGGATCTCGAAATCGAAGCAGCAGTCCTGCGGCACGATGTTGAGGGCGGTGCCGCCCTCGATCAGCCCCACGTGGACGGTGGTGTGGGCGATGTCGAACATCGTGTCGAACGGCCCCTCATTGCTCTTCTTCCGCGCCATGCCCTTGAGGAACGCGATCAGCTCGGCGGCGTATTCCACCGCGTTGACGCCGGTGGGGGCGAGGGAGGAGTGGCACTCGAAGCCCTTCACCCGCACCCGCACGTTGACCTTGCCCTTGTGGGCGAGCATCGGCCGCATCATCGTCGGCTCGCCGACGATGCACACCTCGGGGATCGCGGGCAGGTGCTTCAAGTCCTCGATCAGGCTCTGCACGCCGATGCAGCCCACCTCCTCGTCGTGGGAGAAGGCGATGTGCAAAGGCTTGGCGAGCGGCGCGGCGGCGAAGCGCGGCAGCCACGCCAGCGCCACCGCCAGGAACCCCTTCATGTCGCACGCGCCGCGGCCGTAGAGGCGGCCGTCCCGCTCGGTGAGGACGAAGGGGTCGCTGCTCCAGTCCTGGCCGTCCACCGGCACCACGTCGGTGTGGCCGGAGAGCATCACGCCCGCCACCTCGGGCGGACCCACGGAGACCAGGATGTTGCCCTTGGTGCCCTCGGCGTTGAAGGTGCGGCGGGTGGCGGCGCCGCAGCGCCGGGCGTAGGCCTCGATCCAGTCGATCAGCGCGAGGTTGGAGTCGCGGCTGACGGTGGGGAAGGCCACGAGGGTCTCGAGGATGGAGAGGGTGTCGAGCGAATCCGACGACATGATGGTGCGACTCTTTTCCAGATACTCATGCGGTTTGGGCGAACGCGACCACGGTGGCGATCAGCCGCGCCACCGCCGCGCCGGTGGCGGCGTAGTCGGCGGATTTTTCGAAGGTGGTTTCGTCCATGTAGAGGCGGCGGTTGATCTCGACCTGGAGGCTGTGGCGGCCGGAGGCCGGGTCGGCGTAGGCGCGCACCAGCTCGACCCCCTTGTAGGGGTCGTTGAGCGCCACCGAATAGCCGAGGCCGGTGAGGCACTCGGCGACGGCGTGGGTGAAGTCCGGCGCGCAGGTGGTGCCGTCGCGGTCGCCGAGCACGAAATCGGCGCGCGCCACGCCCTCGCCCTCCGGCGCGCGGGGGCCGGAGAGGGCGGGCATGGAGTGGCAGTTGACGTGGTAGACCCGGCCGAACGCGGCGTGGCGCGCGTCCAGCAGGCGCTTCAGCGCCGCGTGGTAGGGGGCGTGGCAGGCGTCGATGCGGGCCTGCGCCTCCGCCACCGAAAGCTTGCGGTCGTAGATCGGCCGGGCGTCGGAGGAGAGGCGCCAGATCAGCCCGAGGCCGCATTCGGTCTTGATGCCGGGGGCGAGGGGGCCGGGCCAGGGGGCGTCCAGCAGTCCCTCGTCCATGTCTTCCACCGCGCGGTTGGCGTCCAGGTAGACGCGCGGGAAGCGGGCGAGCAGCAGCGCCGCGCCGTGGTCCGGCGCGGGGGCGTAGAAGTCGTCCACGTACATGTCCTCGGCCTTGCGCAGCTCCGCCATCGGCAGGGCGGGGCGGAAATCGGCCGGGTAGTCGGCGCCGCTGTGCGGGCTGTCGAACACCGCGGCGACGCGGGCGTCGGCGGGTGCGTCGAAGACCGACAGGGCGGGGCTTCGTCGGGCGGCTTCGGCCTCCATCACACCGCCTCCTCCAGCAGGTGGCACGCGGCGGCGACGCCGGGCGCGGATTCGATCAGGCGCGGCCGTTCCGCCGGGCAGCGGGCGAAGGCGTGGGGGCAGCGGGGGTTGAAGTGGCAGCCCGAGGGCGGATGCATGGGCGACGGGATTTCGCCCTTGATCTGCCCGAACGCCTGCTTCTCGGTGGAGATGCGCGGCATGTTGGCGAGCAGCGCCTGGGTGTAGGGGTGGCGCGGGTTGGCAAAGAGTTGCTCGGTGGGCGCGGTTTCCACCACCCGGCCGAGATACATGATCACCACCCGGTCGGCGATGTGCTCGACGACGCCGAGATCGTGGCTGATGAACAGGTAGGTGAGGTCGAAATCCCGCCGCAGGTCCATGAATAGGTTGATCACCTGCGCCTGGATCGAGACGTCGAGCGCCGCCACGGATTCGTCGCACACCAGGAACTGCGGTTTCACCGCCAGCGCCCGGGCGATGCCGATGCGCTGGCGCTGGCCGCCCGAGAACTGGTGCGGGAAGCGCTGCTTGTAGGCCGGGTCGATGCCGCACTTCAGCATGATCTCGTCGACGTAGTCGTCGATCTCGCCCTTCGGCACGATGCCGTGCACCACCGGCGCCTCGCCGATGATCTCCGCCACCCGCTTGCGCGGATTGAGGGAGGCGAACGGGTCCTGGAAGATCATCTGCACCGCCACCTTGGCGCGGTAGCGCTCCTCCGGCGTCATTTCCGAGAACTCGCGGCCGTGGAAGCGCAGGGTGCCCGCGGTGGGGTCGAGAATGCCCGCGATCACCCGGCCGAGGGTGGACTTGCCGCAGCCGCTTTCGCCCACCAGGCCCACCACCTCGCCCTTGAACACGTCGAGGTCCACGTGGTCGAGGGCGTGTACCCCCACCGGCGCCGGGCGCGGGATGCCGAGCATCTCGGCGGCCTTGTCGGCGAGGCCGGGGGCCTTTTTCAGGAACACCATGTCGATGCCGCGCACCGAGATCACCGGCGGCGCGCCGTGGGCGTCGCGGGGAAGCGGGGCGGCGGTCATGACGCGGCTCCTTCGGGCACCGGGTGGAAGCAGCGGGCGAGATGGCCGCCGCCGGGGCATGGCGCGAGTTCGGGCATGGCGAGGCACTTTTCGTCGGCCCGGGGGCATCGCGGCGCGAACGCGCAGCCGGGCGGCAGGGCGAGGAACGACGGCGTCATCCCCGGGATCTGGGTGAGGCGTTCGCCGCGGCGGTTGCGGCTCGGCACCGAGCCGATCAGGCCGTGGGTGTAGGGATGGCGGGGAGTGGCCACCACCTCGGCGATGCGGCCGGTCTCGACGATCTTGCCCGCGTACATCACCGCGACGCGGTCGGCGAGGCCGGAGATGATCGCGAGATCGTGGGTGATCCAGATCAGCGCGGTGCCGGTTTCGCGGCAGAGGGTCTGCACCTCGGAGAGGATCTGCGCCTGGATCGTCACGTCGAGGGCGGTGGTGGGTTCGTCGGCGATGATCAGATCCGGCCCGTGCAGCAGCGCGATGGCGATGGCGACGCGCTGGCGCATGCCGCCCGAGAACTGGTGCGGGTAGCTGTCCAGCCGTTCCTCGGGGCTGGGGATGCCCACCCGGCCGAGGGCGTCGCGCGCCCGGGCACGGGCCTCGGCGCGGCCGATCTTGACGTGCGCCTGGAGGGTTTCGACCATCTGGGTCTCGATCTTCAGGACCGGATTGAGGGTCATCATCGGGTCCTGGAAGATCATCGCGATGCGGTCGCCGCGAAGGCTGCGCAGGCGCTTGGGGCTGGCGGTGGTGAGTTCCTCGCCGTTGAGGCGCACCGAGCCGCCGACGATCCGCCCGGGTGGGTCGATCAGGCCGAGGATCGAGAACCCGGTGACCGACTTGCCGGAACCGGATTCGCCGACCAGGCCGAGGATCTCGCCGCGGTTGACGGCAAGGTCGACGCCGTCCACCGACTTGACCACGCCCGCCTCGGTGAAGAAGTGGGTCTTGAGGCCCTCGACCACGAGGGTGGGTTCGCCGGTCATTTCTGCAGCCTCGGATTCAGGATGTCGCGGAGATGGTCGCCGACGAGATTGATCGAGACCACGGTGACGAGCAGGGTGACGCCGGGGAAGAAGCTCACCCAGTAGCGCCCGCTCATCATGAAGTCGAAGCCGTTGGCGATCAGCATGCCGAGCGACGGCTCTGTCACCGGCACGCCGACGCCGAGGAAGGAGAGCGTGGCTTCGAGGGCGATGGCGTGGGCCACCTGCATCGTCGCCACCACGATCAGCGGCGGCAGGCAGTTGGGCATGAGGTGGCCGAACACGATCCGCGCATACGGCAGGCCGAGGCAGCGCGCCGCCTCGATGTATTCCTTGCGGCGCTCCACCAGCGCGTTGCCGCGCACGGTGCGGGCATAATACGCCCACTGCAGCGCCACCAGGGCGATCATCACCTTGTCGACGCCGCGCCCGAGGATGGCGAGCAGGATCAGCGCGATCAGGATCGGCGGAAAGCCGAGCTGCAGGTCCACCAGGCGCATCACCAGGGCGTCGCGCCAGCCGCCCGAATAGGCGGCGAACAGACCCATGGCGAGGCCGATCGCCAGCGCGATCACCGTCGAGCCGACGCCGACGCCGATCGAGATGCGCAGGCCGTAGAGGATCGCCGAGAGCATGTCGCGGCCCTGCTCGTCGGTGCCGAGCACGTAGGTGCCGCCCGAGAACGCCTCGCCGCCCGGCGGAATCGCGCCGTCCATGATGTCGAGGCCGGCGAGGTCGTAGGGGTTCTGCGGCGCGATCAGCGGCGCCAGGACCGCCGCCAGGGCGATCGCCAGGAACACCGCCAGGCCGCCGAGGGCGATGCGGTTGGCGACGAACTTGCGCACCAGCCGCTGCGCCGGGGTCTCGACCGAGACCTCCTTGTGCGCCGGGGCGGTGGCGAGGGTGGCTTCGGTCATGCCGCCTCCTTGCGCCGGACGCGCGGGTCGAGAATCGCGTAGATCAGGTCCACGACGAAATTGATGGTGACGAACAGCAGCACGGTGAGCATCAGGTACGCCACGATCACCGGCCGGTCGAGGTGGACGATCGACGAGATCAGCAGCTTGCCGATGCCCGGCCAGGCGAACACCGTCTCGGTCACCACCGCGAAGGCGACCACCGAGCCGAACTCCAGCCCGAGCACGGTGACCACCGGGATCATCATGTTCTTGAGCATGTGCACCAGGATCACCCGGGTTTCCGAAAGGCCCTTGGCGCGGGCGAACTTGATGTAGTCCTGGGTGATCACCTCGCGGGTCCCGGCGCGGGCGAGGCGGATCACCAGCGAGGTTTTGAACAGCGCGAGGTTGAGCGCGGGCAGGAACAGGTGCGACAGGCCGTTGGCGGTGAGGAAGCTCCACCGCACCCCCAGCACCTCGACGGTTTCGCCGCGCCCGGTGGAGGGCAGCCAGCCCAGCGACACCGCGAACACCATGATGAACATCATCCCGACCCAGAAGGTCGGCAGCGAGAAGCCGAGGATCGACACCGTCATGATCGAGCGGCCGACCACGCCGTTGGGGCGCAGGCCCGCGATCACGCCGAGCGGAATGCCCACCGCCACCGCCATCAGGATCGCCGCCAGGGCGAGTTCGAGGGTGGCGGGGAAGCGGGCGAGGATCAGCCGCACCGCCGGTTCGTTGTACATGAACGAGGTGCCGAGGTCGCCCCGGAGCGCGCCGCCGACGAAGCCGAGGAACTGCTCCCACAGCGGTTTGTCGAGGCCCATGCGGATGATCGTCGCCTCGATTTCGGCCTGGTCGGCCTCGGGGCTGATCAGCATGTCCACCGGGTTGCCGATGGCGTAGACGCCGACGAAGACGAGAACCGCCATCACCGCGATCACCATCAGCCCCTGCATCAGCCGGTTGATTACATATCCCATGTCTGTTCCAGGTTCGAGAGACGCCAAATCCGGGCGAAGCCCCGGAGCCGCCCGCGCGGGGCGGCTCCGGAAGCGGAAAGGCGGGCGCTTACTTCGCCGGCCGGATGTACTGCGCCATGGTCTGCTGGTCGACGCGCGGCACGTAGGTGAGGTTGGCCTTCATCGCCCACGGGGTCTTTTCGAAGTGGATGGGGATGATGCCGGTGTCCGCCGCCACCTGGGCCATCGCGGTCTGCAGCAGCTTCTCGCGCTTGGCGTCGTCGATGGTGGCGAGGGCCTGGTCGAGGGTCGCGTCCATCGCGGCGTTGCAGTAGTCGGTGTAGTTGGTGGTGCCGTAGCCCTTTTCCTTGTTGCGGCAGGCCACCAGCGACTTGAGCGGCGAGGACGCCTCGCCGGTGCCCGCGCCCCAACCCGCCAGGAACGCCGCGAACTCCTGCTTGCCGCGACGGGAGAAGAACACCGAGGCGGTGGTGGCGTCGACGTTGGTCTTGACGCCGACGCGGGTCCAGAACTGGGCGATCGCCTGGGCCACCTTCTCGTCGTTCATGTAGCGGTCGTTGGGGGTGCCGAGGGTGACCTCGAAGCCCTTCGGGTAGCCCGCCTCGGCCAGCAGCTTCTGCGCCTCCTTGGCGTCGAACGCGTCGGGCTTGAGGTCCGGGTTGTGGCCGAACAGGCCGGGCGAGATGGTCTGACCGGCGGGCTCCGCCTGGCCGTTCATGATCTTGGCGGCGATCGCCTTGCGGTCGATGGCGAGGGAGAGCGCCTTGCGCACCTTGGGGTCGGCGAGCGGGTTCTTGTCCACGCCCTTGAGGCCCGGGTGCACCGCCGAGCCGCTGTTGATGGCGACGTAGATGACGCGGTTCGAGAGGCCGTCCACCACGTGGACCTTCTTGTCGCCCTTGAGGCGCGGCAGGTCCTGCGACGGCGGGTTCTCGATGAAGTCCACGTCGCCCGCCAGCAGCGCGGCGACGCGCGGGCCGTCGGCGGCGATCGGCCGGAAGGTCACGGTGTCCCACGCCGCCTTTTCGCCCCAGTAGTCGGGGTTCTTCACCATCACGGTGCGGTCGCCCTTGACGAACTCCTTGAACTTGAACGGACCGGTGCCGTTCATCGCCTTGCCGGAGTTGAAGTCCTCGGTGGAGGGATAGCTCTCGACGCCGGTGCAGCCGTCCTTCTTGAACACCAGCGGGCCGTTGAGGGTGCCGGTGTTGGCGGCGACGATCTGGATCGTCGAGATGTCGGTGGGCAGCAGCGGGTAGGGCGTCGCCGTCTTCATCACCACGGTCATGTCGTCGGGCGTTTCCATGCTCTCGATCGACTTCATGTAGATGGTGAAGGCGGAGGGGCTGTTCGGCACCTTCGGCACGCGGCAGATCGAGAACACCACGTCCTTGGCGGTGAACGGCGTGCCGTCGTGGAATTTCACCCCCGGGCGCAGCTTGAATTCCCAGGTGGTGTCGTCGAGCGCCTTCCACGAGGTGGCGAGACCGGCGCCGAGGCGCTGGTTCGCGTCCTGCTCCACCAGCGTGTTGAAGGCGTGCTTCGCCATCGCGTTGTTGGGCACGAGGTTGTGGTAGTGCGGATCGAGGGCGCTCGGCTCCGCCGACAGCCCGACCTTGAGGTCGGCCGCATGGGCGGCGCCCGCCGCCAGCCCCATCATCAGGGCCGTGGTTCCAATCAAAAGGTTGCGCATGGGGGGTAGTCTCCAGGTCTCCGGTTGCAACGACACGCTCCAACATACGTAGGCGCTTGTCAGTGGCAGCCCTCCCGAGGCCGTTTCTTTTTTGTCTTGAAACCACCCTAAACATCGGCGAACCATAGCGTCAAATACGATTGCATCATGAGATTATCCGGAAAACCTATGGCATCACGCATAACGATGAGGCAGATCGAGGCGCTGCGGGCGGCTGTGCTCACCGGCGGGGCATCGAGCGCGGCCCGATTGCTCAACGTTTCCCAGCCTTCCGTCAGCCGTCTGCTGGCCGAACTGGAGCGGGAGGTGGGCTTTCCGCTGTTCGACCGCAGCAACCGCAGGTTACGTCCGACCCCCGAATGCGAAGTGCTGTACGCCGAGGCCGAGGGCCTGTTCGCCGGGTTGAACGGCATCGCCGCCCGCGCCAACGAGATCCGCCAGGCGGGACTCGGGCAGTTGCGCCTCGCCTGCATGCCGAGCCTTTCCTCCGGCGTGTTGCCCAAGGTGGTGGCGGCGTTCTGCCGCGCCCGGCCGCAGGTGCAGGTGACGCTTTCCTCCTACGGCTCGGCGACGGTGGTGGACTGGGTGTCGCGCGGCGTGGTCGATCTCGGCATCGCGCTCAAGCCCCTCGAATCGCCGGGGGTGGAGGGCGAGCTGCTGATTTCCACCGAGCTGGTGTGCGCCATGCCCGAGGACCACCCGCTGGCGGCCAAGGCGGTGATCGCGCCGTCCGACCTTTCCGACGTCGACTTCATCGGCCTCACCGACGACCGCCTCGCCTGGGGGGCGATCTCCAACGTCCTCCACGAGGCGGGCATCACGCCGCGCCGCCGCATCAGCACCCAGCGCGCCTACACCGCCTACGCCCTGGTGGCCGAGGGCATGGGGGTGACGGTGGTCGAACCCTTCACCGCCCACGCCTTCCGCGACCGGGGCGTCGTCACCCGGCCGTTCGCGCCGCGGATTCCGCTGTCGTTCTACCTGTTCTTCCCGATCGGCAAGCCGCCCTCGGGCGTGGCGCGGGAGTTCTGCCAGGCGGTGCGGGATTTCCTGGTGAAGATCGCCCCGGTGCGCTGAAAAAGCCGCATGTCAGCCCCTTGCGGGGCGCAGCGTTGCGAGTCATTATCATCTAAGTGCCTTCATCTTCCGCGTCCGGCGTCCCCCGGGCGCGGCTTTCTCTTCGACTCTGCGGGAGGATCGTCCATGGCGCGCATCGGTTTGATCTACGGTTCGGACACCGGCACCACCAAGCGCGTCGCCAAGCGCATCAAGGCGCAGTTCGACGACGACACCATGAGCCAGCCCATCGACGCGGGCCGCGCCACCGCCGAGGAGGTGATGGCCTACGACTTCCTGATCGTCGGCACCCCCACCGTCGGCGTCGGCGAGATTCCCGCCGATTGGGAGGACCTGATGAGCCGCCTCGACGGCGCCGATCTCTCGGGCCGCACCGTCGCGGTGTTCGGCCTCGGCGATCAGTTCGCCTACTCGGACAGCTTCGTCGACGCGGTGGGCGAGGTGGCCGAGTTCTTCGCCGAGCGCGGCGCCAAGGTGGTGGGGCAGTGGCCGGTGGAGGGCTACGACTTCGAAACCTCCCAGGCGGTGCGCAACGGCCACTTCGCGGGTCTGCCGCTCGACGAGGACAACCAGCCCGACCGCACCGCCGCGCGCCTCGCCGCCTGGCTCGGCCAGATCGCCGGCGATTTCGGCATCGCCGCGCCGCGGCAGGTCTGAAGGTCAGTCCAGCACCTCGATCTGCTCCGGGTGGGTGGCGTCGATCATCGGGCCGTCCTTCTCGAACACCCAGCCGCGCACCCGCACCCGCTTGCCGCGGTAGTCGGGCACCCGCCCGCCCGCGGCGAAGCGCTTGCGGTCGCCGGGGGCGATGCGCACGGTGAAGTCGCTTTTCCAGGTGCGGCCGAAATTCAGGTAGGTCGGACCGTCGCCGGAGGACTGCGCCCGCACCACGCCCTCCACCAGCGCGAATCCGCCCGGCTCCGCCTCCTCCGCCCCGCGCACGCGGAACTCGGGGAGCGCCCACAGGCCCCGCCCGGCGCGGCGCGCCGCGTCCTCCGCCGCCAGCAGGTCCTTGATGCCGCGCCGGTTGTCGGGGAGGGAGTAGACCCGCGCCAGCCCCGCCTCGATCAGCGCCCGTTGCAGCCACACGCCGTCGTCGCGCACCGCGTGGGCGAGGCGGCGGCCGTAGCGGTCCTGCGGATTGGCGTCGAAATAGAGGGTGAGGGCGCGCCCCGCCGCGAACGCCTCGACGAACGCCTTGGCCTCGGCGCCCAGGGGTTCGCCCTGCCCGGCGAAGGGCGGCGCGTCGGGCTTGGGCGCGCGGATGCCCACCAGCCGCACCCGGCTGCCGTCGTCCAGGTCGAACGAGGCGGCGTAGGCGATCTGCGCCACCCGCGCCTCCGGCCCCCGCGTCAGCCCGGGGAGCGGCGCCTCGGCCCGGGCGCAGGGGAGCCACAGCAACACCGCCAGAAGCGCCGCAACCGCGCGTGGCACGCCCCGGGATTTTGCGATATCATGCCGCTCCATGCGCGCATCCTAGCGCGATCGTGGCCACAACGGGAGGCCGAGGTTTGGACACCTTCCACGCCGCCGATCTCTACCCGCCGATCGCGCCGTTCGCCTCCGGCATGCTGGGCGTGGACGGGGGCCACCGCATCTACTGGGAGGAATGCGGCTCGCCGGGCGGCATTCCGGTGGTCTACCTCCACGGCGGCCCCGGCTCGGGCTGCCTGCCCGCCCACCGCCGCTTCTACGATCCCGACCGCTACCGCATCGTGCTGTTCGACCAGCGCGGCTGCGGCCGCTCGACGCCGACCGGGGAAATCCACGCCAACACCACCTGGGACCTGATCGCCGACATCGAGACGCTGCGCCGCACCCTCGACATCCCGGCGTGGCTGGTGGTGGGCGGCAGCTGGGGCACCACCCTGGCGGTGGCCTACGGCCAGGCGCATCCGGAAAGCTGCCTCGGCTTCATCCTGCGCGGGGTGTTCCTGTTCGGCGACGACGAGGTGGCGTGGTTCCTCGACGGCATGGGCCGCTTCTTCCCCGAGGCGGAGGCGCGCTGGCGCGGCTTCCTGCCGCCGGAGGAACGGGGCGACCCGCTCGCCGCCTACGCCCGCCGCCTCGCCGACCCGGACCCGAAGGTCCACGGCCCGGCGGCCCACGTGTGGAACGCCTACGAGCACGCCTGCTCCAGCCTCCACGGCCCCCGCGACGGCGACGTCTGGTGGCGCACCCCCGAGGCGGTGGACCCGGACGTGGTGGCCCTGGCGCGGCTCGAGGTCCACTACATGCGCCACCAGGGCTTCCTCGCCCCCGGCCAGCTGCTGGACAACGTGCCCAAGGTGGCGCACCTGCCGCTCGCGGTGGTGCAGGGGCGCTACGACGTGGTCTGCCCGATCCGCACCGCCCATCGCCTGGTGCAGGCGTGGCCCGGCGCCACCATCACCGTCGTCCCCGACGCCGGGCACTCGGCGTTCGAGCCGGGCACCCGCGCCGCGATGGTGCGCTATGCCGATGCCTTCGCCCGCGCCCACGACCTCGGCGGCCTCGCCGCCGCCCGGCCTTTCGCGCTTTGAACCGCGCCCCTTTCGCGGTATAACCCGCCCTAAGTCCCCGTAGCTCAGCAGGATAGAGCATCGGATTCCTAATCCGGGGGTCGCACGTTCGAATCGTGTCGGGGACACCACTTAAAAATTCTTCTGGTATAAATAATTCATAGTATTACTGTAATTTATTCGCCATACGGGAGAATTCTCCATCCATATGGCAGATCGAAATATATTTTTCTACTCACTCATTCGAATGTATTATTCGAATAATTAAACTTTTAAGTGGCTGTGTAATTCTAGTAACTTTACCCCCCAATCGCATTGATGGTGGGTGAGTTTGTGATTCCCCAGATCCTAGCTGGCGTCGAAGGCATGAGGCGGGAAATGTGGCCCTGGGTCCGTAACTGTGCGGAGGGAAGATCATCGTGGATGCCGATCATGTGATGCGGGAAAGCCAGGAGTTGCTGGCTCAAACTCGGTCGATGATGAAGGAGTTATTTGAGTCGGGTAAATCATACAACAATGTAATTATACTAGCTGGGTATGGTGGAATTTTTGCACTCATGTCTTATAATAACAAGCTTGTTCCATCTCCGTGGTCTGGGGTGGCTGCCGTACTTCTTTGCATATCTCTTTTGATATTTATGGGTCATTTTCTACTTTCGGCCTTTTCGCTTCAGCGGGCCACTCTGGTAGTGGTTCAGCAGAATTTGCTTCAGTCACGGCGCGTGAGCGAGATTTGCGGGGGTGATCTTGCGGAGCAGGATGGGTATATTCGTAAATTCAAACGGCAGGTTGTGGTTTGGATTGGGTGTTTCTGGGCATCTGTGCTTCTCGGGCTAGCGGCAGCGGGAATAATGCTATTCTTCTTCATTACTAGTATGTTCTAGTCGAGTAAACCTACGTTTCCTTGTGTCGGGGACGCCATAGGCCGGAGGGGCGCGAGTCCCTCCGGCCTATGGCCTTTTCGGGGGCGGGTTGCTAGGCTTCCGGCCGAGCGGGGCGATGGGGAGTCGGGGCATGGAGCGGGCCGGGTGGAGACTGACGGGGGCGGCGGCGCCGCGGTGGGTGAACGGGCGGGCGTGGCCGGTGCGGGCGGCGCTGGTGGCGCTCGGCGTGGTCGGCGTGGCGCTGGCGGCCAAGGTGTCGTTTCCGGTGCCGATGAGTCCGGTGCCGGTGACGCTGCAGACCTTCGCCGTCACCGTCGTCGGCGCGCTGTTCGGATGGCGGCTGGGTGGGCTGTGCCTGCTCGCCTATCTCGCCGCCGGGGCCGCCGGGCTGCCGGTGTTCGCGGGGGCGAGCGCCGGGCTGGCGAAGTTCCAGGGGCCGACGGCGGGCTACCTGTTCGCGTTTCCGCTCGCCGCCGCGGCGGTGGGCGCGCTGGTGGAGCGCGGCTGGGCCGGGGCGTCGCTGGTGCGCCTGTGCGCGGCGATGCTGCTCGGCAGCGCGATCTGCCTTGGGGTCGGCGCGGCGTGGCTGGGTGCGTCGGTGGGCGCGGAAAGGGCGCTGGCCAAGGGGGTCGAGCCGTTCCTGGTGGGCGCGATGCTGAAGTCGCTGCTGGCGGCGGTGTGCGTCAAGGCCCTCGCCCTCGCCTTCCCCGGGCGCGGTTGACCGCCACACTTTGCGACACTTTTCCCGCCCGCGCGGCACACTCCGCCGACAGGTGCGCGGTAGCGTTTTTCCGTCACCGGACGGAGGGCAACGCGATGACGTCGAGCACCATGGAACTGCGGGAACTGGCGCGGTCGGCCAACTGCCGCCTGTCGGAGATCGAGGGCGAGCTGCGGGTGCTGCGCACCGAGATGCGCGACAGCGTCAAGGCTCTGCGCGCCGCGGCGCGGCGCGACGCCCGCACCCTGTGGCTGGCGGTGTTCGCGCTGGCGGCGGGCGTCGCCGCGATGGCCGCCGCCGCCGCCCTGCTCATGCGCTGACCGCCGCCGGGCGGGCGCCGAGGATGCGCGGCAGGTTCAGCTCGATCCAGTCGGCCAGACCGGCGACCCGGGCCGCCGCCTCCTCCCCCAGCGGGGTGAGGGCGTACTCCACGTGCGGCGGCACCACCGGGTGCGCGGTGCGGCGCACGAAGCCGTCCGCCTCCAGCTCCTGAAGGGTTTGTGCCAGCATCTTTTCGCTCACCCCGCAGACGATGCGGCGAAGCGCGCTGAAGCGCAGGGTGCCGTCGCGCAGCGCGATCAGCACCAGCACCCCCCAGCGGCTGGTGAGGTGCTTGAGAATCTGCCGCGACGGGCAGGCCTCGGCGAACACGTCGCCGCGGCGGACCTGGTCGGTGAGGCTGAGCGGTTCGGACATTTTTCACACTAACCTTTTTGTGCGTACTTACGAAAAGTTTGTGTCCGCGCCATCTTCGTGTCAACCCGATTCACAACCGCACGAAGGACAATCCCATGATCGTCGTCACCGGAGCCACCGGCCAGCTCGGCCGTTTGGTCGTCGCCGAACTTCTCAAGACCGTGCCCGCCGCCGAAATCGCCGCCCTCGCCCGCGATCCGGCCAAGGCGGCGGACCTCGCCGCCCTCGGGGTGGCGGTGCGGCGGGGCGACTACGCCGACCCCGCCTCGCTCGACGCCGCCTTCGCCGGGGCGGACAAGCTGCTGCTGATCTCCTCCAGCGAGGTGGGGCGGCGCGAGGCGCAGCACCGCAACGCCATCGCCGCCGCCAAGCGCGCCGGAGTGAAGCTGGTCGCCTACACCAGCATTCTCCACGCCGACTCCACCCCCCTCGGCCTCGGCGCCGAGCACCGCGCCACCGAGGCGCTGCTGAAGGAGTCGGGCATTCCCCATGTGCTGCTGCGCAACGGCTGGTACACCGAGAACTATCTCGCCAGCGTGCCCCCGGCCCTCGCCCACGGTGCGTTCCTCGGCGCGGCGGGGGCGGGACGGATCGCCTCCGCCGCCCGCGCCGACTACGCGGCGGCGGCCGCCGCCGTGCTCACCGGCGCGGGCCACGCGGGCAAGGTTTACGAACTCGCCGGGGATTCCGCCTACACCCTCGCCGAACTCGCCGCCGAGGTGGCGAAGGCGTCGGGCAAGCCGGTGGTCTACCGCGACCTGCCCGAGGCCGAGTTCCGCGCCGCGCTGGAGGCGGCGGGCCTGCCCGCGCCGCTCGCCGCGCTGCTGGCGGACTCCGACGCGGGTGCGGCCAAGGGCGCGCTGTTCGACGACGGCCGCGCCCTCTCCCGCCTGATCGGCCGCCCCACCGCGCCGATGGCGAAGATGGTCGAGGCGGCGCTCGCCTGATCGCACTATATTCGGCGGACCCGCCCCAACAACGCCGGTCCGCCGATGATTCCCGTCACCGCCAGCTTCGCCATCGCCGAGGAGCAGATCGAGGAGCGGTTCGTCCGCGCCGCCGGTCCGGGCGGGCAGAACGTCAACAAGGTCTCCACCGCGGTGCAACTGCGCTTCGACGCCCGGGCGGCGCTGCCGCCCGGCGCGTTCCGCCGCCTGCGCGGCATCGCCGGGTCGCGCATGACCGCCGAGGGGGTGGTGGTGCTGACCGCCCGCGAACACCGCAGCCAGGAAATGAACCGCGCCGCCGCGCGCGAGCGCCTCGCCGACCTGGTGCGCCGCGCGCTCACCCCGCCGCGCCCGCGCATCGCCACCCGGCCGAGCCTTTCGCAAAAGCGCCAGCGCCTGGAAACCAAGCGCGCCCGCTCCGCCACCAAGCGCACGCGCGGCGCGGTGCGACCCGAGGATTGAGGGCCGCTTGACAGGCCGAAGCCCCGGGAGTACACGCAGAGCGTACACACCCGGAGGCGGAAATGGACGCACATACCGAACAGCAGGCGGTGCTTCGCAACGCAATGCGTACACTCAACATGACCCGCGACGCGTTCGCCCAGCGCCTGGGCGTCACTCGCCGGGCGCTCGACGCGTGGCTGCTGCCGAGCGGATCGGCGGAATCCCGCACCATGCCCGAGGTGGTCGGCCGGTTCGTGGCGGAAATCCTCGCCGCCCGGCCCGCCCGCGCCGCCGCCCCGGCGGCGGGCGCGCCCGCCATCGCCTTCGAGGGCAAGCCCCAGCTCCTCTCCACCGACCAGCTCGACCTCGACATCGTCCACGAGCTGTTCCGCATCGCCGACCTGCTGGAGCCGGTGGCGCGGCGCCACAAGGTGACGCGGGTGCTGGAGGGCGCGGTGCTCGGCAACCTGTTCTTCGAGGCCAGCACCCGCACCCGCATGAGCTTCGGCACCGCGTTCTGCCGCCTGGGCGGCTCGGTGGTGGACACCACCGGCTTCACCTTCTCGTCGATGAGCAAGGGCGAATCGATCTACGACACCAGCCGCGTGGTTTCGGGTTACGTGGACGCCCTGGTGGTGCGTCACCCGGAGCAGGGGTCGGTGGCCGAGTTCGCCCGCGCCACCAACCTGCCGGTGGTCAACGCGGGCGACGGCCCGGGCGAGCACCCGAGTCAGGCGCTGCTTGACCTCTACACCATCCAGCGCGAGTTCTCGCGCCTCGGCAAGAGCCTCGACGGCATGCACATCGCCTTCGTCGGCGACCTCAAATACGGCCGAACCGTGCATTCGCTGTCGAAGCTGTTGGCGCTGCACACCGGCATCCAGTTCAGCTTCGTCGCCCCCAAGGGGCTGGAAATGCCGCGCCACCTGCTCGACCGCCTGGCGGTGAACGGCCACGTGGTGCGCGAGACCGACCGCCTCGCCGAGGGGGTGAAGGACTGCGACGTGCTCTACGCCACCCGCATCCAGAAGGAACGCTTCGCGGGCGAGGCGATCGAGGGCTACACCCCCGAGTTCCAGATCAACCGCGCGCTGGCGGACGCCGCCTGCAAGCCCGACACCCTGATCATGCACCCGCTGCCGCGCGACAGCCGCGCCGACGCCAACGACCTCTCCACCGATCTCGACCGCGACCCGCGCCTGGCGATCTTCCGCCAGACCGACAACGGCATTCCGGTGCGCATGGCGATTTTCGCGATGCTGCTGGGGGTGGCGCAGCAGATCCCCCACGACCTGCGCGACGCCACCTGGCGCTCGCCCCGGCCGGTGGGACCGGACGACGCGGTGTTCGAAGGCTTCGAATGACAAAAAAACGCCCCGGGGTTTCCGGGGCGTTTTCGGTTCAGGGCTTGGCCGCCTGGGCGGTTTCGCTGCCCGGCTCCGGCTTGGGCTTGGCGCCGCCGGAGGGGAACACGTCCGCGTCCTTGGCGTAGTTGGCCGCATACGGCCCGGCGGGCAGGCCGAGGCCGGCGCGGTTGACCGCCATCCAGTTGGCCTGGCGGGCGAGCGGCATGTAGTTGGGCGCCGCCCGTTCCATCGCCGCCACCACCGCCTGGGCGATCAGCCCGGCGATGCCGCCGCCGCTCGACTGCGGCTGGTAGACCATGCGCTCGGTGTCGTCCCACAGGGTTTCCCCGGTGCGGCCGTCTTTGAGCGCGTAGGAGAGGGTGACGCGGGTGGTGGTGGCGAGCACCGCGTAGTTGGATTCCCATTCCTCGATGGTGACGTAGAGCACCGCGTCGGCGTGGAACAGCTCGGCCACCTTCTCGGGCGGCGTGGCGTGGACCATGTCGGCGTCGGAGAGGCCGTCGTCCTCCATCACCCGCTTCACCAGATGCACCGGGAAGACGTAATACCCGCGCTCGGCGAGCGGCACGGTGATGGTGGAGAGGTAGTAGTCGGCGGCGGTGACCTCGAGGCTGCGGTTGACCGCCGGGACGATCGCGATGCTGTGCGGATCGGCGGCGCGGAAGGCCGCGTAGTCGCGGTTGGCGGGCGCGGTGACGCAGGCGGCGAGCGCGAGCGGCGCCAGCAGCGCCGGAAGCAGGCGGAGGATGCGCATCACTTCGCCTCCCCGGCCGGAGCGGCCTCGGGCTTGCGCAGGGTGCGGCCGCCCTTGGCGTAGGCGATCATCTGATCCATGAACGCCTCGGATTCGGCCCAGGTGCGCTTCTCCTTCTCGAAGAAGGCGATGGCGTCGTCGGTCTTGCTCTGGCCGAGCAATTGATAACCGTATTCGGCGTAGATGCCGGGCGGCATCCGCTTGCCCGACGTCTCGTTGCTCTCGATCACCGCCAGCAGCGCCTCCTGGAAGGCGGGCTGGGCGGTGTCGTCGCGGGCGTATTGATACATCGCGGTGTCGTAGTTGCCCCAGGCGTAGAGGCCCTTCTGGGCGCATCCGGCGAGCAGGGCGGCGGCCAGCGCCGCGGCGGCGAGGGAACGGACGCGGATCACAGCGGCGCCTCCGGCAGGGTGATCTGGCGCACCACCGCGCCGGAGACGAACACCGTCTCCTCGTGGATCAGCTTGCCGTCCTCGGCGTAGACGCGCACCACGTGCTTGCCCGGCTCGACGCGGATCGAGCGGCCGATGAAGTCGTTGGCCTTGCCCACCGCGACGCCGTCCACCGACAGGGTGGCGAACGCCGGGGCGTTGGCGACCGTCAGGCTCGGGCGGCTGTCGACGGTGCGGGTGACCTCGTGGGGGTTGCTGCACGCCGCCAGCGCCAGGGCCAGGGCGGGGATCAGAAGGCGTTTCATTTGCCCACCTCGCTCACGAACAGGGGACGGGTGTCCGCCGGGAGCTGCCCGGAGGTGACGGCGCAGATCGCGCCCTCGTCGGTTTCGTTGGTGCCGAACAGGCTCTGCACCGTCAGCGTCGCCACCGGGGCGGCGGGCAGGCTGATGGTGAAGCCGGTCTGGGCGCTTTTCACCTTCTCGCCCTCGCGCATCACCGCCAGGGTGTCGCCGACCTTGAGGCCCTGGCGCTCGCCGCCGCTCACGAACACGCGCGCGCCCTCGGCCTTGAGGATGTCGGTGCGCCAGGGGCGCTCGGTGAGCTTGGTGACGAGGCCGTTCATCACGTCGGAGACCGCAGCGCCGATCGCCTTGTCGTTGAGGGTGCCGTCGTAGTCGGCGCGGGAGCCGAAGCCCATCACGTCGCCCGCCTCGCTGGTGGCCTCGCCCTGCCCGGTGGCGGAGAAGAACACGTGGCCGGTCTTCGGGTCCGCCAGGCGGATCTCCACCTTGGCGTGGGCGATCTGCTTCTTGGTGCCGGAGAAGAAGCCCGACTGACCCACGGTGCTGCGGCCGAACTCGGTGACCGAGCCGAGGATCAGGGTGTCGACGCCGATCAGCTCGCCCGGGCCGCTCACCGCCTGCTCGCGCTTGAGCTTGTCGATGTCGGGGCGCTCGAACACCAGGAAGCTGCCGGATTCCACCAGGCGGGCGGCGAGCATGTCGGAGGCCTGCTTGCCGAGCGGATCCGCGTCGCCGTCGCGCAGGAAGGTGCGGCCGTAACGGGTCTCGTTGGAGAAGCGGCCGATCGCGATCTTGCGCTTCAGAACCTTCGCCTGGGGCTGGAGCTGGGCGGCCTGCGCCGCCTGGGCCTGGGTGCGCGTCACCGGCGGTTCCACCGGTTTCGGCGTGGTGTCGGGAACGGCGCAACCGCCGACCAGCGCGGTCATGCCGACCGCGGCCAACAAACGGAATTTCAAGATGATTTCCCCCTCGACTGCACGGGTCGGAACCCGCTCGGGGAATTTTACGCCGTGGCGGCGGCGATGCAACCGCGATTGATGAGGATTCCGTCATATCGCAGCGATCGAACAAATCCCCTCCCAAATCTTTGCGAAAGCGACTATCGTCGGCCCCCAGGGTTTCAAATATTTCAGGAAAGCGTGATGAAAAGCTTGGCGTCGCTGGCGCAGTTCGTCGGACGAACGTTCGCGGTGTGGGTTCTGGCGGTGACGGCGGCGGCCTATTTCGCGCCCGACCTGTTCCGGCCGATCGCCCCCTACATCGTCTGGCTGCTGGGGATGGTGATGTTCGGCATGGGCCTCACCCTCGCGCCCGGCGATTTCGTCGAGGTGGCGCGGCGGCCGCGCGAGGTGGGCCTCGGCATGCTGGCGCAGTTCACGGTGATGCCGCTGGTGGCCTTCGGGCTGACGCGCATCGTGCCGATGCCGCCCGAGGTCGCGGCGGGGGTGGTGCTGGTGGGCTGCTGCCCCGGCGGCACCTCGTCCAACGTCATGACCTATCTCGCCAAGGGCGACGTCGCCCTGTCGGTCACCCTCACCACCATCACCACGTTGATGGCGCCGTTCGTCACGCCGTTCCTGGTGTGGGTGTTCGCCAGCCAGTATCTGCCGGTGGACGCGGCGGCGATGTTCCTGTCGATCGTCAAGGTGGTGCTGCTGCCGATCGCCGTCGGCGTCGCCATCAAGGCGCTGCTGCCCGGTTTCGCCCGCACCCTGGTGCCGGTGCTGCCGCTGGTGAGCGTCACCGGCATCGTCCTGATCGTCGCGGCGGTGGTGGCGGTGAGCCAGGCGAAGATCGCCCAGAGCGGCCTCTTGATCGCGGCGGTGGTGGTGGTGCATAACGGCGTCGGCTACGCGCTCGGCTACCTCGCCGGGCGGCTGGGCGGCATGCGCCTGCCGCAGCGCAAGGCGGTGGCGATCGAGGTGGGGATGCAGAACTCGGGCCTCGGGGCGGCCCTGGCGCAGGCGCACTTCTCGCCCCTGGCGGCGGTGCCGAGCGCGATCTTCAGCGTCTGGCACAACATCTCGGGCGCGTTGATCGCCAACTATTTCGGACGCCGCGCCGACTGACCGGCGGCGGCGGACGCGGGGCGCGGCGGACCGGGGGGAACGCCGCGCCCTTGGCTTATCCGGCGCGCGGCACCAGCGCGCGGGTGGCGGCCCACAGCAGAATCACCAGCGCCAGCCACCACGACTGGAACACCCCGAACGACACCAGGAACGGCACCGCGGCGGCGGCGAACAGGGCGGCCATCGGCGCATCCTCCCGTTCGGGCGCCACCGCCGACGAAATCGCCCGCCACAGGCAGACGGCGACGAGCGCCGCGCCCACGCCGCCCAGCTCCAGCCACAGCTGCAACGGTCCGTTGTGGGGGTGGAGCGGCAGGTTCGCGGCGGTGAACTCCAGCGGCGCTCCCCGATAATCGGGGATGAGGACGGTGAACTTGTCGCCCGCGCCGGGGAAGACTCGGGCGGCGTCGAGGCCCCAGCCGAGCCACGGCTGCTCGACGATATGCCGGTAGGTGAAATCCCAGATCGTCAGGCGGTAGAAGTTCGAGGTGTTGATCTGCGGCACCGCCTGGATCGCCGCGAGCGGGTCCACCAGCATCGGCAGCAGCGGCATCGCCAGCACCGCGGCGGGCACGCCGAAACGCAGCAGGTCGCGCATCAGGCGCGGCCATCGGGCGTGCAGCAGCCATGCCGCGCCGCCGCTTACCGACAACAGCAGCGCTGCGGAACCGTCCACCGTCACCGCGGCGGCGGCGGCGAGGGCGAGGAGCAGCGGAAACAGGAGCTTCGGCGCATCCACCCGCCGCAACGCCGCGAGCGCCGGGAAGGTGGCGAGCACCAGGGCGGTGACGCCCGCCTTTTCCACCAGATGCGGCGCGTCGAGGCGGCTGAACTCGCCGAAGACGGCGCGCAACGCGGCGGCGACGGCGTCGTGGGCGGCTAGGTCGAGCAGCGGGATCGCCACCGCCACACCCCAGCCGACCAGCGCGGCGTGGGCCAGAACCTCGCGATCCGCGTCGCTCCAACGCTCGGCGGTGCCCGCGAGGGCGAACGCGGCAATGGCGATGCCGGCGAGCTGGGTGACCTTGCCGAGGGTGTTGCCCGGGTCCACCGACCACAGCGCGGTCACCGCGCCGAAACCCAGCAGGGCGAGGAGCGGCGGCAACGCCCCCACCCGCCCGAGGGGCTGGCGCCGTAGCGCCGCGGCGACGACCATGATCGCGAGAACCAGGGCGGCGGCACGGTTGGAAACCAGGATCACCGGCAGCAAGGCCAGCGACTGAAGCAGAATCAACGAGCGGTTCATCGGGTCCCCCCGGGGTGAGGAAGTGCTCCTTGTTACGGGGAGACGGAAGGGGAAGTCAACGACGGCCCGGCGCGGAGGGCGCCAGATTCGACTCCCCAAACTCCGCGGAAGCGCGTATGGTCCGCCGCTGTTCGCGCCTTGGGGGAGACGGGGAATGGACGTTCTCGCTGCGATCTCGCGTTTCGTCGGCAAAACCTTCGCCTTCTGGGTGCTGGGGGTTTCGGCGCTGGCCTACGTCTCGCCGGAGATTTTCCTGCCGCTGGTGCCGCACATCGTCTGGCTGCTGGGGGTGGTGATGTTCGGCATGGGGCTGACCCTGTCGCCCGCCGATTTCGCCCAGGTGGCGCGCCACCCGCGGGAGGTGGCGGTGGGCGTGCTCGCCCAGTTCACCATCATGCCGCTGGTGGCCTTCGCTCTGACGCGGCTGTTCGCCATGCCGCCCGAGGTCGCCGCGGGGGTGGTGCTGGTGGGCTGCTGCCCCGGCGGCACCGCCAGCAACGTGATGACCTATCTCGCCAAGGGCGACGTGGCGCTGTCGGTCACCCTCACCACCGTCTCCACCCTCCTGGCGCCGTTCGCCACTCCGGCGCTGGTGTGGCTGCTCGCCAGCCAGTACCTGCCGGTGGACGCGGCGAGCATGCTGATGAGCATCGTCAAGGTGATCCTGGTGCCGCTCGCCCTGGGCGCCGCGATCAAGAGCGTGTTCCCCCGCGCCGGAGCGTGGCTGCAGGCGGGCATGCCGGTGGCGAGCGCGGCGCTGGTGGTGACGATCATCGCCGCGGTGGTGGCCGCCAACCAGCCGAAGCTGGCGCAAGGCGGGCTGCTGATCGTCGCGGTGGTGGCGGCGCACAACGTCGTCGGCATGCTGGTGGGCTACGCCGCTTCCCACGCGGCGGGGATGTCGCTGGCGCAGCGCAAGACCCTCGCCATCGAGGTGGGGATGCAGAACTCGGGCCTCGGCGCGGCGTTGGCGCAGGCGCACTTCTCGCCGCTGGCGGCGGTGCCGAGCGCGGTGTTCAGCGTGATGCAGAACGTCTCCGGCGCGATGTTCACCAGCTACCTGCGCCGCCGCTTCGGCTGAGGCGGCACCCGGCTTCCTGTCCTTCGCTCCGGGAGGATGCTAGGCTTGGTCTCCACCGGCGAACCGGAAGGGGGACCCATGTCCGAGACCGAGCGAACCGATCTCGCGATCGCCTACGATCATGAAACCCGCACGCTGACGATCGTCACCCCCGGGGGATGCCGGATCGTCGTTGGCGACGGCGACGGCGCCCTGGCGATCGCCGACGGCCGTGGCAACAGCGCCCGCTTTTCCGCGACCGGCATCAGCCTGGAGAGCGCAGGCGACGTCAGCATTCGCGCGGGCGGGTGCCTCTCCCTGACCGCCGACGCGCGCCTGACGCTGGCGTCGGGGAACGTCGCCGAGCTTTCGGCGACGGCTCAGACCACGATCACCGGCGCCATCGTCACGATCAACTGAGCGGAGCGCGCGATGCCCCCGGCGGCACGGCTGACCGATTTCCACATCTGCCCGCTCCACGCGCCGGGACCGATACCGATCCCCCACGTCGGCGGGCCGATCTCCGGCCCTGGGGTGGCGACGGTGCTGGTCGGCGGGTTGCCCGCCGCCGTGGTCGGCGACGCCTGCGTCTGCGTCGGTCCGCCCGACGTCATCGTCGCCGGATCCGCAACCGTGCGCATCGGCGGCAAGGCGGCGGCGCGGTTGGGGGATGCCACCGCCCACGGCGGCACGATCGCGCTCGGCTGCATGACGGTTTTGATCGGTTAGGTGGCGGCCTCTTCCTCCTCCGCCGCGACGCGGCCGAAGAACGCCCGGAATTCGGCGAGCACCAGGTCCGGGCATTCCTCGGCGAGGTAGTGGCCGCCCGGCAGCGGCCCGCCCTCGACGCGGGCGGCGCGCTGCCGCCACAGCGCCAGGGGGTCGAAGCAGGTGCCGATGATGCCGCGCTCGCCCCACAGGGCGCGCACCGGCATCGACAGCTTGGCATCGCCGTCGGCGTCGTCGTGGGCGATATCGATGGCGGCGGCGGCGCGGTAGTCCTCGCAACTGCCGCGGATGGTCTCCGGGTCGGCGAAGCAGGCGAGGTATTCGGCGAGCGCCTCGGGCGCGAAGGGGGTCATTCCCGCCGAGCCGGAGCCGCACTTTTTCCGCCAGTAGGCCTCCGGGTCGGCGCCAATCATGCGCTCGGGGAACGGCGCCTTCTGAATCAGGAAGAACCAGTGCCAGTAGGCGCGGGCGAACGCCTCGCCGGTGTGGCGATACATCTCGCGCGTCGGCGCGATGTCGAGGGTGCAGAGGGCGCGCACCCGCGTCGGGAAATCGGCGGCGAGGCGGTGGGCGACCCGTGCCCCCCGGTCGTGGGCGCCGACGAAGAACCGCTCGGCGCCGAAATGCGTCATCGCCGCCGCCATGTCCGCCGCCATCGCGCGCTTGGAATAGCTGGCGTGGTCGGGCGCGCTGGCGGGCTTGGAGGAGCGGCCGTAGCCCCGCAGATCGGCGCAAACGACCAGATGGTCCCGGGCGAGCCGCGGCGCGATGCGGTGCCACATCGCCGAGGTCTGCGGGTAACCGTGCAGCAGCAGCACCGCCGGGCCGCTGCCGCCGACGCGGCAGAAGATCTCGACGCCGCCGCCGACGGCGACGCGGTGCTCGGAAAAGCCGGGGAACAGGGTCTCGGTCGCGGACATCGTCTCACCTTCCATTGGAACGCCTGTTCCACAGATGGCGCTGCCGGGGCCGGAAGATGATCGGGGAAGCGGATAAAAATTCGACGCGGCGAACCTGGGCGGGCGGCCGCCGCGCGCACGGTGGGGGAAAACGTTCAACCCCGCCCGCGTCCGGTATGTGCCGTACCGGGGCGGGCGGGGTTTGGACCAATCCAAGCCGTGTGGTCGAGGGGGATGATAGCGATAATCATTCGCAAGCAGAAGCAAAATCGACTTATTTACGAGTGCTTCTTGAGAAGCGTGCAAGGTCTGGGAAAACAGGATGAAAATTTGGGGCGCGAACGCGTCTCGGGGCGGAAGAAGAGAAATTGCGCCGGGGCCGGAGAGCGGGGAGGGGCGG
The DNA here is from genome assembly GCA_030602315.1 of Pseudomonadaceae bacterium. GTDB lineage: Bacteria > Pseudomonadota > Gammaproteobacteria > Pseudomonadales > Pseudomonadaceae > Azomonas. Next base: position 14,926 of record JAUVZY010000005.1, on the reverse strand, counting down.
AAAATAGAGGGAGATTCACCGTTCGACAGATATAAATTTTCGTAAAACAGAAAGTTATCGTTGTCGTGCGGAATAAAATCCGGAATCCTTGGGGCATCGGACCCAGGGAGGACAAGACGATGCAGGAGTCGTTCGCGATGGCGCGGGTGCGCCGGTTGTCCCGGCGGTTGAGCCGGGTGTGCGTGGGGGCGGTGCCGGTTCTGCTTCTGGCTCCGCCGGTGTGGTGGGGGCTGGTGGAGGCTCCGGCGGTGTATGCGGAGATGCCTTCCGGCATTCCGTATCCCGAAACCCTGACGGCGGTTCAGCGCGCGGCGGCGGCGGCGGTCACCCTGGTGCCTGCGGGGGTGATGGCGTGGCTGCTGGCGGTGCTGCACGGGCTGTTCGCCGGGTTCGCGCGCGGCGAGGTGTTCTCGGACGCCAGTTCCGCGCGCCTGCGCCGGGCGGCGCGGAGCCTCGCGGTGCTGTTCGGCGTCGGCCTGCTGTATCGGCCCGCCATCGTTCTGGTGCTGACTTTGGGCAACCCGCCTGGGCAGCGGATGCTGTCCCTCGGGCTTTCGGTGGGGGATTGCGCGGCGCTGTTCCTGGCGGCGGTGGCGGGCATGCTGGCGTGGGCGTTCGCCGAAGCGGCACGCCTGCGCGACGAAAACGCGGAGATCGTCTGAGCATGCCGGTGGTGGTCACCCTCGACGTGATGCTGGCGAAGCGCAAGCGCCGCGGCAACGACCTGGCGCAGGCGATCGGCATCACCGAATCCAACCTGTCGCTGCTGCGCCAGGGGCGGGTCAAGGGGGTGCGGTTCTCCACCCTGGAGGCGATCTGCCGGGAGCTGGCGTGCCAACCCGGCGACATTCTCGCCTACGTCGCGGAGGACGAGGCCTGAGCGGCGGCAAGCGGCGCGCTCAGGCGCGCCACTCGTAGATTTCGTTGGCGGCGCTTTCCCCGCATTCGCCGCAGCCGCGCGAGCAGGCCTTGCAGTCGGCGAGGCGGCAGACCTTGCCCTTGCGCATCCAGTGCTGGAGCATGCCGCGCGCGGCGTCGGGGGTGACGCCGAGGCGGACGGCGATGTCGGAGAGCGGCGCGCGACCGCGTTCCGACAGATAGATGCGGATGTCACTCAGCATGGCGCAGCGCCTCCGTCGGGCGGACCTCCGGCGGCGTGCCGAGGTGGCGCATCGCCGCCACCGCCGCCGCGAGGGCGGCGAGCACGCAGCCGATCGCCACGCCCGAGCTTTGCGGATGCTCGGCGTAGGTGGCGACCTGATAGAACAAGGTGGCGGCGCCGTAGCCGAGGCCGGTGGTCCAGAGCGCGGCGAAGGTCGCCCAGCCCGCGCCGGTCTCGCGGTAGATCGCGCCCATCGCCGCGACGCACGGCATGTAGAGCAGCACCGCGAGGAGATAGGCGAACGCCGCCGCCTGGCTGCCGAACAGGGTCTGCATCGCGGTGAGGGTGCTCACCTCCACCGCGTTGCTCTCGGCCACCGCCGCCGAGTCGGTGAGGTCGCCGACCGAAAGGCCGAGGGGATCGGCGAGGCTGTCGGCCACGCCCGCGAGATTTTCCGGGATGGTGGCGAACGCCGCCGCGAGGTTGCCCCAGAGGTCGAAGCCCTCCTCGGCTTCCGCCGCGCCCGCGTCCTCTTCGGCGTCGTCCGTGCCGACGTTGGCGTAGAGGGCGTTGAGGGTGCCGATCACCGCTTCCTTGGCGAACACGCCGGTGAACATGCCTACCGCGGCGGGCCAGTTCTCCTCGGTGACGCCCATCGGCGCGAGCACCGGGGCGACGCCGCGGCCGATTTCCGACAGCACCGAGCGGTCGGTGTCGGCGTTGCCGAAGCTGCCGTCGGTGCCCCAGGAGTTCAGGAACGACAGCACCACCACGACGCCGACGATCATCCTGCCCGCGCGCAGCACGAACACCTTGAGCCGGTCCCAGGCGCGCAGCAGCAGGCTCCAGGTCTGCGGCAGGTGGTAGGGCGGCAGCTCCATGATGAACGGCGAGGTGTCGCCGCGCAGCAGCGTGGACTTCAGCAGGAAGCCGGTGCCGATGGCGGCGGCGATGCCGATGAGGTAGAGGGCGAAGACGATGTTCTGGCCGTTCTCGGGGAAGAACGCGGCGGCGAACAGCACGTAGACCGGCAGCCGCGCGCCGCACGACATGAACGGCGCCATCAGCGCGGTGAGGATGCGGTCGCGGGGGTTTTCGAGGGTGCGGGTGGCCATCACCGCGGGCACGCCGCAGCCGAAGCCGACGATCAGCGGCACGAACGCCTTGCCCGGCAGGCCGATGGCGCGCATCACCCGGTCCATCACGAACGCGGCGCGCGCCATGTAGCCCGAATCCTCGAGGAACGAGAGGAACAGGAACAGGCAGCCGATCACCGGCACGAAGGTGGCGACGGTCTGGATGCCGCCGCCGACGCCGTCGGCGATCAGCGCCACCGCCCAGTCGGGCGCGCCGACGTTGCTGAGCAGGTGGCCGACGCCGTCGACGAACAGGGTTCCGAAGAACTGGTCGAAAAAGTCGATGAACGCGCCGCCGATGTTGATGGTGAACAGGAACATCGCATACATCACGCCGAGGAAGATCGGCAGGCCGAAGACGCGGTGCAGGACGACGCGGTCGATCCGCTGCGTCAGCGCCGCGGTGGCGCGGCCCTTCTGCCGCACCGCGTCGGCCGAGATGCCGCCGATGAAGGCGTAGCGGCCGTCGGCGAGGAGGATGTCGAGGGTGTCGCCGAGGTCTTCCTCGGCGGCGGCGACGATCTCCTCCAGCCGGGCGAAGCTGGCGCGCGGCAGCATCCGCGCCGCGCCCTCCACGTCTTCGATGGCGCGCAGCGCGGCGAACCGGGCGTCGGCGTTGGAGCCCTTGGCATCGGCCGGAACCAGACCGGGCAGGGCGGAGGCCGCCACCACCGCCGTCTCGATCGCGGGCGGATAGACCACCCGCGCCGCCGCCGGAGCGGGATCGCGGATCGTCGCGACCACGGCGTCGAGGGCTTCGCGCACGCCCTTGCCGCGGGACGCCACCATCGGCACCACCGGGCAGCCGAGGCGCTCGGCGAGCTTGGCGGCGTCGATCTCGACGCCGTTGGCCTCGGCGGCGTCCATCATGTTGAGGGCCACCACCATCGGCACCCGCATCTCCAGGAGCTGCACGGTGACGTAGAGGTTGCGTTCGAGGTTGGAGGCGTCGACGATGTTGAGGATCGCGTCCGCCTCGCCGGAGGCGATGTAGTCGCGCGCGATGCGCTCGTCTTCCGACGCGGCGTCGCCGAACGACAGGCAGTAGGTGCCGGGCAGGTCGACGATTTCGAGGTCGAGACCGGCGTGGGCGGCGCGGCCCACCTTCTTCTCCACCGTCACCCCCGCCCAGTTGCCCACCGCCTGGCGGGCGCCGGTCAAGGCGTTGAACAGCGTGGTCTTGCCGCAGTTGGGGTTGCCCACCACGGCGACGATCGGGTTGCGCGGCGCGTTCATCTCAGTTCCCCCCTTCGCGTTCGACCAGGACCATGTCCGCCTCGTCGCGGCGCAGGCTGAGGGAGAAGCCGCGCAGCACGATCTCCACCGGGTCGCCGAGGGGCGCGACGCGCGTCACCTTGAAGATCGACCCCTTGGTCAGCCCGAGCGCCAGCAGCTTGCGCCGGTAGGCGGAGGAACCGCCCGTCGCGAAGCCGGTCACCCGGCCGCTTTCCCCAACCGCCATTTCCCGCAGAACCGCAGCCATTTTCACTCTCTCGAACCGTGAATTGTGAGCAGAAGAAACATCAAAAAAGAAAGATCGGGGTCTCAGGAGACGACGATCTTGTCCGCCATGCCGGCGCCCAGAACCAGTCGGCCGCCCCCCACCTCGATCACCACCGGGCCGTTGCCGTCGGCGTGGGCGACGCAAATCGTGGTGCCCTCGCGCAGGCCGAGGGTGGCGAGGCGCAGGCGCGCGGCGCGGCCGCCGTCGATGTCGACGATGCGGACCGTCTTGCCGATCGGCGCCTTGGTGAGGAAGGTAGCGTTCATGGTTCGCGGCCCCGGCTGCGGATGTGTTGGGATTCCCGCAAGATCCGTGCCTGTACGGAAAGCGCCATGGGCCGTCGCGGTCGTGCGCCTGGGGAATCGGGGCAATGTTATCGCCAATCATTCGCAAGTCAAGCCGGTGATACGGCAAAATCGCTGACCTTCATCGATTTTTTCTAATATCTTGAATTGCTGGGAAATATTTGCGACGCTCTAGGCACGGATGCCGGGCCGCCCCATCTGTCGCGCACAGGCGCGCGGCCACCGGCGGCGCCGACACGGACTGGAGAACCCCCACATGAAAGCGCGCAAGCGAATCGGCCTCGTCGCCCACGACGCCCGCAAGGCGGACCTGGTGGAATGGGTGAAATACAACGAGGGCACCCTGGCCCGGCACGAGCTGTGCGCCACCGGCACCACCGGGCGGCTGTTGCAGACCCAGTGCCCCTCCCTCGACATCGCGCGGCTGAAATCCGGCCCCCTCGGCGGCGACCAGCAGCTCGGCGCGATGATCGCCGAGGGCAACCTCGACATCCTGATCTTCTTCACCGATCCGATGTCGACCCAGCCCCACGACGTGGACGTCAAGGCCCTGGTGCGGATGTCGACGGTCTACAACATCGTCCTGGCGATGACCCGCGCCACCGCCGATTTCGTCATCAACAGCTCGCTGTTCGGGCGCGACGACTACCGCCGCACGGTGCCCGATTACGACGGTTACATCCTGCGCCACGCCAACAAGGCGTGACCGCGCGCGAATTCGCTTGGCAACCGGGGCGCGCACCCGTATGGTGCGCCCCTTCGCCGGAGGTCGAGTCCAATGGACTCGCGGCGCGCCGGTTGTATGGCGCGCCCAGTTACATACGTTTCCTTATGCATCGCCTCCGATCCCGATGCCGGACGACGCCATGGCCGTCGCGTCCGGCCGATTGATCATGGCCGCTAGGGAAACCCGATGTCGTTCGAAGCGTTTGCGCTCCATCCCCTGATCCTCAAGGCGGTCGCCGCCTGCGGCCTCACCGAGCCGACTCCGGTGCAGGCCGAGGCGATCCCCCACGTGCTCGACGGCCGCGACGTGCTCGCCACCGCCGCCACCGGCACCGGCAAGACCGCCGCCTACCTGCTGCCGGTGCTCTCCGCCATCGCCGCCGAGCCGGTGCGCCGCATGCCCGGCGCGCCGACGGTGCTGATCCTCACCCCGACCCGCGAACTGGCGGGCCAGGTGGGCCGCAGCGTGCGCGACTTCGGCAAGTTCGCCAACGTGCAGAGCGTCGAGATCGTCGGCGGCATGCCGTATCGCGAGCAGCTCCGCCGCCTTGCCCGTCCGGTGGACGTGGCGGTGGCGACTCCGGGCCGCCTGCTCGACCACGTGCGCGCCAACCGGCTCGACCTCTCGCGCATCGACACCCTGATCCTCGACGAGGCGGACCGCATGCTCGACATGGGCTTCGCCGAGGACGTGGCGGCGATCGGCGCCGCCTGCCCGGCGGAGCGCCGCACCCTGCTGTTCACCGCCACCCTCGACCGGCAGATGGAAAACCTCGCCCGCGCCCTGCTGAAGGAGCCGGCGCGCGTCGCCATCGCCGCCAGCGAGAGCAAGCCCGACATCGCCCAGGTGCTGTTCCACGCCGACGACATCGCCCACAAGAAGGCGCTGCTCGCCCACCACGTCTCGCGCCCCGAGGTGGGCAAGGCGATCGTGTTCGTCGCCACCAAGCGCGACGCCGACGACATCGCCCGCGAGCTGGCCGAGGCGGGCCACGCGGTGGCGGCGCTGCACGGCGACCTCTCCCAGGGCCAGCGCAACCACACCCTGAAGCGCCTGCACGACGGCCGCCTGCGGATTCTCGTCGCCACCGACGTGGCGGCGCGCGGCATCGACGTGCGCGACATCAGCCACGTCATCAACTTCGACCTGCCGCGCATGGCGGAGGATTACGTCCACCGCATCGGCCGCACCGGCCGCGCGGGCGCCACCGGCGCGGCGATCTCGTTCGCCGGGCGCGACGACACCGGCCTGGTGATCCGCATCGAGCGCTTCACCCACTCCACCCTGCCGGTGATGGTGGTGGAAGGGCTGGAGCCGAAGCTGCCGCGCCGCGCGCCGTTCCGCAACGGGCCGAAGCGTTCCGGCCCCGGGTTCCGCAAGGACGCCGGGCCGCGCAAGGACGGCGGCTTCCGCAAGGACGGCCCGCGCCCGGAAGGGGGCTTCCGCAAGGAAGGCGGCTTCCGCAAGGAAGGCAAGCGCGACAACGCCGAGCGCCGCCCGAGCCGGGGCGACGGCGGGCGCAAGCGCGCCTGATCATTTGAGGTAGTAGCCGCAGGCGACGAACAGGTCGCCCTCCCGCAGCACGTAGGTGCTTTTGCGGCGTTGCTTGCGGCTCACCGGATCCACGTCCACGTAGTCCACCCAGCCGAGGCGGTCGGTGCGCGCGGTCGAGACCAGCTCGCGGCCGTAGGCGACGCCGTTGAAGTCGCGCGCCCCGAGGAGCGAGGCGCCGACCATGCGGCGGTCGTGGGGGTGGGCGAGCACGGTGCCGTCGAGGCGCGCCGCGAACACGTACAGGCTACCCTGGATCAGTTCGCTCTTGGGGTCGGACATTTCGGCCAGCGCCGCCGCCAGGCCGTCGTCGCGGATCATCGCCGCGGCGCGCTCGGCCAGCGCCTTGGCCACCGCCGGGGTGCCCAGGTCCTCGGCCCGGCGGTCGCGGCTGAACAGCCCGAACCCCGAGGCCAGCGCCAGCAGCGGTCCTCCGACCACCGCCGCGAGCAGCAGCATCCGCAGCACTTTCATTCCCCAGGCCTCCCCCAACCGCCTGCGGAGAGTGTATGCAACTTCGGCGATTTTGCCGAGTGGCGGTTTTCAGACGGAGAGCGCGTCGGCGAGAAGGTCGGCCTGGGCGAAGCGCGGCACCCAGCCGAGATGCGCGCGCGCGGCGGCGGCGTCCACCACCAGATCGCCGAACAGACCCTCCGCCAGGGCGCCCCGCCCCAGCGCCCGGGCGGCCCACGCCATCGGCGCCACCGGCACCGGCAGCAGCGGCGGGCGCCGCCCGCGGATGCGGCCGATGGCGCGCACCAGCTCGGCGGTGGAGGTGACCTCGGCGTCGGCGACCGCGAACGCCCGGCCGGCCGCGCCCGGGTGGTCGAGGCAGAGCGCCAGCACGTCCACCAAGTTGGCGAGGCCGATCAGGCTGCGGCGGTTGCGCACCCGGCCGAACGGCAGCGGCAGGCCGCTGTCCACCAGCTTCACCAGCCGCCCGAAGTTGCCCCGCGCGCCCGCGCCGTAGACCAGCGGCGGCCGCACGATCGCCACCTCGAAGCCGTCGAGGGCGCGCAGGCCCGCCTCCGCCTCGGCCTTCGAGACGCCGTAGGGGGTGGCGGGGGCGATAGGCGACTCGGCCGAGAAACCTTCCGGCGGGCTGGCGAGGCCGTGCACGCCGATGCTGCTGACGAACACCATCCGCCGCACCCCCGCCGCCCGCGCCGCGTGGCCGAGGGCGAGGGCGGCGTCGCGGTTGACGGCGCGGAACAGCGGCGCCGGGTCGCCCGACTCCTTCAGCACGTGGGCGCGCGCGGCGAGGTGGACCACCGCGTCGCACCCCGCCACCGCGTCGCGCCAGTCGGTGGCGCCGGAAAGCTCGCCCACCGTCACGTGCTCCGCCGCGCTGGCGACCGTCTGCGCCGCCGTGCGCACCGCGGCGCGCACCAGGTATCCGCGCGCCGCGAGGTCCGCCGCCAGGGCGCGGCCGACGAAGCCGGTGGCCCCGGTGACGAGAACCCGCGGCGCGGCGGTCACCGGAACAGCCCCTTTTCCATCACCGCGGTGAGGCGGCGGGAGAACGCCGCCGCGTCGCCCACCGGCTCGCCCTCGACGATGCGCGCCTGGTCGAGCAGCAGCCACGCCGCGTCGGCGAAGCCCTCGGCCTCGGCGCGGCCCGCCAGGGCCTTGATCACCGGGTGCTTGGGGTTGATCTCCAGCACCCGGTCGGCGTGGGCGCCGGTGCGGTTGTGGGCCTTGAGCAGGCGCTCCATGTGCAGGCTCACGCCCGCGTCGCCCGCCACCAGACACACCGGGCTGGCGGTCAGCCGCTCGGAAGCCTTCACCGCCGAGACCGCGTCGCCGTAGACCGCCTTCATCGCCTGGGCGAGGGCGTGGACGTCGGCCTCGAGGGTCTTGTCGGCCGCGTCCTCGGGCTGGGCGTCCTCGGCCGCCGCGTCCTTGGCCTTGATCTTGGCGAGATCGCCGCCCGCCGTCGCCACCGAGGCGAAGCGGCGCTCCTTGTAGGGCGGCGCCATCGAGGTCCAGAACTCGTCGATGGTGTCGGTGAGCAGCAGCACCTCGACGCCCTTGGCGGTGAAGCCCTCGAGCTGCGGGTTGGCTTTGAGCGCCTCCACCGAATCGCCGGTGAGGAAGTAGATCGCTTCCTGCCCCTCGGGCATCGCCTCCAGGTATTCGGCGAGGCTCACCCAGCCCTCCCGCAGCGACGAGCGGAAGCGGCAGAGGTCGAGGATCGTGGCGCGGCGCTCGAAGTCCTCGTAGATGCCTTCCTTCAGCACCGCGCCGAAGGTTTCCCAGAACTCGGCGTAGCGGTCCTTGTCCTCGCTCGCCTTGCCGATCTCGCCCAGCACCTTGCCCACCAGACCGCGGCCGATCTTCTTCACCAGCGGGTTGTCCTGGAGCATCTCGCGGGAGACGTTGAGCGGCAGATCCGGCGTGTCCACCACGCCCTTGAGGAAGCGCAGGTAGGAGGGCACCAGCCCCTCGCAGTCGTCGGTGATGAAGACGCGGCGGACGTAGAGCTTGAGGCGCTGGCGGCGGTCCGGGTCGAACAGGTCGAACGGCCGGTCGGAGGGCACGAACACCAGGCCGGTGTACTCGATCGCCCCTTCCGCGTGCATGTGGACGGTGAGCCACGGGTCGTCGAAGGCGTGGCCGACGTGGTGGTAGAACTCGGCGTACTGCTCGGGGGTGATCTCCGCCTTGGGGCGGGTCCACAGCGCCGAGGCGGCGTTGAGGGTGCGGCTCTCCTCTCCCTCCTCCAGCACCACCGGCAGGTCGATGTGGTCCGAATAGGTCTTCACCACCCGTTCGAGGGTCGAGGGCTTGAGGTAGTCGAGGGCGTCGGCCTTGAGGTGGAGCACGATGCGCGTGCCGCGTGCCGCGCCGTCGAACGGCTCGACGGTGAACGCGCCCTTGCCGTCCGACGACCACTTCCAGCCCTCGTCCTCGCCCGCCTTGCGGGTGATCACGTCGACCCGCTCCGCCACCATGAAGGCGGCGTAGAAGCCGACGCCGAACTGGCCGATCAGGTTGAGCGCCTGCTTGCCGTCGCCCTGGGCCTGGGCCGCCAGCGCCTCGGCGAAGCGGGCGGTGCCCGAGCGGGCGATGGTGCCGAGGTTTTCCACCAGGTCGTCGCGGCTCATGCCGATGCCGTTGTCGGCGACGGTGAGGAGCTTGGCGGTCTCGTCGGGGATCAGGCGCACCTTGAACTCGGCGTCGCCCTCGGTGAGGCCGGGCGCGGTGATCGCGGCGTAGCGCAGGCGGTCGCAGGCGTCGGAGGCGTTGGAGACCAGCTCGCGCAGGAACACATCCTTCTGCGAGTAGAGGGCGTGGACGACGATGTCGAGAAGCTTGGAGACTTCCGCCTGAAAATGCAGGGTTTCCACGGTCATGATGGGATTAAGCCTTTGTATCGTGCCGAAACGGATGAACGAGACGGCATGTAAGGAGGCGCCGACGCGCCTGTCAATCCCGCCCGGGCGTCACCCCGCGCCGAGGCGGGCGAGGGCGGCGCGGTAGGCGGCGCGCGCCGCGTCCTCGCGGGGGTGGCGGCCGTCGGCGACCACCCGCCGCCCGGCGACGTAGACCTCGCGCACCGCGCGGGACGGGGTGGCGAACACCAGCGAGTCGAGGAGCGCGTCGCCGCTGCGGCCGATCAGCTTGGGGTCGTCCGGGTCGAGGGCCACCAGGTCGGCGCGGCGGCCGGGGACGATCGCCCCGGCGCGCAGCCCCAGCGCCGGGGCGCCGCCCGCCAGCGCGCGCCGCCAGAGGTCGGCGCCGCAGCCCGCGCCGGGGGTGCCGAGCACGCCCCGCCGCCGCGTCGTCAGGCGCTGGCCGTATTCGAGAATCCGCAGTTCGTCGGCGGCGTCGAGGCTCACGTGGCTGTCGGTGCCGACGCCGAAAACGCCGCCCGCCGCCAGGAACGCCTCCGCCGGGAACAGGCCGTCGCCGAGGTTGGCCTCGGTGGTGGGGCAGAGGCCCGCCACCGCGCCGGAGGCGGCGAGGCCCGCCACCTCGGCGGCGTCCAGGTGGGTGGCGTGGATCAGGCACCAGCGGCGGTCCACCGGCGCGTGCTCCAGCAGCCACGCCACCGGCCGCTGGCCGCTCCAGGCGAGGCAGGCCTCCACCTCGGCGGTCTGCTCGGCCACATGGATGTGCACCGGCGCGGTGGGGTCGAGGGCGTCCGCCGCCGTCAGGGCGTCCGCCATCTCCTCCGGCGTCACCGCCCGCAGCGAGTGCAGCGCCAGGCCCACCCGCTGCCCCGGCCGCGCCGCCGCGCGCGCGCCCTCGACGATCCGCATCAGGCCGTCCACGCCGTTGAGGAAGCGCGCCTGCCCCGGCGTCGGCGCCGCGCCGCCGAAGCCGCCGTGGGCGTAGAGCACCGGCAGCAGGGTGATTCCGATGCCCGCCGCCTCCGCCGCGCCGAGCAGGCGCTTGGCGATTTCGGCGCGGTCGGCGTAGGGGGCGCCGTCCGGCCCGTGGTGGAGGTAATGGAACTCGGCCACCGCGGTGAAGCCGCCCTTCAGCAGTTCCACGTAGAGCATTTCCGCCACCGCCCCCACGTCGTCGGGGGTGAGCCGGGCGAGGAAGGCGTACATCGTCTCCCGCCAGTTCCAGAAGCTGTCCATGCCGCCGCGCGCGCCGGTGCGCTCGGCGAGGCCCGCCATCGCGCGCTGGAAGGCGTGGGAGTGGAGGTTGGGCATGCCCGGCAGGGTCGGCCCGCACAGGCGGCGCGCGGCGGGCGGGCAGGGGGCGTCGGCGGTCACGGCGGCGATGGCGCCGGTGGCGTCGTCCACGTCGATCGCCACGTTCTCGGCCCAGCCTTCGGGCAGCAGCGCGGCGGGGCAGAACAGCACGGTCATCGGGGGGCGGCGCTCCAGGCGATCAGGGCGTCCACCAGGCGCGCGAGGTGCGGGCGCAGCAGCGCCGCCCGCGTCGCGTCGTAGGCGAACGGCGGCGCTTCCTCCATGTAGGTGGACTGGGCCATTTCCAGTTGCAGGGCGTGGACGCGCTCCGCCGGGCGGCCGTAATGGCGGGTGATGTGGCCGCCGACGAAGCGCCCGTCGGTGACGCGGGTGTAGCCCGCCGCCGCCTTGAGCGCGTCTTCCGCCGCCGCGACCAGATCCGGCGCCGCCGCCGCGCCCCGGTTGGTGCCGAGGTTGAAGTCGGGCAGGCGGCCCTCGAACAGGCGCGGGATCTCGCTGCGGATCGAATGGGCGTCGAGCAGCACGGCGAAGCCGTAGGCGTCGCGGATGCGCGCCAGCTCCGCCGCCAGGGCGTCGTGATAGGGCCGCCAGCGGGTGGCGACGCGCTCGCGGATCTCCGCCGCGTCCGGCTCGGCGCCGGGGCGGTACACCGGGCGGCCGTCGAACAGCGTGGTGGGGCACAGGCCGGTGGTGGCCCCGGCGTAGAGCGGCGTGTCGTCGGGGGCGCGGTTGAGGTCGACGACGAAGCGCGACACCCGCGCGCGGATCAGCCCCACCGGCCGGTCGACGAGGAAGTCGTAGAGCAGCGGCAGGTGCCAGTCGGTGTCGGGCAGCTCCGCCGCCTCGGGCGTGAGGCGCGCGGCGATGGCGGGCGGCACGTGGGTGCCCGCGTGGGGAATGCTCACCAGCACCGGGCAGCGGGCGGGGCGGAGGTCGAACGGCGCGATCGGCAACGCGGGGTCTCCTCGAAGCGGCGCGTGCCGGAAAACGCGCCATCCCGCCCACCATGACCGAAAATCCGGCAGACGAACAGCCCCCGCCTGTCCGGAGTTTTGCTGGACATCGCCGCCCCGCCGCCCCACTCTGCGGCGCATGATCGAGAACCGCCACACGCGCGTCGCCGCGATCCTCGGCCCCACCAACACCGGCAAGACGCACTACGCGATCGAGCGGTTGATGGCGCACGCCAGCGGCATGATCGGCTTCCCCCTCCGCCTGCTGGCGCGCGAGAACTACGACCGGGTGGTCAAGGTGCGCGGCGCCGCCCAGGTGGCGCTGGTGACCGGCGAGGAGAAGATCATCCCGGCCAATCCGCGCTACTTCATCTGCACCGTCGAGGCGATGCCCCTCGACCGGCTGGTGGAGTTCCTGGCGGTGGACGAAATCCAGATGTGCGCCGACGCCGAGCGCGGCCACGTCTTCACCGACCGCCTGCTGCACGCGCGGGGGATTTCCGAAACCCTGTTCCTCGGCTCCGACACCATGCGCGGGGTGATCTCGCGCCTCGTGCCCGGCATCGAGATCCAGACCCGGCCGCGGATGTCGCGCCTCAGCTTCGCGGGCGCCAAGAAGCTCACCCGCCTGCCGCGCCGCTCGGCGATCGTGGCGTTCTCGGCGGCGGACGTCTACGCCATCGCCGACCAGGTGCGGCGGCACCGGGGCGGCGCGGCGGTGGTGCTGGGGGCGCTCTCGCCGCGCACCCGCAACGCCCAGGTGGCGATGTACCAGTCGGGCGAGGTGGACTTCCTGGTGGCCACCGACGCCATCGGCATGGGCCTCAACATGGATATCGACCACGTCGCCTTCGCCCAGACGGTGAAGTACGACGGCGCCCAGCCCCGCCACCTCGCCGCCTCGGAAATCGGGCAGATCGCCGGGCGCGCCGGGCGCCACATGAACGACGGCACCTTCGGCACCACCGCCGACGCGCCGCCGTTCGAGGCGGAAATCGTCGACCGGGTGGAGAACCACGACTTCCGCCCGGTGAAGGCGCTCTACTGGCGCAACCGCGCGCTGCGCTTCACCTCGGTGGAGGCGCTGCTGAAAAGCCTGACGGTGCCGCCGCCCGGCGCCGAGTTCCTGCGCGCCCGGCGGAGCGACGACCTGCTGGCGCTCGAGGCCCTCTCCCAGGCCGAGGCGGTGACGGCGCGCGCCACCGACCCGGACCGCGTGCGCCTGCTGTGGGAAATCTGCCAGATTCCGGATTTCCAGAAGATCATGGCCGAGGCCCACGCGCGGCTGCTGCAACGGCTCTATCTCTACCTCACCGAAGACTCCGGGCGAATCCCCGACAGTTTTCTCGAACACCACGTCTCGCGCATCGACCGGATCGACGGCGACATCGTCCACCTGTCGCAGCGAATCGCGCAAATCCGGGTCTGGACCACCGTCGCCAACCACGCCGGGTGGGTTTCCGACACGAATCATTGGCGCGAACGCACAAGACGGATTGAAGATCGCCTATCGGATGCGTTACATGACCGTCTGACGCAAAAGTTCGTGGACCGGCGCACCGCCGTCCTGCTCAGCCGCTTGAAGGGGCAAAGTCCGTTGGAAGCAACCGTCACGCCGAACGGGGACGTTCACATCGAGGGCCATCGCGTTGGCCGCCTCGAAGGGTTGGGGTTCATCGCCGAGACCGGCGGAACCTCGGATCAGGCCGACAAGGTCGTGGCCGTCGCCGCATCCCAGGCGCTGAAGGGCGAGGTCGCCGCGCGCGCGCAGGCGCTCTCGGTGGCCCCGGACGCCACCTTCGCGCTCACCAACGGCGGCGAGATCACCTGGCACGGCGCGCCGGTGGCGCGGGTCGTCGCCGGGTCGGAGCGCCTCAAGCCGCGCGCCGAGGCGCTGCCCAACGACCTGCTGGCCGAGCCGCTGGCGGATCTGGTGCGCACCCGCACGCAAGGGTGGCTCGAAGCCCAGATCAAGACCGTGCTGCGGCCCCTCGCCTCGCTCGCCGAGGCGGAGTTGCAGGGGCTGTCGCGCGGCATCGCCTTCCGCCTCGTCGAGGCGGGCGGCACGATCCGCCGCGCCGCCCTGGCGCAGGACCTCGGCCACCTCTCCGACGACGACCGCAAGGCGATGGGCAAGCTCGGCGTGCGCTTCGGCGTCGAGACCGTCTACCTGCCGGACATGCTCAAGCCCGCCGCCCAGCGCCTGCTGCTGGTGCTGACGGCGGTGGACCGCAAGGTCGAGGACGTGGCGGGCTTCGTCCACGCCCATTCGCCGCTCACCCCGGGCCAGGTGTCGTTCCCGCTCGCCGACGGCGTCGCCGCCGAGTGGGTGGAGCTGCAGGGCTACCGGGTGTTCGAGCGCCGCGCCGCGCGCGTCGACATGCTCGAACGCTTCGCCGCCGAGGTGCGCCGCTTCCTGCGCGACGAGGCCCTGACCACCAAGGTGGATTCCCAGCCCGGCAAGCCCGCTCCGGCCGCCGAGGGTGAGGACGCCGCCGCGCCGACGGAAGCCCTGCCGGTCGAGGCCCCGGCCGAGGCTCCGGCGGAAGCCCCGGCGGACGCCGCTCCGGCCGAGGCCGTGGCGCCCGAAGCCGCTCCGGCCGCCGAAGCCGCCCCGGCGCCGGAAGGCGCCGCCGAGGACGCCGCGCCGGAGAAGCCGGTGGCGCCGCAGGGGTCGAAAATCCTGCCGCCCGCGCTGATGTCGCTGCTGGGCGTCGGCGCCGACGACACCACGACGATCCTGCGGGTTCTGGGCTACCGCGTCACCGATGCCCGCGAGGGCCTGGCGGTGCAGCCGAAGAAAAGCCCGAAGAAGGCGTTCGGCGGCGGCAACCGCCGCCCGCCGCGCCCCGAGGGCCAGCCCCAGGGCGAGCGCCCGCCGCGTGCGCCGCAACCGCCGCAGGGCGAGCGTCCGCCGCGCCCGGAGCGGACGGAAGCCCGGGGCGAGCGTCCCGACCGTGGCCCGCGCCCGCCGCGCG
>JAUVZY010000018.1 GCA_030602315.1 Pseudomonadaceae bacterium | reverse complement strand
TGCGGCACCGGGGCCGGCTTGGGCTCGGCGCTGATGCTTTCGTCGATCACCGAACTCACGGCGTTGAGCTTGCCGGTGGTGATGGTCGACTTCTCGGTGCTGGTGGCGGCCAGGGCGCGGAGGTAGTAGGTGGTTTTCAGGCCACGGAACCAGGCCATGCGGTAGGTCACGTCCAGCTTCTTGCCGCTGGCGCCGGCGATGTAAAGGTTCAGGGACTGGGCCTGATCGATCCACTTCTGGCGGCGGCTGGCGGCTTCGACGATCCAGCGGGTTTCGACTTCGAAGGCGGTGGCGTAGAGGTCTTTCAGATCCTGCGGGATGCGCTCGATCTGCTGCACGGAGCCGTCGTAGTACTTGAGGTCGTTGACCATCACCGGGTCCCACAGGCCGCGGGCCTTGAGGTCGTGGACCAGGTAGGGGTTGATCACGGTGAATTCGCCGGACAGGTTCGATTTGACGTAGAGGTTCTGGTACGTCGGCTCGATGGACTGCGACACGCCGATGATGTTGGAGATGGTGGCGGTCGGGGCGATGGCCATGATGTTGGAGTTGCGCATGCCCTTTTTCACGCGCTCGCGGATCGGCGCCCAGTCCAGGGTGGCGGAACGGTCCACTTCGATGTACTTGCTGCCGCGCGCTTCGGTGAGGATGTCCAGCGAGTCCAGCGGCAGGATGCCCTGGCTCCACAGGGAACCTTCGAAGGTGGAGTAGCTGCCGCGCTCGTCGGCCAGGTCGCAGGAGGCCTGGATGGCGAAGTAGCTGATCGCTTCCATCGACTGGTCGGCGAAGGCGATGGCCGCGTCCGAGCCGTAGGGGATGTGCTGCAGGTACAGCGCGTCCTGGAAGCCCATCAGGCCGAGGCCGACCGGGCGGTGCTTGAAGTTGGCGTTCTTGGCCTGCGGCACCGAGTAGTAGTTGATGTCGATGACGTTATCGAGCATGCGCACGGCGGTCTTCACGGTGCGCTCGAGCTTGGCGAGGTCCAGCTTGCCATCGACGATGTGGTTGACCATGTTGATCGAGCCCAGGTTGCAGACTGCGATCTCGTCCTTGTTGGTGTTCAGGGTGATCTCGGTGCACAGGTTGGAGCTGTGCACCACGCCCACGTGCTGCTGCGGGCTGCGCAGGTTGCACGGGTCCTTGAAGGTCAGCCACGGGTGCCCGGTCTCGAACAGCATCGAGAGCATCTTGCGCCACAGGTCCTTGGCCTTGATGGTCTTGTGCAGCTTGAGCTTGCCGTACTGAGTCAGCGCTTCGTAGTACTCGTAACGCTCCTCGAAGGCCTTGCCGGTCAGGTCGTGCAGGTCGGGCACGTCGGACGGGGAGAACAGGGTCCAGTCGCCGTCTTCGAACACGCGCTTCATGAACAGGTCCGGAATCCAGTTCGCGGTGTTCATGTCGTGGGTACGGCGACGGTCGTCACCGGTGTTCTTGCGCAGCTCGAGGAACTCCTCGATGTCCAGGTGCCAGGTTTCCAGGTAGGCGCAGACCGCGCCCTTGCGCTTGCCGCCCTGGTTGACCGCCACGGCGGTGTCGTTGACCACTTTCAGGAACGGCACGACGCCCTGGCTCTTGCCATTGGTGCCCTTGATGTAGGAGCCCAGCGCGCGCACCGGGGTCCAGTCGTTGCCCAGGCCGCCGGCAAACTTGGACAGCATGGCGTTGTCGTGGATGGCGTTGTAGATGCCCGAGAGGTCGTCCGGCACGGTGGTCAGGTAGCAGGAGGACAGCTGCGGACGCAGGGTGCCGGCGTTGAACAGGGTCGGGGTGGACGCCATGTAGTCGAACGAGGAAAGCAGCTGATAGAACTCGATCGCGCGCTCGTTCTTCTGCGGCTCTTCCACGGCCAGGCCCATGGCGACGCGCATGAAGAACACCTGCGGCAGCTCGAAGCGGATGCCGTCCTTGTGCAGGAAGTAGCGGTCATAGAGGGTCTGCAGGCCGAGGTAGGTGAACTGCTGGTCACGCTCGTGATCCAGCGCCGCGCCCAGCTTGGCCAGGTCGAATTCGGCGAGCTTAGGATCGAGCAGTTCGAATTCCACGCCCTTGGCGATGTAGGCCGGCAGGGCGCGGGCGTAGAGGTCGGCCATCTCGTGGTGAGTGGCGGATTCGGCGACGCCGAGGAAGCTCAAGGCTTCGGCGCGCAGGGTGTCCATCAGCAGGCGCGCGGTGACCTGGCTGTAGTTCGGCTCGCGCTCGACCAGGGTGCGGGCGGTCATCACCAGGGCGGTGTTGACGTCCTTTTCTTCCACGCCGTCGTAGAGGTTCTTCAGGGTGTCGCGCTCGATCAGCGCGCCGTCGACCTCGGCCAGGCCCTCGCAGGCTTCGGAGATGATGGTCTGCAGGCGGCCCATGTCCAAAGGCTGCATCGAGCCGTCGGCCTTCTTCACGCGGATGGTCGGGTGCGGCTGGGCCACTTCGCTGGCGGCGGCGCGCTTGCGCTCCTGGGCGCGGGCTTCGCGGTAGATCACGTAGTCACGGGCGACCTTGTGCTCGCCGGCGCGCATCAGGGCCAGTTCGACCTGGTCCTGGATCTCTTCGATGTGGATGGTGCCGCCCGACGGCATGCGACGCTTGAAGGTGGTGCTGACCTGCTCGGTCAGACGGGCCACGGTGTCGTGGATGCGCGAGGAGGTGGAGGCGGAGCTGCCTTCTACCGCGAGAAAGGCCTTGGTGATGGCCACGGTGATCTTGTCGTCGGTGTAGGGGACGACAGTGCCGTTGCGCTTGATGACGCGGAGCTGGCCCGGCGCGGTGGCGCTCAGGTCGTCAAGCGTGGAGTTCTCGCGGATGGTTTCGGTCATGGGGGCTCCAGATCCTCTGAATGTTTTTTCGTCGGCCACCCGTAGGCGCCGACCCGAATTGAAAAACGCCACACGCCCGATCAAGGGCTGTGCAAGCAAGGCAAAGGCAGAGGTCTCGCTCGCCTCGTACCGCTATTGTCACAAGGCTGCGTGACCACAATATGTAGGGGTTCGTTTCCCCCGAGGGCCTGAACCGCGTCGATCGGCGGTTCGACTGCGCCACTGCGCCCTTTGCCCGTCTGGTGGCACCGGCCGGCGATCCGTTCGCCGTTCCGGGCACCCCGCACGGGGCCTGAGCATCTCGTGCTGCTGTTTTATAGTCGTGCTGCTGAAAGGTTGCAAACCCCAATATGTAGGGGGTCGACCAAAGCTGCGCCACAATAAACAGGCGCCCGGCGGAACGCAAGGTGAGCAACCTGTGGATAAATTGTGGGCTGTTTGTGGGTGACTTCTGGGTAACTCGGCGCAACCCGCGTCAGCGCGCGGGTTGCGCCGTTCATCCCGTGAAGCGGCCTTGGCGGAGATTTTTTTGGCAGCGGCCAGGCACAAGATGTTGTGTCGGCTTGTCAAGCCGGTGCGCGTTTTTTTTCACGCCGCCGGCTCGGCCACCAGGCTCAACAGGTGCTCACCGAGCCGGGCGTATTGCCCGCAGAGTTGCCGCCCGGCCGGCCACTCAGGGGCGAGTTCACGCAGCAGGCGCAGGCGGATCAGGCCGCCGCCTTGCTCGATCAGTTCGGCGTCATGAAACCAGAAGCGCCGGCGCACCAGCGGGAACAGTGCCTTGAACAGGCTTTCCTTGGCCGAGAAGGCGAGCGTTGCCTGCAGACTGCGCTGTTGCGCATCGCCAGCCTGATAGGCCGCCAGTTCGCCGGGGCTGAAGATTTCCCCGGCCAGGCGGTCGGCGCGCGCCAGCGGGATCAGGTATTCCACGTCCAGGCCCAGGGCCTGCCAGTGCGGCGCGTGGCCGACCAGCGCGCCAGCCCAGCCCTTGCCATGGGTGATCGCGCCGAGGGTCCCGGCCGGCCAGCAGGGCACGCGATCGCTGTCGCTACCGACGACCACGCCGCGGCCGGTCAGTCGGTGCAGCGCCTGGTGCGCGCAGGCGCGCCCGGCCAGATGTTCGGCCTGGCGCTTGGCGACGCCCGGCGGGGGGGCAAGGCCCAGGCGCGAGAAATCGTCCGGCTCCAGGCGTGCCGGATCGAAGCGGGTGCTGATCAGGCAGGTACCGGGCAGCGCGACGGGGAATGGCCAGGCGTCATCGAAAGGCGAGCAGCAGGCGGGCAGCGGTGTGGTCATGGCCGCGATTGTGCGGCGGCCGTGCCCACAGGGGAAGCGCGCGGGTCAGACTGCCCCGGAAACCGGCGTGTCCGGCTCGTTGCCCCAGGTGCCGAACAGCTGGCGCAGCAGGTCGTTCAGCCTGCCGGGCGCGGCGCCTGGCGGCATGGCCGAGGGCGCCAGGGCGTAGCCCTGCTCGGAAAACTGCGGATGGAAAATGGCGAGGATGCTGCCGGGACAAGAGGGGTCTTCGACGTATTCCGTGTAGGAATTGCCATCCATTGCGATATGGGTCCTGACCTCGTGCATGCGACACCCCCTCCGGACTCGGCGCACGCCAAGGTGGGTGCGCTGCTTGGAGAGGTTGACCGGAGTGAGCGGAAAAGGTTTCCGAATGTTTCCGCCTCGGACGAAAGGCGCCCGCCCTCAGGCGGACGTGCGGTCGAGCTCCGGCCCGGCGCATTCGAGCAGGCGCAGCATGGCGGCGTCGAGTTCGTCGAGCTGGGCGGTGCCGGGCGGATAGCCCTGCTTGAGCAGGGTTTCGCTGGTCTGGCAGGCCATGCGCAGTTGCGGTACGCCGCAATAGCGGGTGGCGCCGTGCAGGCGGTGGATACGGTCGATCAGGGCCTGGCTGTCGTTCGCCTCGCGGGCATGGCCGATGGCGATGCGGTCGGCCTCCAGCGAGGCGAGCAGCATGGCCAGCATGTCGCGGGCGAGGTCGGCCTTGCCGGCGGCCAGGCGCAAGCCTTCGGCGAGATCGAGGACCGGCAGCTGCTGGTCGGCGGGGGCCGGCTCGGGCGCTGGGGCGCTCTGCATCAAGGACAGGCCGGTCCACTTGAGCACCACCTGGGCCAGCTGACGCTCGTTGATCGGCTTGGTCAGGTAGTCGTCCAGTCCGCTCTTGAGCACGGCGCGGCGCTCGTTGGACAGCGCGTGGGCGGTGAGGGCGACCACCGGCAGCGGCTCCAGGCCCCGCTCGGTTTCCCAGCGACGGATGGCGGCGGTGGTCTGCTGACCATCCATGCCGGGCATCTGCAGGTCCATGAAGACCATGTCGAAGTCGCCCTGCTTGACCGCCTCGACGGCGTCCGCGCCGTTGTCCAGCGCGGTGACCTCGGCGCCCATGTCGCCGAGCAGGGTCTGCACCAGCAGCAGGTTGGCGGGGTTGTCATCCACGCAGAGGATGCGCGGCGAGCGGCCGGCCAGGCGCAGCGAATGGCCCGTGCTGCCGTGCTGCGGGCTGCACAGCTCCAGCAGTGCCCGCTGCAGCTTGCGGGTGGACACCGGCTTGGTCAGCACCTGGGAGGGGTAGTCGAGCAGGAACTGGTTGTACGGGCTGTTCTCCACGGTCGGGCACATCAGCAGGGCCTTGCTGCCCAGCCCTTCGAAGCTGCGCAGCAGCGACGGCAGGGCTTCGCCGGGGACTTCCTCGGGGTCCGGGCAGAGCAGCGCGACGTCCAGCGGCTGGCCTTGCGCGTAAGCCTCGGCGAGGCGGGCGCGCAGCTCGCTCAGGGTGTCGAAGCGCTCGACCACCAGGCCGAGGGCGTCGAGCTGGTGCTCCAGCGCCTGGCGCGATAGCGCGTGGTTTTCCAGCAGCGCCACGCGGCGACCGCGCAGGGCCGCCGGCGGGCGGTCGTCGATGTCGTCGCGGGCCTTGGGCAGGGTGAGGGTGAGCCAGAAGTCCGAGCCGTCGTCCGGTTCGCTGGTAACGCCGATCTCGCCGCCCATCTGTTCGATCAGGCGCTTGGAAATGACCAGCCCCAGGCCCGTGCCGCCGGGCTGGCGCGAGAGCGAGTTGTCGGCCTGGCTGAAGGCCTGGAACAGCGAGTTGATCTCGTCTTCGGTGAGGCCGACGCCGGTGTCCTTGACGCTCAGGCGCAGCAGCGCGCGCTCGCCGCGTTCGTCTTCGAGCATGGCGCGCACCACGATGCTGCCGTCGGTGGTGAACTTGATGGCGTTGCTGACCAGATTGGTCAGCACCTGCTTGAGCCGCAGCGGGTCGCCGACCAGCTGCACCGGGGTGTCGCGGTAGACCAGGCTGACCAGCTCCAGGCCCTTGGCGTGGGCCGAGGGGGCGAGCATGGTGAGGGTGTCTTCGATCAGGTCGCGCAGGTTGAACGGGATGCTTTCGAGCATCAGTTTGCCGGCTTCGATCTTCGAGAAGTCGAGGATCTCGTTGATGATCGCCATCAGGTTGCCGGCCGAGCTCTCGATGGTGGAGAGGTAGTCCTGCTGGCGCGGGGTGAGGTCGCTTTTTTGCAGCAGGTTGGTGAAGCCGAGGATGCCGTTGAGCGGGGTGCGGATCTCGTGGCTGATGTTGGCGAGGAATTCGGACTTGATGCGGCTCGCCTCCAGGGCTTCCTTGCGCGCCAGGTCCAGTTCGATGTTCTGGATTTCGATGGTCTCGAGGTTCTGGCGCACGTCTTCGGTGGCCTGTTCGATGCTTTGCTGCAGTTCCTCGCGGCCGCTGAGCAGCGCCTCGGCCATGCGGTTGATGCCCGAGGCCAGCTCGTCCATCTCCTGGTTGCCCAGGGGCGGCAGGCGGGTTTCCAGATGGCCGTCCTTGAGCTGGTTGACCGCCAGCTTGATGCGCTCGAGCGGCTTGGTGATGGTGCTGCTCATGCGGATCGCCAGGATCGCCGTGCCGCCCAAGGCCAGGCCGATCAGCACCAGGGTGGCGATCAGGCTTTCGTAGCCGCGCAGCAGGGTGCCCTTGTGCGACAGCTCCAGTTCCAGCCAGCCGATCAGGCGCGCGTCGTCGCCGGCCGGGTCTTCGGCCAGGTGCAGGTGGCGGCCGAGGATCGGCATGAGGATGCGGGTGGTTTCTTCGCCCATCACCCGGGTCAGCGATTGCGGGTCGCTGGGCGGAGAGGCGGTGCGCATGTTGGGACCGGCGCGGGTGCGCAGCTTGCGATCCGGATCGAGGATGTGCGCGGTGCGCACGTCGGGCTGGTTGAGCAGGTCATTGAGGATGCGCTGCAGGCGCAGGTCCTGCTGCTCGACCAGCGCCGGGGCGATCAGCGGCCCGGCCTGCTCGGCGATCATGCGACCTTTTTCCAGCAGTTGCAGGCGCAGTTCCGCCGTCTGCACGCGGGTGTAATACGCCCCCATTACCGCCGCCAGCAGGATGCTGGGCAGCAGGGTGAGGATCAGAACGCGGCCTCTGATGCCGAGGTTTTGTAGCACGGCTTGTCTCCCTCCATCGCCAGGGCCGCAGTGTAGCGGGGCGCTCCAGGCTTGTGGGAGTCGCCCGCCACGGGAAATCCGCGGCGCCGCGGTGGTCGCACGGAGGAAGGCTTCGAGGAAGTGCCCATGCCGCGCGCCAGCAATGTCCTGTTTCGCACGATCACGCGCATTCGCCGCAGCATCGCCTTTTACCCGGCGCTGATCGCCTTCTTATATATGTTGCTGGTGGCCCTGGTGTATCTGATCGAGGGGACCGAGCTGGCGCGTGAGCTGCGGGCGAATCTGCCGGCGGGGATGACCGATCCGAGCAATGCGCGGGAGATTCTCGGCACCCTGATCACCGGGATCATCTCGCTGGCGGTGTTCAGTTTCTCGATGGTGATGGTGGTGCTCAACGGCGCCGCCACGCGCTTGTCGCCGCGCGTGCTGCCGGGGCTGATTTCCGATACGCGCAACCGGGTGATTCTCGGCGTGTATCTGGGCAGCGTGCTGTTTTTCCTGTTGCAGATCGGGCTGCTGCACCGGGTGGATACCGACAGCGAGCCTTCGCTGGGCATCGTCATTGCCCTGATGACCGGCGTGCTGTGCATGGTGCTGTTCGTGCTGTTCATCCATTCGGTGTCGCAGTCGATCCAGGTCGAATGGGTGGTCAATCAGCTGTACAAGGCGGCCGCCCATGAGCTGCACAAGCGCCGGGAGTTGCTGGCCAGCACTGGCGCGGCGTTTCCCGATGACCACGACTGGCCGGTGCTGCGCATGCCCGCCCGCGGCTACCTGCGCTCGGTGAACGAGCAGGCGCTGGGCGAGCTGTTGTGCCGGCGCAAGCTGGTGATGACGGTACAGGTGGAGCCCGGCTTTTTTCTGGTCGAGGGGCACCCGTTGTTGCGCATCAGCGATCGATTGAGCGAGGAGGACGAGCGCTGGGTGCTCGACTGTTTCGACTTCAGCGAACAGGAGTTCGCCAGCGCCAACGCCGCCTACGGCTTGCGGCAGATGTCGGAGATCGCGGTGAAGGCGATCAGCCCGGCGGTCAACGATCCGGGCACGGCGATGCGCACGATCAACCTGATCGGCGTGCTGCTCGGTGGGCTGATGGGCCTGCCGGCGCACAATGTCGGCTGCTTCGATGGCGGGCGCCCGCGGCTGTTCTATCGCGAGCTGGCGATGCCGCGGCTGTTGTTTGCGGTGGTGTCGCCGATTCGTACCTACGGCAGCTCCGATCCGCAGATCCTGCTGGCGCTGCTGCGCGCCTTGCGCAACGCGCTGCGTTGCAGCGAGCCGCTGCCCGAGCAGTTGCGGGCGGTCTGGGATGAGGTGATGGCGATACGCGAGGCGGGCGATGCCCGGCTGGTCAACACGCTGGACCGGCGCACGGTGAATCAGGAGTTCGAGCGGCTCAACCGGCTGGAAACCGGGCTGCCGGACGTGGCGCCGCTCGCGGTGGCGGAAGACGCCTGGCAGCCGCTGGAGTGAGGCGGGCGGTCAGTCCAGCCCGCGGATGTCCTTGCCGTTGAAATCCGGCAGGCGCCAGTGGAAGGTCATCGCCAGCACGCGGAAGGTGAAGCCGGCGGCCAGCGCGGCGAGCGAGGCGATGTCGCTGTGCACGCCAACGGTCAACAGGCCCACGTACAGCGCACCGGTAAAGAGCGCCACGGTGGCGTACAGCTCGCGCTGCAGCACCATCGGCACCTGGTTGCACAGCACATCGCGCATCAGCCCGCCGAACACCCCGGTAATGACCCCGGCCAGCACCACGATGGACGGATGCGCGTCCATGCTGCGTGCCACGTCGCAGCCGATCACGGTGAAGGCGACCAGCCCGAGGCCGTCCACCAGCAGGAACACCAGGCGCAGGTGATGCAGGTGGCGGGCGACGAAGCCAGTGACGATCGCCGCGCCGATGGTGAAGGTCAGGTACTCGGGATGGGCGATCCAGCCGACCGGATAGTGCCCGAGCAGGATGTCGCGCACCGTGCCGCCGCCCAGCGCGGTGACCGTGCCGAGCAGGCAGATGCCGAACAGGTCCATGCCGCGACGCATGCCCATGATGGCGCCGGACATGGCTTCGGCGGTGATGGCGACCAGGTAGATGATGTGCAGCAGAGTCATGGCGGCGCTCCAGGTGGCTGCGTGTTCGATGCGCCATTATGGAGCGGCACTGGCCTAATTTTTCGTGGCTAAGTATTTTTAGGGTATCCAAAAAATAACTTAACGAAGGTGGCCGCGTGAACCTCGATCCGAAACAGACCGAAGCCTTTCGCAGCGTGATCCGCACCGGCAGCTTCGAGCAGGCCGCCACCGAGCTGCACCTGACGCCGCCGGCGATCTCGCAGCGGGTGCGCGCGCTGGAAAGCGCCCTCGGCATGCCGTTGGTGGTGCGCAGCCGGCCGTGCCGGCCGACCGAGGCGGGGCAGCGGCTGATGCAGTACCTGAAACGCGCGCGGTTGCTGGAAGCGGACCTGTTCGCCGATTTTGCCGAGCGTAGCGACGCGCCGCTGGTGGTGGTGGCGGCGCTGAACGCCGACAGCCTCGGCACCTGGTTCTTCCCGGCGCTGGCCGAGGTGCTGATCCGCGAGCACGTGCTGCTCGACCTGCTGGTCGAGGACCAGGACCACACCTACCAGCTGCTGGAGACCGGCCTGGCCATCGGCTGCATCAGCAGCGAACCCAAGCCCATGCGCGGCTGCACCGCCACCGCGCTCGGCCACATGCGCTATCGGCTGGTGGCCGCGCGCAGCTTCCGCGACCGGCATTTTCCCGCCGGGCTGACCCGCGAGGCGGCGCGCCGGGCGCCGGTGGTCGCCTACACCCGGCGCGACACCCTGCAGTCGAGCTTTCTGCTGCGCCGCTTCGGCCTGCCCGAGGGCGCCTATCCCAGCCATTACGTGCCGGGCGCCGAGCCGCACTATGCGGCGATCCGCTATGGCCTGGGCTACGGCATGGTGCCGGAGCTTCTGCTGTCGGATGCCCTGGCCGGAGGCGAGGTGGTCGATCTGGCGCCGGAGGAACCGACCGACATCGCCCTCTACTGGCACACCTGGAAGGTGCAGTCGCCGCGCATGGAGCATCTGTCGCGGCAGATCGTCGAGGCGGCGCCACGCATTCTGGCGCGCCCCTGACACGACCAATGGTGAACACCGTGCAACGCTCTGGCGCCTACCTGGCGGCTGCGCTTGGGGTATCATGTGCGGCATTTCACGCCAGCGGACGAGCCGCCATGACCATCCAGTACCCGACCATCGCCGACTGCGTGGGCAACACGCCTCTGGTGCGCCTGCAGCGCCTGCCGGGGCAGACCAGCAACACCATTCTGGTCAAGCTGGAGGGCAACAACCCGGCCGGTTCGGTGAAGGATCGCCCGGCGCTGTCGATGATCGCGCGGGCCGAGGCGCGCGGCGACATCCAGCCCGGCGACACGCTGATCGAAGCCACCTCCGGCAACACCGGCATCGCCCTGGCGATGGCGGCGGCGATCAAGGGCTACAAGATGATCCTGATCATGCCGGACAACTCCAGTGCCGAGCGCAAGGCGGCGATGACCGCCTACGGTGCCGAGCTGATCCTGGTCACCAAGGAGCAGGGCATGGAAGGCGCCCGCGACCTGGCGCTGCAGATGCAGGCCGAGGGCCGCGGCAAGGTGCTCGACCAGTTCGGCAACGGCGACAACCCCGAGGCCCACTACCACGGCACCGGCCCGGAAATCTGGCGGCAGACCGGCGGCAGCATCACTCATTTCGTCAGCTCCATGGGCACCACCGGCACCATCATGGGCACCTCGCGCTACCTCAAGGAGCAGAACCCGGCGATCCAGATCGTCGGCCTGCAGCCGTCCGAGGGCGCGGCGATCCCGGGAATCCGCCGCTGGCCGCACGAATACCTGCCGAAAATCTTCGACGCCTCGCGGGTCGACCGGGTGGTGGACATGTCCCAGCAGGAGGCCGAGGAGGTCATGCGGCGCATGGCGCGCGAGGAGGGCATCTTCTGCGGCGTCTCCTCCGGCGGTGCGGTGGCCGCGGCGCTGCGCCTGTCGCGCGAGGTGGAAAATGCGGTGATCGTGGCGATCATCTGCGATCGCGGCGACCGCTACCTGTCCACCGGCGTGTTCGATCCGCGCTGATCTTCGTACGGCTGACTACCGGCCGGTTCATTTCGCTTCACGGATATCCAGATGGCCAAACGCAACCCGAGTCTGCGCTTTCAGCCCACAGGCGGTGAGCGCCGGGCGCAGGTGCCGGTGGGCAAGAAGCAGACGCTTGCCATCGAGCGGCTGGCGAACGATGGCCGCGGCATCGCCTTCGTCGATGGGCGCACCTGGTTCGTCGCCGGCGCCTTGCCCGGCGAGCAGGTCGAAGCGCGGGTGCTGGCCGCCCGTGCGCAGATCGTCGAGGCGCGCAGCGAGCGGCTGATCGTCAGCAGTGCCGAGCGTCGCCCGGCCGGCTGCCCGCACTACGGTCAGTGCGGCGGCTGCAGCCTGCAGCATGCGCCGGCCGCCGATCAATTGGCGCTCAAGCAGCGCGCGCTCGCCGAACAGTTGCAGCGCCTGGCCAATCTCCAGCCGCTGGCGTGGGCTGAGCCGCTCGCCGGACCGGAGTGGGGGTATCGCCGCCGCGCCCGCCTGGCGGTGCGTTGGGACGTGAAAAAGCGCACGCTGGAGGTGGGTTTCCGCGCCGCGGCCAGCCAGGCGATCGTCGGCATCGAGCAGTGCCCGGTGCTGGTACAGCCCTTGCAAAAGCTGTTGCCGCCATTGCAGGCGACCCTGCGCGCGTTCGACAAGCCCCAGGCCATCGGTCATGTCGAACTGTTCAGCGGCACGGCGCTGGCGCTTCTGGTGCGCCATGTCGGGCCCCTGGCCGCTGCCGATCTGGCGCGCCTCGAGCAGCTTTGCGCCGAGCAGCAGGTGCAACTGTGGTTGCACGGCGACGGCGAGCCGGCACCGCGCGATCCGGCTGCCCGGCTCGGTTACCGGCTGGAGCGCTGGGACCTGACCTTGAATTACCGACCCGGCGACTTCATCCAGGTGAACGAGCCGGTGAACGAAGCGATGATCGCCCAGGCGCTGGACTGGCTGGCGCCGCAGCCCTCCGAGCGGGTGCTGGATCTGTTCTGCGGGCTGGGCAACTTCGCCTTGCCGCTGGCCAGGCTGGCCGCTGAGGTGGTGGGTGTGGAAGGTGTCGAGGCGATGGTGGCGCGGGCGCGTGAGAACGCCGCGCAAAATTCGCTGGAGCGGGTGCACTTTCATCATGCGGATCTGTCCAAGGCGCTCGATCAGGCGCCCTGGGCGCGTGGCGGGTTCCCCGCCGTACTGCTGGACCCCCCGCGCGACGGGGCATTGGAGGTCGTCCGGCAGCTCGATCAATTGGGGCCGGAGCGTGTGCTATACGTCTCCTGTAACCCGGCGACACTGGCAAGGGATGCTGCCGAACTGAGCCGCCAGGGCTTTCGCCTGACGCGGGCCGGTGTGCTGGACATGTTCCCGCAGACCGCCCATGTGGAAGCCATGGCGCTGTTCGAGAAGTAGTGGGTTGGCTGCCTTCGACAGGCGGCGATAACAACCGCCCGGCGACGAACCGGGCGACAAGGCGCAGGGTCTGCGCAGAGGGAAGAAGTGGATGGTACAGGTTAGAGCGCTTCAGCCGGTCAACACCGATGGCAGCATCGACCTCGAACGCTGGCTCGATCACGTGCTCAGCATGGACCCGGCGCTGGAGCGCCAGGCGCTGAAGGAAGCCTGCGAGTTCGCCCGCACCGCCGAGGCCAACGCTAAGAACAGCGACAAGGCCTGGGCCAACATCTCCAGCTTCCAGACCGGCCTCGAGATCGCCGAGATCCTCGCCGACCTCAAGCTCGACCAGGACAGCCTGGTGGCCGCGGTGCTCTACCGCGGTGTACGCGAGGGCAAGATCCAGCTCGATGATGTGATCGCCCGCTTCGGCGAGGTGGTCGGCAAGC
The DNA here is from genome assembly GCA_030602315.1 of Pseudomonadaceae bacterium. Taxonomy (GTDB): domain Bacteria; phylum Pseudomonadota; class Gammaproteobacteria; order Pseudomonadales; family Pseudomonadaceae; genus Azomonas. The sequence goes on along the minus strand of JAUVZY010000018.1, from coordinate 53,315 downwards.
TGATCGAGGGTGTGCTGCGCATGGCGGCGATCAGCGCCAGCCTCAACCCCCGCGACTCGCTGGTGCTCGGTACCCAGCAGCAGGTGGAGAACCTGCGCAAGATGCTGGTGGCGATGGTCGACGACGTGCGCGTCGCGCTGATCAAGCTGGCCGAGCGCACCTGCGCCATCCGCGCGGTGAAGAACGCCGACGAAGAGAAGAAGCGCCGCGTCGCCCGCGAGGTGTTCGACATCTACGCGCCCTTGGCCCATCGCCTGGGCATCGGCCACATCAAGTGGGAGCTGGAGGACCTGTCCTTCCGCTACCTCGAGCCCGAGCAGTACAAGCAGATCGCCCAGCTGTTGCACGAGCGGCGCGTCGACCGCGAGCTGTACATCAACACCGTGATGCAGCAGCTGCGCGATGCGCTGACCGAGAGCCACATCAAGGCCGACATCGCCGGGCGCGCCAAGCACATCTATTCCATCTGGCGGAAGATGCAGAAGAAGGGCCTGCAGTTCAGCCAGATCTACGACGTTCGCGCCGTGCGTGTGCTGGTGCCGGAAATCCGCGACTGCTACACCGCCCTCGGCATCGTGCACTCGCTGTGGCGGCACATTCCCAAGGAGTTTGACGACTACATCGCCAACCCCAAGGAGAACGGCTACCGCTCGCTTCACACCGCGGTGATCGGCCCGGAGGGCAAGGTGCTGGAGGTGCAGATCCGCACCCACGCCATGCACGAGGAAGCCGAGCTCGGCGTGTGCGCGCACTGGCGCTACAAGGGCACCGACGTCAAGTCCGGCTCCAACCACTACGAAGAGAAGATCTCCTGGCTGCGCCAGGTGCTGGAGTGGCACGAGGAACTGGGTGACATCGGCGGCCTGGCCGAGCAGCTGCGCGTGGACATCGAACCGGACCGGGTCTACGTGTTCACCCCCGACGGCCACGCCATCGACCTGCCCAAGGGCGCCACCCCGCTGGATTTCGCCTACCGCGTGCACACCGAGATCGGCCACGGCTGCCGGGGCGCCAAGGTCAACGGGCGTATCGTGCCGCTCAACTACAGCCTGCAGACCGGCGAGCAGGTGGAGATCATCACCAGCAAGCAGGGCTCGCCCAGCCGCGACTGGCTGAACCCCAACCTCGGCTACGTCACCACCTCGCGGGCGCGGGCGAAGATCGTCCACTGGTTCAAGCTGCAGGCGCGCGACCAGAACGTGGCCGCCGGCAAGAGCATGCTCGAGCGCGAACTGGCGCGCCTGGACATGCCGCCGGTGGACTTCGAGCGGCTGGCCGAGAAGGCCAACATGAAGACCGCCGAGGACATGTTCGCCGCCCTCGGCGCCACCGACCTGCGTCTGACCCAGCTGGTCAACCTGGCCCAGGCGCTGGTCGAGCCCGAGCGCGACACCGACCAGCTCGAGCTGATCCCGCGCAAGGCGCCGACCCCGTCGCGCACCGGCCGGCGCGACGACGTGCAGATCCAGGGCGTCGGCAACCTGATGACGCAGATGGCCGGCTGCTGCCAGCCGCTGCCGGGCGACCCCATCGTCGGCTACATCACCTTGGGCCGCGGCGTGACCATCCACCGTCAGGACTGCGCCAACGTGCTGCAGCTGGCCGGCCGCGAACCGGAGCGGATCATTCAGGTCAGCTGGGGGCCGGTGCCGGAGAAGACCTACCCGGTGGAAATCCTCATCCGCGCCTACGACCGTGCGGGCCTGTTGCGCGACATCTCGCAGGTGCTCCTCAACGAGAAGATCAACGTGCTCTCGGTGAATACCCAGTCGAACAAGGAAGACAGCACGGCGAACATGTCGCTGACCATCGAAATCCCTGGCCTCGACGCCCTGGGCCGGCTGCTCGGGCGGATTTCCCAGCTGCCCAACATCATCGAGGCGCGGCGCCACCGCTCGGCCTGAGGCGCCTCGTGCCACCCGCGCCCGCCTTGTGCGGGCGTTTTTTTGCCGCGGGCGAGCCGTGCGCGCAAATTGCACTTTACTCTCAAATGAGAATCGCTATTATCTAGTCCATGCGGGATGCATTGCCACGTCCTGAACAGGGGGCTGGTCAGGGCGGGCGAGGCGGGCAGGACATGGCCCGCCGCCGTGCATCTGCCATCGGCGGCATGAGCAAGTCATCCATGCCATTTGCGTTCTCGGCCTTGTCATGGAGGCTTCATGCTCACGCCCTTCGCCCAATCCGTATTGTCAGAAGCCGATCGGCTGACCGATGCCTGCCCGCCGCTGTGGCTGGCGGCCACCGCCAGCGCCCGTGGCGTCCGCCTGCCACAGCCGGGTGAGCGCTACTCCTGGTGCGAGCTGGGCTGTGGTTCGGGGCTGGGCGCGGTGATCAACGCCGCGGCCAACCCGCTGGCGCGCTTTATCGCCATCGACGCCGACCGCCGGCGGATCGCCGAGGGCCGTCGGTTGGCCGAGGCGGCGGCGATCAACAACGTGGTGTTTCTCTGCGCGCCGCTGGCTTCGCTGGCGCTCGCCGACTGCGCCCGCGGGCCGCTGCATGATGTGATCGTGTTCGACGGCGAGGCGATCACCGATCACGCCGCCGCCGCGGCCATCGAACGTTGCGCCGCCCGCTGGCTGAAACCGGGCGGGGCACTGATCGATCTGTCGGACCCGGTCGAATTCGCCGACTCCAGCGTGCGCCTGCTGGCCAGCGAGCCGGCATTGCCCGAGCCGTGTCCGGTGACCCGCGAGCGTTGCCAGCGGCTCAATCGGCTGATCTGCGAGCAGGCGCTCGAGGGCAGTGGGCATGCCCATCTGGCCGCGCCCGCCCTGGGCAGTGCGCTGCCGGCCGACCTGCTGCAGATGGCGGCGCTTAAGGTGCTGCTCGAATGCCCGGGGGTGGAGGGCGACCTGCTCCAGGAGATGGTGCGCATCGTCCTCGAACAGGCCGGCCGGCCGTTGGCCGAGGGCCTCGAGCGGCGCCTGGAATGCTTCGAGCGGCTGGTGCTGCCGCACTGGCGGCGCCTCGGCCTGTTGCCGGCCAGCGACCGAAACCCGGCGGGCAGCTGATATCCTCCGGTCAGTTCACGCCTGACCGGAGATGCCATGTACCAGCTCGACGACCTGCTGCACCTGATGGCCCGCCTGCGCCATCCGCAATACGGCTGCCCCTGGGACCTCAAGCAGGACTACGCCAGCATCGTCCCGCATACCCTGGAAGAAGCCTACGAGGTGGCCGACGCCATCGAGCGCGGCGATTTCGAGCACCTGCCCGGCGAGCTGGGCGATCTGCTGTTCCAGGTCGTCTACTACGCCCAGCTCGGCCGCGAGGACGGGCGCTTCGATTTTGCCCAGGTGGTCGACGCCATCACCCGCAAGCTGGTGCGCCGGCATCCACACGTGTTCCCCGATGGCGACCTGTACGGCGCCGAGGATCTGCCGCGCCTCGAAGAGGCGGCGATCAAGCAGCGCTGGGAAGAGATCAAGGCCCAGGAGCGCGCCGAGCAGGCCGAGACGCCCGAGCAGCTGTCGTTGCTCGATGACGTGCCCACCGCGCTGCCGGCGCTCAGCCGCGCCGCCAAGCTGCAAAAGCGCGCGGCCCAGGTCGGTTTTGACTGGCCGGACGCGCTGCCGGTGATCGACAAGCTGCGCGAGGAGCTCGACGAGCTGCTCGAGGCGATGAGCAGCGCCGACGAGCCGGCGATTGCCGAGGAAGTCGGCGATCTGCTGTTTGTGGCGGTGAACCTTGCGCGGCACCTGAAAGTCGATCCGGAAGCCGGGCTGCGTGCGGCCAACGCCAAGTTCGAGCGACGCTTTCGCTTCATCGAGAGCGAACTGCGCAAGGCCGGCAAAGACCTGCAGGACTGCTCGCTGGAGGAGCTCGATGGCCTCTGGGACCAGGCCAAACGCGTCGAAAAGGCCGCCGACTGACCCTGGCCCTTGACTTGTCCCGGCCACGCCGCAGACTTGCAGGGCTTTCCCGTTCATCATCGTTCTAAGGTTGATACATGGCTCTTTCCCTTCGCGACCAGCTGCTCAAAGCCGGGCTGGTCAATGAGAAGCAGGCCAAGCAGGCCAGCAAGCAGCAGCAGAAACAGGAGCGTCTGGAGCGCAAGGGCCAGGTCGAGAAGGACGAGTCGCTGCGCGAGGCCGCGCTCAAGGCGCATGCCGAGAAGGTCGAGCGCGACCGCGAACTGAATCGTCAGCAGCAGGAGAAGGTCGAGCAGAAGGCGCGCCAGGCGCAGGTCAAGCAGCTCATCGAGACCAGCCGGCTGCCGAAGATCGTCGGCGACGACTACTACAACTTCGTCGACGGCAAGAAGGTCAAGCGCATCGCGGTGAACGCCATGCTGCGCGACAAGCTCTCGCGCGGTTCCCTGGCCATCGTGCGCCACGACGGCGGCTACGAGATGATCCCGCGTGATGCCGCGCTGAAGATCCAGGAGCGCGACAAGCAGCGCGTGGTGCTGCTGAACACGCCCACCGAAGCCGCCGAGGAAGACGATCCGTACGCCGCCTACAAGGTGCCGGACGATCTGATGTGGTAAGGCGGACGAGCTGAGGGAATTTCCCGGCCGCCGCCGGCCTCTACCGGGAAACCGGCGCGCCCGTCGCGCGCCGCGCATCCTGCGGAGGTTTCGATGAGCATGCCGAACGTTTCGCCATACGCCCAGCAGCCGGGCGATCCACAGCCCGGCCAGCCCAACGAGCCCGGCGTGCCGGTGCAGCCGAGCGAGCCGGGCGAGCCGACCATTCCCGATCAGCCGCCGCCGGCGCCGGTCGCCTGATTCGGCACCTGGCCGAAGCTCAGGCTGCGGTCGAGCAGACTCACCACTTCCTCGTCGGTGGTCTGGGCGAAGTCGGCGTAATGCCGGCCCACCCCGACGAAGGGTTCCGGCGTCGCCAGGCAGATCACCTCGTCGACCTCGCGGCGCAGTTCTTCCAGGGTGTCGCGCGGAGCCACCGGGACCGCCACCACCAGTCGCGCGGCGCCGGCCTTGGCCAGCCCCTTGATCGCCGCGCGCATCGAGGCGCCGGTGGCGATGCCGTCATCCACCAGTATCACGCAACGGTGCGTCACCTTCGGTGCCGGCCGTTCGCCGCAATAGTGCTGGCGGCGCCGTTCCAGCTCCACCAGTTGGCGTCGCGTCTCTTCCTCGAACCATTGCGCGGGCGGTGCCAGCAGGCGAATCAGCTCGCTGTTGGCGACCAATTGCGGCTCCGCGCCATCGACCACCGCGCCCAGGGCCAGCTCCTCATTGCCCGGAGCGCCGATCTTGCGCACCAGTACCAGATCCAAAGTCACGTTCAGCGCCTGGGCGATCTCGTAGGCCACCGGGACACCGCCGCGCGGCAGCGCCAGGACCAGTGGCTGCTGTTGCGCCAGGTGGGCGACGGCCGGTGCCAGCGCACGGCCAGCCTGGCGACGGTTCTCGAACAGGGGCTGGTGAGCGTAGAGGGACATGGCTTCACTCTCCGAACGGGTAGGTTTCCGGAATGTCGGTGTGCTCGGGCTGCTGCGAGGCGATCGGCTCGACCGCGCGGGTCTGCTCGAACCACAGCAGGGCGTCGAACTGTTCGGCCAGGATCGCCTGGAAATAATGGCTCTGGCGCTCGGTGTGGGGCCGATAAATGACGCCGATGGCCCGTTCCAGGCGCGGTCCGGACAGTGCCAGGCGCAGCTCGCGCCGGGTGCTGTCGCGCCAGTCGGTGAGCGTGGCGCTCTGGCCGACGCGCAGAAACAGTTTTTCCCAGCTGTCGTCCCGCGCCGGGCGCACCGGCTTGATGCGCATCGGCTCGTCCCAGTTGTCTGCGGCGGCCACCTCGCCGCGATCGGTGAACTGGCCGATCAGCACCGCCTCGCGGCCGAAGGCGGTGCGGCACAGCTCGCCGATATTGAATTCGCCGCCCCAGCCCATCGAGGTGGCGGCGGCGTTGCCGATGTGCGAGTTGTGCGCCCAGACCACGGCCTTGGCGTGCTCGCCGCGATGGCTGAGCAGGGCCTTGAGGGTGTCGAACATGTGCCGGTCGCGCAGGTTCCACGATTCGGTGGAGCCACGGTAGAGCGTCCGGTAGTACTCCTCGGCGGCCACCACCACGCGGGCGTTGCGCTCGGCGTCGAAGAAGCGCTCGCCGCCCTGCTGCAGGTATTCCAGGCGCTGGTCGAGCAATTCCTGCAGCTGCTCCACCACCACCGCTTCGCAGGACCTTTCGCCCTCGATGGCGACGTGGCGGGCATAGCGCGCCGGCTCGTGCTGCCAGGGCGTCAGGCAGCTGTAGCGTTCACGCGCGCGCTCGACGGCCTTGGGGTCGACTTCGTGCAGGTAGCGCAGTACTTCCTCCAGCGAGGCGCCGAGGCTGTAGACGTCCAGCCCGCGAAACTCCACGCGCTCGGCCTCGGGGCGCTGGTCATTGTGCTGGCGTAGCCAGTCGGCGAACTCGGCGGTTTCCCGGTTGCGCCACATCCAGGTGGGGAAGCGCTTGAACGCCTCGGTTGCCCAGCTGGCGGCCTCGCCGAGGCGTACATAGCGGTCGATCTTCGCTGCGTCGGGCCAGTCCGCTTCGGTGGCGACGATGTTGAAGCCGTGCTGTTCGATCAGGCGCCGGGTGATGGCGTTGCGCGCGCAGTAGAACTCGGACGTGCCATGGCTGGCCTCGCCGATCAGCACCACCCGCGCATCGCCGAAGCGATCGAAGAGGGCGGCGAACTCGGGCGAGTCGGTGGCGGGCAGGGGTTCGGCGTAGCGCTTGAGCGAGGAGACTAGACTGTCCTCGGTGACATCCGGCGCGCGCAGTCGGGAATATCTCATGGCGAGTCCTCCTCCAAGGGCGCGATGAAGGGGCGTCACGGCGGCGCGTAGGCGGCGGGTGACGCGGTTGAGCGTGGATAGTCGGATGACTGGCGGCCACAGGCCTCGTTCCTTTGTCGCGACCAAAGGAAACGGGCCGGACGGAAAGCAGAACTGCCGCCTCAGGGCTAGTCTAATCGGCACTACACCGGGCTTTTCCGGTGCATCCGACTGCTGAGGGGGGGACCCTGAAATGACCGTCTGGATCATTGCCTACAACCTCGACGGCAACACCCACACGCTCAAGACCGAAGCCGACCACAAGCTGGAAATGGAGGAGGCGGTGGAACTGGTGACCCGCGAGGCCGAGCGTGCCTACGAAGAGCAGGAATTCGAGGCCGACCCCGGCCAGGAGCAGACCCCGGCCATGCTGCTCTACGAGCGCTTTGGCATCACACTCACCGGCATTTCCCAGGCCTAGCTTGGGTAGCCTGAGCGCTCAGCGCTGCGCGAGACCCACCGGCCAGACTTGCCCGTCCCCGATCACATAGATTCGCCGCCCTGGCGCGTGGCCGATCTCGGCCGCGCCGGTGAAGGCGCCGAAGGCGGGCAGCAGGCTGACGGCAGCGTCGAGCACGAAGCACGGCAGGCGCAGGCTTTGCCGGCCGCGCCCGTGCAGGCGGAACGCCGGGTGCACATGGCCGGCCAGCACCGTGCGGTCGGGGTGCGGATGCGGCTCGTGCTGCAGGGCGAAGGGGCCGAGCAGCAGCGGCTCGTCGACCACCTCGAAGCCGAGGCTGGCTGGCGGATCGCCGGCGCGGCGGTCGTGGTTGCCGCGGATCAGGGTGATGGCAAGCGCCGGGTGGCACGCCCGCCAGCTGCGCAGGCGTTGCATCAGCGCAGCGTCGCGGGCCTCGCGCGCATGGAGGAAATCGCCGAGGGCGATCAGCCGCTCGCTCGGGTAGCGCTCGAGCAGGCCGTCGAGCACTGTGAGGTTGCTCGCCGTGGTGCCGCTCGGCACCGGCTGGCCGAGGCGGCGAAAGGTGGCGGCCTTGCCGAAATGCAGGTCTGCAACCAGAAGCGCGCGCTGCTCGGGCCAGTAGACGGCCCTTTCCGGCAGCAGCCAGAGTTCGCTGCCGGCGAGGGCGACGGGGAGCGGCGGGCTGGTCATGGCGTTGCCCGGTTGCGCGGCAGGCCGGTCTTGCGGGGCCTTGGCCGGCGTTTGCCGGGCGTATCGCTCGGCTCCACCGCCGGGTTGCTCAGGGGCAGGTCGGCAGCGCCGGGCCCGGCGGCCTGCTCCAGCTCGCTCAGCAGGCGGCGGATGCGGTCGGCCAGCTTCTCGCTGCTCAGGCTTTCACGAAAGCGCTCGACCAGCAGCGGGAAGGCCAGCGGCGTGGGCTTTTTCACCCGATGCAGGTCGAGACGCCGCGCTTGCAGGGCGGTCAGGGTGGCGCCCAGGCGGCCGACCTCCAGCTCCTGGCGCAGTACCTCCTGCTGCGCCTGGGTCAGCAGCAGGTTGTCCGGGTCGTACTGACGGAACACGTCGAAGAACAGCCCGCTGGAGGCCTGCAGCTGGCGGGCGCTCTTCTGTGCGCCGGGGTAGCCGGAGAACACCAGCCCGGCGATGCGGGCGATTTCGCGAAAGCGCCGCCGCGCCAGCTCGCCGGCGTTGAGGCTGGCCAGCACGTCGGCCAGCAGATGCTCGGTATCGAACAGCGCCGGCCCCAGTGCGGCTGGCCAGTCCACCTCGGTGGGTGAGAGCAGCTCCAGGCCGTAGTCGTTCACCGCGATGGAGAAGCTCGCCGGCGCACGCTGGCCCATGCGCCAGGCCAGCAGGCTGGCGAGCCCCAGGTGCACCTGGCGGCCGGCGAACGGGTAGAGGAACAGGTGCCAGCCCTCGCGGGACTTGTGAGCTTCGGCGAGCAGCGTGCCGGGCGTCGGCAGGGCGGACCAGCGCTGCTGCACGTCGAGCAGCGGCGCCAGCAGGCGCATCTCCGGGCTGGGCAGGTCGCCTTCGGCGGCGCGGCCGAGCTGCTCGACCAGCGCCGCCGCCAGCTCGCTGGAAAGCGGCATGCGCCCGCCGTTCCAGCGCGGCACCGCCGGCTGGCGACCGCTGGCGCGGCGGACGAAGGCGGTCATGTTTTCCACCCGCACCAGCTCCAGCAGACGGCCGGCGAACAGGAAACAGTCGCCGGGGCGCAGGCGGGCGATGAAGCCTTCTTCCACCGAGCCGAGGGTCGCGCCGGCGCCGCCCTTGGCCCACCACTTCACCAGCAGGCTGGCGTCGCTGACGATGGTGCCGATGGCCAGTCGGTGGCGCAGCGCCAGGCGCCGGCTGGGCACGCGCCATACGCCGGTGTCGTCGGGCGCGACGCGCTGGTAATCGGGGTAGGCGGCCAGCGAGTGGCCGCCGTGGCGCACGAAGGCCAGCGCCCAGTCCCATTCCTCGTTCGTCAGTTGGCGATAGCTCCAGGCCTGGCGCACTTCGGCGAGCAGCTCGTCAGGCCGAAAGCCGCCGCCCAGGGCCATGCTGACCAGGTGCTGGACCAGCACGTCGAGCGGTTTGTCCGGCGCCTCGCGGCCTTCGATATGGCTGGCGGCGATGGCGGCCTGGGCGGCGGCGGATTCGGCCAGTTCCAGGGCATGGGTCGGCACCAGGGTCACGCGCGAGGTACGCCCCGGCGCATGCCCGGAGCGTCCGGCGCGTTGCAGCAGGCGCGCTACGCCCTTGGGCGAGCCGATCTGCAGCACCCGCTCCACCGGCAAAAAATCCACGCCCAGATCGAGGCTGGAGGTGCACACCACCGCCTTAAGCGTGCCGCGCTTGAGGCCGTCTTCCACCCAGTCGCGCACCGCCCGGGCCAGCGAGCCATGGTGCAGGGCGATCAGCCCGGCCCAGTCCGGCCGCGCTTCGAGCAGCGCCTGATACCAGCGTTCGGCCTGCGAGCGGGTGTTGGTGAACACCAGCGAGGTGGCCGCGCCGTCCAGCTCGGCAACCACCTGGTCCAGCATGCGCAGGCCGAGGTGGCCGGCCCAGGGAAAGCGCTCCAGAGCCTCGGGCAGCAGGGTGTCGATGCGCAGCTCCTTGCGGACCCGGCCCTGCACCAGCCGACCGCGCCCCGGGTAGAGCAGCACGTCCAGCGCGTGGGGCTGATTGCCGAGGGTGGCCGACAGGCCCCAGACGATCAGCCCCGGATTCCACTGACGCAGGCGGGCGAGGGCCAGTTGCAGCTGCACGCCGCGCTTGTTGCCCAGCAGCTCGTGCCACTCGTCCACCACCAGCATCTGGATGCCGGCGAACGCCTCGCGGGCATCGGCGCGGGTCAACAGCAGCGTCAGGCTTTCCGGCGTGCTGACCAGCGCCGAGGGCAGCCGGCGGTTCTGCCGCGCGCGTTCGCTGCCGGACGTGTCGCCGGTACGCAGGCCGAGGCTCCAGGGCAGACCAAGCTCATCGAGCGGCGCCTGCAGCGAACGGGCGGTGTCGGCGGCCAGGGCGCGCATCGGGGTGATCCACAGCACGCTGAGGGGGGGCAGGCCGTCGTTTTTCAGGGGAACGTCCCGCAGCCGGCTCAGCGCGCCGAGCCAGACGGCGTAGGTCTTGCCGGTGCCGGTGGTGGCATGCAGCAGGCCCGACTCGCCAGCGCCGATCGCCTGCCAGACCTCGCGCTGGAAGGGGAAGGGCGCCCAGCCGCGGGCGGCGAACCAGCGTTCGGCCAGATCGCTCATCCGAGCAGGGCCTTCAAGGTGTCCAGGCTGTCGGCCTCGGCCACCGGCTTGTCGTGCCGCCAGCGCAGCATCCGCGGGAAGCGCACGGCGATGCCGCTCTTGTGGCGGTTGCTGGCGGCGATGCCTTCGAAGCCCAGCTCGAACACCAGCGTCGGGGTGACGCTGCGCACCGGGCCGAACTTTTCCACGGTGGTCTTGCGCACGATGGCGTCGACCTGGCGCATTTCCTCGTCGGTCAGCCCCGAATAGGCCTTGGCGAAGGGCACCAGCTGGCGCTCGGGGTCGCCGGCCGGGCGGTCCCAGACGGCGAAGGTGAAGTCGGTGTACAGGCTGGCGCGCCGGCCGTGGCCGCGCTGGGCGTAGATCAGCACCGCGTCCACCGAGTAGGGGTCGATTTTCCACTTCCACCAGATGCCGACATCCTTGGTGCGGCCGACGCCATAACGCGCCTCGCGGCCCTTGAGCATGAAGCCCTCGACACCCAGCGCCCGGGCGCGTTCGCGCTGGCGGGCCAGATCATTCCAGTCGTTGCCTGTCACCTCGGGCGACAGCCGCAGCACCGCCTGCGGCGCATGGCGAACCGGGCTCTCCGGCGCTTGCAGCAGGCTGTCCTGTTGCGCCGGGGCGCTGGCTGCCGCGCAGGCTTCGACCACCTGCACCAGCTGGGCGCGGCGGGCGTGCTGTGGCTGCGCGCGCCAGTCCTCGCCCTGCCATTCGAGCAGGTCGTAGGCCAGCAGTACCACCGGCGCCTGTTGCAGCACGCGGGCGTTCAGCGTCTTGCGGCCGATGCGCTGCTGCAGCAGGGCGAACGGCTGCACGCCAAAGCCGCCGTCCGCGGCGTCCTTCCAGACCACGATCTCGCCGTCGATCACCGTGCCGTCGGGCAGGCAGGCGCCGATCTCCAGAAGCTCGGGGAAGCGTTCGCTGACCAGCTCCTCGCCGCGCGACCAGATCCATACCACCCCGTCGCGCTTGACCAGCTGGGCGCGGATGCCGTCCCACTTCCATTCGATCAGCCAGTCCTGCGGCGGGCCGAGCAGCTCGGCGAAGCTGGCCGGGTCAGCCTGCAGCGGGTGAGCGAGGAAGAACGGGTAGGGCTGGCCCCCGCGCTGGGCATGTTCGTCGGCCGATTCGGCGGCGACCAGCGCGCGGTAGGCCTCGGCGCTGGGGCGGTGGGAGAGGTCGGTGTAGCCGACCAGGCGCTGCGCCACGCGCTTGGCGTCGATGCCGGCGACTTCGGCCAGCGCGCGCGTTACCAACAGGCGCGAGACGCCGACGCGGAAGGCGCCGGTGATCAGCTTTATGCAGACCATCAGGCTGCGCGGGTCCAGCTCGGCCCAGAGCGCGGGCAGGCGCTGGCAGATGTCCTCCGGCGGCAGGCCGCGCAGCGGCAGCAGCCGTTCGGTCAGCCACTCGGCCAGCCCGGCTTCGGAGGCGTGCGCGGCCGGCGGCACCAGCAGCGAGATGGTTTCGGCCAGGTCGCCGACCGCCTGGTAGCTCTCCTCGAACAGCCAGTCCGGCAGGTCGGCGGCCTGCAGCGCCACTTCGCGCAGCAGCCGGGTCGGTACCAGCTGGCGCGGTCGGCCCCCGGCGAGGAAATACACCGCCCAGGCAGCGTCCTCGGCCGACGCCTCGCGGAAGTAGTCGCGCATCGCGGCCACCTTGGCGTTGCTCGAGGTGGTGGCGTCCAGCTGGTTGTACAGCGCGGCGAAGGCTTTCACGAGGCATCCTCCGCCTGCGGCGCCGCATCGTCCTCTTCGCCGTATTCGGTGGCGAAGGCACGGGCGTCGAGGCCGCGTTCGCACAGATAGCGCACCAGCACGGCGACCGAACCGTGGGTGACCATCACCCGCTCGGCGCCGGTCTGGCCGATGGCCCAGAGCAGGCCGGGCCAGTCGGCGTGGTCGGAGAGCACGAAGCCGCGGTCCACCCCGCGCCGGCGGCGCGTGCCGCGCAGCAGCATCCAGCCGCTGGCGAAGGCATCGGAGAAGTCGCCGAAGCGGCGAATCCAGCTGCTGCCGCCGGCCGAAGGAGGCGCCAGGACCAGGGCGCGCTTGAGCGCCGGGTCGCCGCGCTTGAAGTCGCCGGCGTAGGCCGTGTCGGGCAGCTCGACGCCGGCCTCGCGGTAGGCGCGGTTCAAGGGTTCCACGGCGCCGTGCACGAGGATCGGGCCGATGCTCGCGTCCAGCCCGGCGAGGATGCGCTGGGCCTTGCCGAAGGCGTAGCAGAACAGCACGCTGGCCCGGCCTGCGGCGGCGTTGGCGCGCCACCAGTCGTTGATCTCGGCAAACACCCGTTGCTGCGCCGGCCAGCGGTAGATCGGCAGGCCGAAGGTGGATTCGCTGATGAAGGTGTGGCAGCGCAGCGGCTCGAACGGCGCGCAGGTGGGGTCCGGCTCGACCTTGTAGTCACCGGAGGCGACCCAGACTTCGCCCTGGTATTGCAGCCGCACCTGCGCCGAGCCGAGCACGTGGCCGGCCGGGTGCAGGCTCAGGCGCACGCCGTGGTGCTCGATCGCTTCGCCGTAGGCCAGGGTCTGCAGGCGGATGTCGTCGCCAAGCCGGGCTTTCAGGATGCCTGCGCTGGGAGTGCTGGCCAGGTAGTGCCCCATGCCCCAGCGCGCGTGGTCGCCGTGGGCATGGGTGATGACGGCGCGCTCGACCGGGCGCCAGGGGTCGATGTAGAAGTCGCCCGGCGGGCAGTACAGCCCTTCGGGGCGGGCGATGACCAGATCCATGAATGCCGGTATCCGCTTTCAGGGTTCGAGCCTGCCCTGGCCGGGGGAGTTCGCCGGTCCGCCCGGCGCGGCGAGGTTACTTCATGATGCTTAAGTGGCTGGTGTCTGGCGCCGGTGCCGCCGGCGGGGCGGGCATCTGGCCCATGTCGCTGCCCACTGGCGCCACGCTCAGCGCGGAGAGGTCGAGCTTCGGCGCCTGCGGTTCGGGGCGCTCGTCCTGCAAGTCGGCACCGACCGGCGCGACGCCGAAGTCCGGCGCGTCCACGTCGACGAAGGCGGCCATGTACTCGTCGCGCGGTTTCACTTGCAGGCGGCCGGTCGGGGCGGAGGCCGCTGGGGCGCTGGCCGCCGGTGCCGGGGCGGGTGTCGCCGGCTCCTCGGCCGGCGGCGGTGCGAGGTCGATCTCCTCGATTTCGGCGTCCAGGTCACGAACCTCGACGATGGCGCCTGCACGCTCCAGGGTAACGCGATACTTTTCTGCCGCCTCGCTGTCCAAATTCTGCTTGATCACCACGCGCTTGCCGGAAAACAGCGCGTCGATCCGGTCGGGGTCGGCCTGGAACAGGCGGGCCATGTTCAGCTTCACCTGTTCCAGCTGGGCGCCGGGAACGATCTGGCCGGAAAAGGCGATCTCGTAGCTCATGTCTTGCTCCTTGATGGGGGCGGGCGGCTGCCGGCGCCTCGCGGGCGACGCCACGGAAAAAGGGGTTCGCGATCCCTCTGGCGCCTGTCTCTAAGCTGCAGTATGTACGAGCTATTTTTGCCGGCACAACCCGTTGCGGCGGGCTTTGCGCTTGCTACACTGAGCCATCCTTGGGAGTGCCGTATGATCGCCCTGACGCAAACACAAATAATAAGAACATGTCTGCTGGCCGGTTTGGTTTTGGGGTTGTCGGGGTGTTCCACTTGGCTGTCCGGGCGCTTCGAAGAACCCGAGGTTCGCCTCACCGATATCGAGATCGTGCGCGCCCGCCTGCTCGAGCAGGAATTTCTCCTGCAGTTTCGCATCGACAACCCCAACGAACGCAGCCTTCCGGTTCGTGGGCTCGACTACAAGGTGTTCATCAACGACATCGAGCTGGCCGACGGGCGCACCAGCGCCTGGGCGACCGTGCCGGCTAACGGCCACGCTTATTACAACGTGCCGGTGCACACCAACCTCTGGCGCCACATGAAATACGTGGTGCGCCTGCTGGAACGGCCCAACCGACCTATCCAGTACCGTCTGGAAGGAGAGCTCAAAACCGGGCTGATGTTCGGGCGGCGCGTGCAGATTTCCCGCGTTGGCGAGATAATTCCGGCCGATCTGATCCCGGAGTGATTCCATGACCCAACAGCCCCACGTCCACGGCCCGCACTGCAACCACGATCACGAGCATGACCACGATCATGGGCATGTGCATGGCCCGCACTGCAATCACAGTCACGAACCGGTACGCAATCCGCTGAAGGCCATCGGTCGCAACGACCCATGCCCGTGCGGCAGCCAGAAGAAGTACAAGAAGTGCCACGGCGCGTGAACCGGCCATGACCCCCCTCGCCATTTCCCTGCTGCTGCTCGCCCTTGCGCTGATTGCGGGGCTGGCGTTGTATGCCTGGGTGCTCTGGCGCAAGGTCTGGCGCAATCAGCGGGCGCGCGACGCCGCCGAGGCGAGCCGCCACCAGGCGCTGGCTGACGATCTGCGGGTGCTCGCCAGTTGCCTGCTCGACGAGCAGGTACCGCTGATCGAGGGCGCGATTCGCATCAAGGTGCTGGTCGACAACTTCGATCCGCAGCTGACCCAGGATCCGCACCTGCAGGTGTTTCACCAGCTCTACGAGGCCACCCGCCACGTGCCCACCCATGAAGCCTGGAAGGCGCTGGACAAGCTCGAGCGGCGCCGCTTCGAGGCGACCTTCAGTGCGCTGGAACTCCAGCACAAGGCCGAGGCGCGGCGTTCGGCGCGCTGGTTGCTCGACGAAGGCCTGCCGGCGTCGCGCGCCGCCTGACCGATTCTGCGTGGTGCCTCTCGCGGCGCTTCGCCGCGCGCTGTAATCTCGCGTCCTTTGTGTCCAGCCTGTACGGGACTTCCGATGACGCGCCGCTCGCCTGCCTTTCTGGCCCGCCTGTTGCTGACTACCGCCGCTGCCGTTTTCGGCATCAGCGGTTGCCAGCGCTATCTCGACAACCGCTACGCCGACAGCCTGCCGCCGACCCATGGCGTGCAGCCGGTGGTCGGGCTCGCCGAGCATGTCAGCATTCGGCGCAACGCCATGGGCATGCCGCTGATCGAGAGTCGCAACCTGCACGATGCGCTGTTCGCTCTGGGCTATGTCCACGCCAGTGATCGTATCGGGCAGATGGTCAGTCTGCGCCTGACCGCTCAGGGCCGGCTGGCCGAGATGGTCGGCCCCGGTGTGCTGGAAGTCGACCGCTTCATGCGTGCAGTCAACCTCAAACAGAGCGCCGCCCAGCTCTACGCCAGTGCCTCGCCGCGGATGCAAAAGCAGCTCGAGGTCTATGCGCGCGGCGTGAACGCCTGGCTGTACCTCTACCGCGACAAGCTGCCGCCGGAGCTGTCCGACGCCGGCTACCGGCCCGAGTACTGGAAGCCCGAAGACTCGGTGCTGCTGTTCTGCCTGCTCAATTTCGGGCTGTCGGTGAACCTGCAGGAGGAGATCGCCGCGCTGAGCCTGGCCCAGCAGGTGGGGGCGGACAAGCTGCCCTGGCTGTTGCCGACCTATCCGGATGAGCCTTTGCCGTTTGCCGAAGCCGAAAAGCTCAAGGGGCTCAAGCTCGCCGGCGCCGTGCCCGGGCTGGCCGCGGTGGAACAGGCGGCGGCGCAGGTGGCCGCGCTCGGTCAGCAGGGCATTGCTGCCTCCAACAACTGGGCGGTGGCGGGCAGCCATACCCGCAGTGGCCGGCCGCTACTGGCCAACGACACCCATCTGCCGATCGCACTGCCCTCGCTGTGGAACTTTGTGCAGCTGCGTGCGCCGGGCTATCAGGTGGCCGGTGCCAGCATCGCCGGCATCCCGGCGGTGGTCGCCGGCTTCAACGGCAAGCTGGCCTGGGGCATGACCATGGTGATGGGCGACACCCAGGACCTGTTCCTCGAGCAGGTGCGCCGCGAGGGCGGGCGTCTGCTGTATCTGGCCGACGGTCAGTGGCTGCCGGCGCGCGAACGTCAGGAAACCTTCTTCGCCAAGGGCGAGCGCCCGGTGCGCGAGACGATCTACGAAACTCGCCACGGGGTGGTGCTCAACAGCGTGCTCGGCGAGCGCAAGCACCCGTTGCAGCCAATGGCGTTGTCCAGCGGTTATGGGCTGGCGCTCAAGCAGCCGGAGCTGCTCGAGGACCGCACCCTCGATGCCTTCTTCGATCTGTCGCGTGCGGCCGACGTGGGCGCGGCGTTCCAGGCGGCCGGCGAGATCCGCGCAGTGGCGCTGAACCTGGTGTTCGCCGATCGCAACGACATCGCCTGGCAGGTCACCGGCCGCTACCCGAACCGCCGCGAAGGGCTCGGGCTGTTGCCGTCGCCCGGCTGGGATGGCCGCTACGGCTGGGACGGCTACGCCGAGCCGATGCTGCATCCCTACGACCAGAATCCGCCGCAGGGCTGGCTCGGCACCGCCAACCATCGCGTTGCGCCGCGCGGCTATGGCATGCAGCTCTCGGCGAGCTGGTACGACCCCTCGCGCTACGAGCGCATGGCCGCGCTGCTCGGCACGGGCAAGCAGGACACCCGCAGTGCGATTGCCATGCAGTACGACCAGACCAGCGTGTTCGCCGCCAAGCTCAAGGGCATGCTGCAGGATCCGGGCATGGCGCAGCCGCTGGCCCGCGCGATCGCTGCATTGCCGGGGGCCGAGCGCGTGCGCGCCGAGGAAGCCCTCAAGCGCCTGCTGGCCTTCGACGGACGCCTGGCGGCCGAATCCGCCGATGCGGCGATCTACGGCGCTTTCCTGCAGGAAAGCGCGCGGCAGATCTTCGCCGATGAGCTGGGCCTGGATACGCCGGCCTGGCGCGCCTTGCTGCAGGCCGGTCACGTCTCCTATTCGGCGCAGGCCGACCACCTGCTGGGCCAGGTGGAAAGCCCGTTCTGGGATGACCGCCGTACCCCGGCGGTGGAGGACAAGCCGGCGATCCTCGCGCGCAGTCTGGCCGCCGCCATCGCCCTGCTGGAGACCAGCCTGGGCGCCGATCGCAGCGCCTGGCAGTGGGGCAAGCTGCATCGCTACCAGTGGACCAGCGGGCCGAGTCAGATGGCGCCTTACATGAGCGCCACGCGGCGAGCCGGTGTCGAGTCGCTGCGCGGCTACCTCGATCGCGGGCCATACCCGGCCGGTGGGGATCACAGCACCTTGAACGTGTCGGCCTACCGCTGGGGCCAGGACTTCGACACCTGGATGATTCCGGCCATGCGGCTGATCGTCGATTTCGGGCGCAGCGAGCCGATGATTGCGCTCAACAGCAGCGGGCAATCCGGCAACCCGGCCAGCGCGCACTACGCCGACGGTATCAACGCCTGGATGAAAGGGCAGTACGTCAGCTTTCCGTTCCAGTACGACAACGTCGACGAGGTGTATGGCACTCGCCGTCTGCTGCTGACGCCGGG
This sequence comes from Pseudomonadaceae bacterium, assembly GCA_030602315.1. GTDB lineage: Bacteria > Pseudomonadota > Gammaproteobacteria > Pseudomonadales > Pseudomonadaceae > Azomonas. Next base: position 35,518 of record JAUVZY010000018.1, on the reverse strand, counting down.
CAAGCCCGCCGCGCGCTGAGTCAGCGGCTGCGTGCCGGGCTCAGCCGGCGCGCAGCACTTGCAGCACGCGGATGCGCCCGGGCGCCGGATAGTGCCAGCGCACGTCTACATCCCACAGGCGCGTGCCGTAGCGACGCTCGGGCGAGGGCGTCTGGTAGGCGGGGCGCGGGTCCTGGGCCAGACACTGTTCGATCAGCTCCACCAGCGGCTGCTGCAGGCGCTCGGCCTCCTGGTGCGCCTGGGCCAGCACCTCGGGTAGCCATTCCACCGGCAGCGCGGTCGGGGCATCTTCGGCCATCGCGTTGTGTGCGTCGGCGCGCAGGTCGGCGTAGGGCACATAGGGCTTGATGTCGAGGATCGGTGTGCCGTCGAGCAGGTCGATGCCCGACACCTCCAACCGCCCCGGCGCCACGGCATCCAGGCGTACCACCGACTGGCCGATGCCATTGGGCCGGTGCGTGGCGCGGGTTGCGAACACACCGACCATGCGGTTGCCGCCCAGGCGCGGCGGGCGCACGCGCAGGCGCGGTGCGTCTTCCAGCGTCTGATGAAAGAGAAACAGCAGCCAGACGTGGCTGACCTGTTCGAGCCCCTCCACCGCCTGCGGCTGGTCGAACGGCGGCAGCAGTTCCAGCACGCCGCGCGCCGCCGGCGCCAGCTGCGGCTGACGGGGAATGGCGAACTTCTCCTTGAAGCAGGAGCGCAGATAGCCGATGGGGGAAACGGTATGGATCATGGGCACACGCACAAAAGCGGCCATCTTAGCAGTGGCGGCCGCCGAGGCGTTTCAGCCGCTGTTCGCGTCGGCAGAGAAAATGCCCTCGCGGCGCAGGCGTCGTCCGGCGAACTGCACCACCAGGGTGATCAGCGCGCCATGCAGCCAGACCACGATGGCCAGCGAATAGAACGCATACAGGGAAGGTGCGCTGCCCGGTAGCAGCACGTTACCGAGCAGCGCCTGGAACGCCAGGTCGATCAGGGTCATCGCTGCGATCACGTGGATCTTGTCGGCGCTGCTGAAATAGCGCCGGTTGCGACGACCATAGCGCAGCAGCGGCCAGTAGGCGGCGCCGACGATGATGCCGAAGAACAGGGCCGCGTTGGCGCCCACCTCGGCGAACGCCAGAATGCGGCCCACCACTACAACCAGCAGGACGTAGGTCAGCAGATAGCGCAGGATCACGCCCGGAATGCTCATCGAAAGCTCTTTTTGTTGTTGTTCGATGTGATCCGAGGATGGCGCGTTGGCGCCGAGCCGTCATCCCGCCAAAGGTCGAACGCCTGGGCGGGAATGACGGCGGGCAGGCAGGGTCTTACGCCGGTTCGGTGATCGGCTCGGCCCAGAGGTCGTACTCGTCGGCGTCGATCACCCGCACCCAGAGCTTGTCGCCCGGCTGCAGGTCGTCGCTGTCGATGTAGACGGCACCGTCGATCTCCGGCGCATCGCCCCAGGAACGGGCGATGGCGCCTTCGTCGTCCACTTCGTCGACCAGCACTTCGATCTCGCGACCGATCTTGCTCTGCAGGCGGGCGGCGGAGATGGCCTGCTGGTGCGCCATGAAACGCTCCCAGCGGTCCTGCTTGACGTCATCGGGTACCGGCTCGAGATCCATGTCGTTGGCCGGCGCGCCTTCGACCGGCGAGTACTGGAAGCAGCCCACGCGGTCGAGCTGGGCTTCGGTCAGCCAGTCGAGCAGGTACTGGAAGTCCTCTTCGGTCTCACCGGGGAAGCCGACGATGAAGGTGGAGCGGATGGTCAGCTCCGGGCACTGCGCGCGCCAGTTCTTGATGCGCTCGAGGGTCTTGTCCTCGAAGGCCGGGCGCTTCATGGCCTTGAGCACCTTGGGGCTGGCGTGCTGGAAGGGGATGTCCAGGTACGGTAGCAGCTTGCCTTCGGCCATCAGCGGGATCACGTCGTCCACGTTGGGGTAGGGGTAGACGTAGTGCAGGCGCACCCAGACGCCCATGGAGGAGAGCGCCTCGCACAGCTCCTTCATGCGGGTCTTGACCGGCTGGCCGTTCCAGAAATCGGTCTTGTACTTCATGTCCACGCCGTAGGCGCTGGTGTCCTGGGAGATCACCAGCACTTCCTGCACCCCGGCCTTGACCAGGCGCTCGGCCTCGGAAAGCACGTCGCCCACCGGGCGGCTGACCAGCTTGCCGCGCATCGAGGGGATGATGCAGAAGCTGCAGCTGTGGTTGCAGCCTTCGGAAATCTTCAGATAGGCGTAGTGACGCGGGGTGAGCTTGATGCCCTGCGGCGGCACCAGATCGACGAAGGGATCGTGGTCGATCTTCGGCGGCACCACCTCATGCACCGCCTGCACCACCTGCTCGTACTGCTGCGGGCCGGTGACCGCCAGTACGCTGGGGTGTACGTCGCGGATCGCCTCTTCGGAAACGCCCATGCAGCCGGTGACGATCACCCGGCCATTCTCGGCGATCGCCTCGCCGATGGCATCGAGCGACTCGGCCTTGGCGCTGTCGATGAAGCCGCAGGTGTTGACCACCACGACGTCGGCGTCCTGGTAGGAGGGCACGATCTGATACCCCTCCAGCCGCAGCTGGGTGAGGATTCGCTCGGAGTCGACCGTCGCCTTGGGGCAGCCGAGGGAGACGAATCCGACACTGGGGGTTTTGCTGGACATGGGAAAAGGCCTCGGTACTGCGCGAGATAGAAAGGTGCGAAGTATACAGCGATTCGCCATCGCTCAAGGCGAAGCCCGGCCAGCGGTACTTCCGTTGGTCGCCTGCCGCTTCGCTTGGCGCATAATGTCCGACCAGGCTGCTTGGGCACTTGCGAGGTGAACGGCGGTCAGATCGGATGCGCGCTGTTCTTTGGCCTTCATGCCGCAAAAAGGCTGGTTGTCACGATCGACGTGTCTGCCTTTGCTTGCGAGACGAGACCTTGAATCGAAAAAGTCATCTGCCCCTGTCGCGTCTGGCCCGCTGGCTCGCGGGGCAGTCGTGGTCCGGGGCGTTCCGCTATGGCATCGCCACGCTGATCGTGCTGGCCAGTTTTCTGCTGCGCTCCACGGTGCCGGTGTTCGGCCTGCCATATCTGCTGTTCGTGCCGGTGCTGATGGCGGTGGGTTTCGTCTTTGGCCTGGGCCCCGGGCTGTGGGCGACCGCCTTTAGCGTGCTGCTGGTCAATCTGATGTTCGTCGGCGAGCGGTTCTCCCTGGTGCTCACCGTCGAACAATGGGTGGCGGCAGGACTGTTCCTGCTGGTCATGGCCGGCATCGTGGTGGTCAGTTACGCGCTGCGCCAGAGCCTGGCGCGCCTGCAGATGCTGGCCGATTCGCTGGAGCGCGGCATCGAGGAGCGCACCCGCGAACGCGATCAGATCTGGGAGGTCTCGCCCGATCTGATCTGTACCACCGCTCTCGACGGACGTTTTCTCAAGGTCAATCCCGCATGGGAAACGGTGCTTGGCTGGTCGGAGGCTGAGCTGACCGGGCGCTGCGCGTGGGATCTGGTGCATCCCGACGACCGTGAGGCCACGCTCCGGGCCTCCAGTCGACTGGTCGCCGGCGAGTTGTTGCTGGGTTTCGAAAACCGCTTTCGTCGGCTCGATGGCCGTTACTGCTGGCTGTCGTGGAATGCGGTCCAGCGCAACGGGGTGGTTTATGCCACGGTGCGCGACATCACGGCCAGCAAGGAGCAGGCGCAGGCGCTGCGCCAGACCGAGGAATTGCTTCGTCACAGCCAGAAGATGGAAGCGGTCGGCCAGCTCACCGGCGGGCTGGCTCATGACTTCAACAACCTGCTGACCGGCATCACCGGCAGTCTCGACCTTGCTGGCATGCGTCTCGGCCAGGGGCGGCCGGACGATGCACTGCGCTATCTGGAAACTGCGCGCAGCTCGGCCAATCGGGCCGCTGCGGTGACTCACCGGCTGCTGGCATTCTCCAGGCGCCAGACGCTGGCCCCGCGGGTGACCGAGCCGAACCGGCTGATCGAAGACATGCTGGAGCTGATTGTGCGCACCGTCGGACCGACCATCGAGGTGCGCACCCAGCTACAAGCCGATCTGTGGCGTATCCGCTGCGATCCGCATCAGCTGGAAAACGCCTTGCTCAACCTGTGCATCAACGCCCGCGACGCCATGCCGGACGGCGGTTGCCTGACTATCTCCACGCGCAATCTGTGTCTCGATGAGGCCAGCGCGCGCGCCGAGAACCTGGCGCCGGGCGGTTATGTCGCCTTCCAGGTGGGCGATACCGGCATTGGCATGAGCCCGGAGGTGGTCGCGCGGGCCTTCGATCCGTTTTTCACCACCAAGCCGATCGGGATGGGAACCGGCCTCGGACTGTCGATGATCTACGGCTTCAGCCAGCAATCGGGCGGTCAGGTGCGGCTCGACAGCGAGCCAGGCAAGGGCACCCGGGTTACCTTGTTCCTGCCCAGTGTGCTGGCGCAAGCCGAGGCGAGCGAGGTGTCCGAGCCGCTCGAGCTGCCACGAGCGGACGGAGCGCAACAGGTGCTGGTGGTGGATGACGAGCCGATGGTGCGCATGCTGATCCTCGATGTGCTGGAGGAGCTCGGCTATGGCGCGCTGGAGGCGGCAGAGGGCAGTCGAGCCTTGGAAATTCTGCGCTCGCCGGTACCGATCGACCTGCTGATTTCCGATGTGGGCCTGCCGGGCATGAATGGTCGCCAGTTGGCTGAAGCCGCGCGGGAGCTGCGACCGGACTTGAAGGTGCTGTTCATCACCGGCTATGCCGACAACGCGCTGGTGCGTGAGGGCAATCTGGAGCCGGGGATGCATGTGATGACCAAACCCTTTGCCATGGAGGCACTCGCCGTGCGCATCGGCGCCATTGTGGCGAGCACGAGCCAATAGTCGGCCGAGTCAACGTACGGAGGACATAGCGGCCTGGCGAGGACTGACTCCAGGCCGCTGGGGCAGATCAGCGGCAGCCCAGCTCGCTGCGCAGACCACTCACGTCCAGGCGACGGCTTTCCTGCACCCAGCCGGTGAGCAGCGGGTCGCGCACCGCGGCGCGCAACAGGGCTTCGCGGATCTGTGCGGCGCTGGCGCAGGGATTGAGCGAGGCATAAAGGGCCGCGGCACCACTCACGTGCGGAGCGGCCATCGACGTGCCGCTCATGTAGGCGTAAGCCGAGGCGCCGGATTTGTTGGGCACGGTCGAGGCGATGTCCACGCCGGGCGCTGCCAAGTGCACGCTGCGCACACCATGATTGGAAAAGCTGGCCTTGTTCCCGTTGGGAGCGATCGCCGCCACGCTGAGCAGGTTGGCCAGGGCATAGCTCGCCGGGTAACTGGGCTTCTGATCGAGGTTCTGGTTGCTGTTGCCTGCCGCGGCGATGAACAGGATGTTGGCGTCGCCGGCGGCCTTGATCGCATCGAACAGGGCTTGCGAATAGCCGCCGCCACCCCAGGATGCGTTGATCGCCACCAGATTGATCCGCTTGGACTGCTTGAGCGTGGTCAGGTAACGAATGGCTTTCACCGCGTTGGCGGTGGTGCCGCCCTGGCTGCCGATGAACTTGGCGGAGATCAGTCTGGCATTTGGGCAGACGCCAAACACGCCCAGGGCATTGTTGGCCTGGGCGGCGATGGTTCCGGCCACATGGCTGCCGTGGTCGTCCTGAGGGCCGTCATACACGCTGGCATCGCCGGAAGCGAAATCCCAGCCGTGAATGTCATCGATGTAGCCGTTGCGGTCGTTGTCCAGGCGGTCGGCGCGGCTGCCTTCGCCTGGATTGATCCAGATGTTGGCTCTCAGGTCGGTGTGCTGGACCATCACGCCCTCGTCGACCACCGCTACGTGTATCGCGCTGGAGCACAGGGCGCCGGCGTTCCAAGCGGCGAGGGCGCCGCTGCCGTAGGGGTGCGCCGGCGAGCTGGCCGCCCCCTGCATGCCCCATAGCAGATTAAGCGCCGGGTCATTGGGATTGGCCTGCTGCGTCGCGTAGACCCAGTTGGGCTCGACGAAGTCGACCTCGGGAAAGGCCTGGAAGCGGGCCAGCGCAGCCTCGTTGAGCTTCCAGCCCTTGGGCAGGCGAATCTGTACCAGGTCGCCCTGGCCATCGCGGCGGTCCCGGGCACTGAGCAGGGCCTGAACGGCCCTGGCTGACATGCGATTGAGCACCTGGCTCTTGAGCGCATCCGGAATGCCTGGCTTGAACTGCACCAGCAGCTCCTCGCCCATGTGCGGCCGGCCAGCCTTCAGCGACTCCAGAACCTGATCCTGGCTGGTCTTCCCCAGGCCGGCCCTTCACAGACCAGCAGCAGACCGAGCGCCAGCCAGCCAACTTTCCGTTTGCCCATCTCTGTTCTCCCGAACGACTGCAGATAGCGGGATGATCCCTGCGGTGTTATCGGTCGCGGCGCGTGCATCTAAAGCGGCCGCGGACCAACGGTCAGTGTGTGGAAAAAACGCGATCGACCATCACGGGCTTGGCTCGAGCGTCTCCGAGGGGGCTTCGATGCGCACGCCGAGCAGTGCATCCAGGCGCGTGCAGTCGTGTTCGACGCGAACCTGAGCGAACAGGGTCATCGCTTCGGGATAGCTGCGGGTCAGCATGCCGAGCCATTGCTTCAGTCGGCCCGGCGCATAGCGTGGAGCCAGCTTGCGCCGCGCCTGACGCCAGAACTCGGCCAGCAGCGGCAACACCTCGGCCCAGCTCATCGGCGTAACGCTGAATCCGTCGCGTGCGGCGGCGATCTGCCGGGCCAGATCCGGGCGTGACACCAGACCACGGCCGAGCATCACATCGTCGACGCCACTCACTTCGCGGCAGCGGCGCCAGTCCTCGAGCGTCCAGATCTCGCCGTTGGCATACACCGGCACGGCGACGGCCTCCTGCACGCGCGCCACCCATTCCCAGTGCGCTGGCGGCTTGTAGCCCTCGACCTTGGTGCGCGCGTGCACAACCAGTTGGGATGCGCCGCCGGCAACGAGCGCGCGGGCACAATCGATGGCGCCATCCGGACTGTCGTAGCCTAGGCGCATCTTGGCGGTGACCGGTACGTGGGCAGGCACCGCGCGGCGCACTTCGCGGACAATGGCATGGAGCAGCTCGGGCTCTTTCAGCAACACCGCACCGCCGCGAGATTTGTTCACGGTCTTGGCCGGACAGCCGAAGTTCAGATCAATCACCGGCGCACCCAGTTGGCAGGCCAGCGCGGCGTTGTCGGCCAGGCAGATGGGATCCGAGCCCAGAAGCTGTACGCGCATGGGCGTGCCGGCGCGGGTCGCGGCGCCGTGGGCCAGTTCTGGCGCGAGCTTTTGAAAGTGCGACTCGCACAGCAGCCGGTCATTGACCCGGATGAACTCACTGACGCACCAGTCAATGCCGCCAATCGGCGTCAGCACGTCGCGCAGGATTTCGTCGACCAGGCCTTCCATGGGCGCCAGGGCGATCTGCATGGCACGCATCTCTTAGCAAAGGGGCGCGCATTCTACGGGGCCGGCAGAGGCCTGTGCAGTCGCGACGGTTAGCGGTCGGCGTTGCGCTCGCGCAGGGTCGGCCTTTTATGGTGCTCCATGCTGGTGGTGTCGCCATGCTGGGGCTCGCTGTCGCGGTGCATCGGCTCTCTCGCCGGCGCCAGGCTCGGGGTCCGCTCATCATCGCGCCCGGTCGGCTGGTTTTCCTGGCGGATGCCTTCGCCGATCCCCATCGAACCGCTACCGGCGGCCCCGCGTGCCGGCACGGGTGCCTGCTGGACTTGCGCAAGGGGCAGGGGCGGGGTAGCCATCGGCTGGGCCAGGCTGGAAGTTGCGAGCAGTGACAACGCTAATAACAGTGCTAAAGGCATCATGTGGCGTCTCCTGTTGGGGCGGGCGGGGTTGTCATTGGAGTTTTGGAGAGGCGAAATGTCAGGCGGCGGCAGTCGCCTGGATGCCTCGAGAATCGCTAACCCCATGACTACAGCGGACTTTTTCCAAAAAACCATTTGACAGGCAAATGGATCACTGTAGAATGGCCGACATCAGACGCGGGATGGAGCAGTCTGGTAGCTCGTCGGGCTCATAACCCGAAGGTCGTCGGTTCAAATCCGGCTCCCGCAACCAATCAGAAAACCCCGAAAGCGAAAGCTTTCGGGGTTTTTCGTTTGTGCCTGTGGCAGAGGGCGGTTGCTGCAGTGCGTCGCTGTGGAAACATTCTGAAAAAATAGCCCTTGAGTCCGTTCCGGCAGGGGAGGGCTTTGGCTATGATGCCTGCCCATGCCGCGCCTCTGGCATGCGGTCTGCAGCCTCCCTTCCTTTTATTGCGGTGTTCCATGCCCGTCTCGCTCACTTATGTGCTCGTCGGCCTCGCTGTCCTGGCGTTGGCTGGGGTGGTTCTTGAAGAAAAAACCCACGTAAACAAAGCCAAGGTCACGCTGTTCTTCGGCACGCTTTCCTGGGTATTGCTGTTTGTCTTCACGCCCGAAGGCGTCGAGCGTGAGCATGTCTTGGAAAGCTTGAACGAGAACATCGCGGAGATCGCCGGGTTGTGGATCTTCCTGGTGGCGGCGATGACATTCGTCGCCTACCTGAACAAGAAGGGGATGATCGAAAACCTGATCTATCTGATCCTGCCCAAGCGCATCAGCGAGCGGGCGCTGCTGTTTCTCACGGCCGTGTTCTGCTTCGTGTTTTCCTCGCTGGCGGACAATATCACCGCCACCCTCGTATCCATCACGCTGATTCTTTCGCTTCAGCTGGATAAGGCCAAGACGCTGAAATTCGCGACCCTGGTGGTGTTTTCGGTGAACTCCGGCGGGGTGGCGCTGATCACCGGTGACGTGACGACGCTGATGATCTTCCTTGCCGGTAAGGTGCAGATCCTGCAGCTGCTGATGCTGGCGCTGCCGGCGTTCGTCGCGGTGATGTTGCTGGCGGCGATGTTGTCGATCGGCATGAGCGGTCAGGTGCAGGTGCAAAGTCACCGAACCGAAGTGCGTGGCGTCGACGTCGGCATCGCGCTGATCTTCTTCGGCACCATTCTCGCCACGATCGCATTGAACTTCCTGTTCCAGATCCCGCCAGTGTTGACCTTTCTGACCGGCTTGTCGGTGATGTTTCTGGTGGCGCGCTTCTTCAGTGAGGACAACGATTCGGATCCCATCCTGGAGTACGTGCGTCAGGTGGAATTCGAGACGCTGCTGTTCTTCCTCGGCATCCTGTTGCTGGTTGGCATGCTCAAGGATATCCAGGTGCTCGATGGGCTGGTGCGCATCTATGAAGGCGTGCCGCCGATTGTCGCCAACTATCTGATGGGTGTGCTGTCGGCGGCGATCGATAACGTGCCGCTGACCGCCGCGCTGCTCAAATCGGGCCTGGAGATGGGGGTCGCCGAGTGGATGGTGCTGACCTACTCGGTCGGCGTGGGTGGCTCGCTGCTGGTGATCGGCTCGGCGGCCGGTATCGTCGCCATGAGCAAGGTGCCCGGGCTGACGTTTGGCAGTTACCTGAAATACATCCTCTATTTGTTCGTCGCTTTCAATGCCGGCTATGCGGGTGTTTATGTGATGGGCCGGCTCGTCGCCGGTTGACGGTATCATGACCGGCTGAACCATCACGGCGCGCGGCGGACTATCCGCTATCGGCCCTCGATAGCGGAGAAGCGCATGTCCGACGCTCTGGTTTACCTGGTCATCCTGTTGTCGGCGCTGGTGATCCTGCTGGGTATCTGGGCGCTGATCAGTGTGTTTCGCAGCGAGGCTTCGGTCGGGATCAAGGCGCTCTGGGCTATCGGCATTTCGCTGTTTCCCATCATCGGGCTGCTCGCCTGGGCCTTGTTCGGCCCGAAACCCACGAGGCGAGGACGTTAATCGCCGCTGCATGAGCGGCCGTTGGCTGTGCTAGTATCCGCGCCCTTGACGGCATGCCATCGCTTGGTAGGCCCTGTTCGCGATTTCCAGTGACTTCGGTTCGACGGTTTGGCCGGCAAGGCCCTGCCATCGTGCGGCAGATATTCCCGTCGTTCCGCTTTCCTGGCTCATCCCAACCCATGTGGCCTTTGGTAGGGGTCACCACTAGGAGAGGAGGCGCCATGCCCATCATTACTCTTCCCGACGGCAGTCAGCGTACGTTCGAAGGTCCGGTTTCGGTGCTGGAGGTCGCTCAGTCGATCGGCGCCGGCCTGGCCAAGGCCACGGTGGCCGGCAAGGTCAATGGTCGTCTGGTTGATGCCTGTGACCTGATCGAACACGATGCAACGCTGCAGATCATCACGCCGAAGGACGAGGAAGGCGTGGAAATCATTCGCCACTCCTGTGCGCATCTGATCGGTCATGCGGTCAAGCAGCTGTTTCCGACCGCCAAGATGGTCATCGGTCCGGTGATCGACGACGGTTTCTATTACGACATTTCCTACGAGCGCCCCTTCACGCTGGACGATCTGGCCGCCATCGAAGCGCGCATGAAGGAACTAATCGATAAGGATTACGACGTCATCAAGAAGATGACCCCGCGCGCCGAGGTCATCGGGGTCTTCAGCGCGCGCGGCGAGGACTACAAGCTGCGTCTGGTCGAGGACATGCCCGACGAGCAAGCGATGGGGCTGTACTATCACGAAGAATACGTCGACATGTGCCGTGGCCCGCACGTGCCGAACACCCGCTTTCTCAAGGCCTTCAAGCTGACCAAGCTCTCCGGCGCCTACTGGCGTGGTGACTCCAAGAACGAGCAGTTGCAGCGGATCTACGGCACCGCCTGGGCCGACAAGAAGCAATTGGCGGCTTATATCCAACGAATCGAGGAAGCCGAAAAGCGCGACCACCGCAAGCTCGGCAAGCGCCTTGATCTGTTCCATACCCAGGAAGAAGCGCCTGGCATGGTGTTCTGGCACCCGAACGGCTGGACCATCTACCAGGTGCTCGAGCAATACATGCGCAAGGTGCAGCGCGACAATGGCTATCTGGAAATCCGCACCCCGCAGGTGGTCGATCGCGTGCTGTGGGAAAAGTCCGGGCATTGGGCCAACTATTCGGAAAACATGTTCACCACCGAGTCGGAGCATCGTGACTACGCGATCAAGCCGATGAACTGCCCGTGTCATGTGCAGGTGTACAACCAGGGCCTCAAGAGCTACCGCGAGCTGCCGCTGCGTCTGGCCGAGTTCGGTGCCTGCCATCGCAACGAGCCCTCCGGTGCGCTGCACGGCATCATGCGCGTGCGTGGTTTCACCCAGGATGACGCACACATCTTCTGCACCGAGGAGCAGATGCAGGCCGAGTCGGCCGATTTCATCAAGCTTACCCAGCAGGTGTATGCCGACTTCGGTTTCCATGACATCCAGCTCAAACTGTCCACCCGCCCGGAAAAGCGGGTCGGTTCGGACGATCTGTGGGATCGCGCGGAGGCCGCCCTGGCCGCGGCACTCGACAGCGCGGGCCTGCCATACGATCTACAGCCGGGCGAGGGGGCCTTCTATGGGCCGAAGATCGAGTTCTCCTTGAAGGATTGCCTCGGTCGGGTGTGGCAGTGTGGTACCCTGCAGCTCGATTTCAATCTTCCGGTTCGTCTGGGCGCTGAGTACGTCAGCGAGGACAACAACCGCAAGCATCCGGTGATGCTGCATCGGGCCATTCTCGGCTCCTTCGAGCGCTTCATCGGCATTCTCATCGAGCATTACGAAGGTGCTTTCCCGGCCTGGCTGGCGCCGCTGCAGGCGGTGGTGATGAATATCACCGACAAGCAGGCCGATTTTGCCCGTGAGGTCGAGAAGCGCTTGAATGATCAGGGCTTCCGCGTCAAGGCCGACTTGAGAAACGAAAAGATCGGTTTTAAAATCCGCGAGCATACCTTGCTCAAGGTTCCCTATCTCCTGGTTATTGGAGACCGGGAAGTAGAGACGGGATCCATCGCTGTGCGCACTCGCGAAGGCGCCGATCTGGGCTCACTGCCAGTGGAGCGTTTCGAGCAGCTGCTTGCCCAGGCCGTATCCCGACGTGGACGACAGGAATTGGAGTAATCACTATTAAGCGTGAAATGAGACAAGACAAGCGGGCTCAACCGAAGCCACCGATCAACGAAAACATCTCGGCACGCGAGGTTCGCTTAATCGGTGCGGACGGGGAGCAGATCGGCATCGTCTCTATCGATGAAGCGCTCCGTGTAGCAGAAGAAGCCAAACTGGATCTGGTTGAAATCGCCGCCGATGCGGTGCCGCCAGTTTGTCGGATCATGGACTACGGCAAGCACCTGTTCGAAAAGAAGAAGCAGGTCGCCGCTGCGAAGAAGAACCAGAAGCAGGTCCAGGTCAAGGAAATCAAATTCCGTCCAGGGACGGAAGAAGGGGATTACCAGGTAAAACTACGCAACCTGGTACGTTTCCTTAATGATGGGGACAGGGCCAAGGTATCCTTGCGATTCCGCGGCCGTGAGATGGCCCACCAGGAGCTGGGGCTCGAGCTGTTGAAGCGGGTCGAAGCCGACCTCGCCGAATATGGCACCGTCGAGCAGCAGCCCAAGCTGGAAGGACGCCAGCTGATGATGGTCATCGCTCCCAAAAAGCGAAAGTAACCTCCGGGGCACTGGCAGGCCTCATGGTTATATGTATTGATTGAATGCGGAGTATCCGAACATGCCAAAGATGAAAACCAAAAGCGGTGCTGCGAAGCGTTTCAAGAAAACCGCTTCCGGCTTCAAGCACAAGCACGCTTTCAAGAGCCACATCCTGACCAAGATGTCCACCAAGCGTAAGCGTCAGCTGCGTGGTTGCACTCTGGTGCACCCGTCTGACGTGGCAAAGGTGGCGCGCATGCTGCGCGTTCGTTAATCGGTTAGGACTAGAGGAAGTTACTCATGGCTCGTGTTAAGCGTGGTGTCATTGCTCGTCGCCGCCACAAGAAGATTCTGAAACTCGCCAAAGGCTACTACGGTGCACGTTCGCGCGTGTTCCGCGTTGCCAAGCAGGCGGTAATCAAGGCTGGCCAGTATGCCTACCGTGACCGCCGTCAGCGCAAGCGTCAGTTCCGCGCTCTGTGGATTGCCCGTATCAACGCCGGTGCTCGTCTGAACGGTCTGTCCTACAGCCGTCTGATTGCCGGCCTGAAGAAGGCAGCGATCGAGATCGACCGCAAGGTTCTGGCCGATCTGGCTGTGAACGAAAAAGCGGCGTTCGCTGCGATTGTCGAAAAAGCGAAAGCAACTCTGGCTTGAGCCCGACGACAATAGCGATTCATCCGAATCCGTAGCTGCGTCATTGATAGGGGAAGGGCTTGCGCCCTTCCCCTATTTCGTATTGAGAAGGGGCTTTTGCACGACGGTGCATGTTCGGCTTCATGGCCGTTCTGCAAGACCCTCTGGAGGTTGCAAATGGAAAACCTGGATGCACTGGTCTCGCAAGCGCTAGAGGCGGTGCAGCAATGTGACGATATCAACGCCCTCGAACAGCTTCGGGTCCAGTATCTGGGCAAGAAGGGCGACCTGACCCAGGTAATGAAGACCCTGGGCAACCTGCCGGCTGAAGAGCGGCCGCGCGTGGGGGCACTGATCAATGATGCCAAGGAGCGCGTGCAGGACGTGCTCAATACCCGCAAGGCGTCGCTGGAAGCCGCTGCGCTCGCCGCGCGTCTGGCGGCCGAAACCATCGACGTGACGCTGCCTGGTCGCGGCCAGGTGTCGGGTGGTCTGCACCCGGTAACCCGCACGCTCGAGCGCGTTGAGCAATTTTTCACGCGCATCGGCTACAGCGTTGCCGAGGGTCCGGAGGTCGAAGACGACTACCATAACTTCGAAGCGCTCAATATCCCGGGGCATCATCCCGCGCGTGCGATGCACGACACCTTCTACTTCGATGCGCACATGCTTCTGCGCACGCACACCTCCCCGGTGCAGGTGCGCACCATGGAGTCGCGCCAGCCGCCGATTCGCATCGTCTGCCCGGGGCGGGTATATCGTTGCGATTCGGATATCACCCATTCGCCGATGTTTCATCAGGTCGAGGGCCTGCTGATCGACGAGTCGGTCAGCTTCGCCGACTTGAAAGGAACCATCGAAGAGTTCCTGCGCGTCTTCTTCGAAAAAGACCTTGGCGTGCGCTTCCGTCCCTCCTTCTTCCCCTTCACTGAGCCGTCCGCTGAAGTCGACATGCAGTGCGTGATGTGCTCCGGCAAGGGCTGTCGTGTCTGCAAGCACACCGGCTGGCTCGAGGTCATGGGCTGCGGGATGGTGCATCCGAACGTCCTGCGCATGTCTGGGATCGACCCGGAGCGTTACCAGGGATTTGCGTTCGGGATGGGCGTCGAGCGTCTCGCCATGCTGCGCTATGGCGTCAATGACCTCCGCCTGTTCTTCGATAACGACCTGCGGTTTCTGGCGCAATTTCGCTGACCGTCCGGCAGTCATTGAAAAGTTTGGGAGAGCAGGATGAAGTTCAGTGAAAAGTGGTTGCGTGGCTGGGTCGAGCCCGGTGTCACGCGGGACGAGCTGGTTGCACGGCTGTCGATGGTCGGGCTGGAAGTCGATGCAGTGACGCCGGTGGCTGCCGAGTTCAGCGGTGTGGTCGTCGGTGAAGTGTTGGCGGTGGAGCAGCATCCGGACGCCGACAAACTGCGGGTGTGTCAGGTCAGTGACGGCAAGGAGCGCCATCAGGTGGTGTGCGGCGCGTCAAATGTGCGTGCCGGCCTGAAGGTGCCGTTCGCTATGCTGGGCGCCAAGCTGCCTGGTGATTTTTCCATCAAGAAGGCCAAGCTGCGTGGTGTCGAATCGTTCGGCATGCTCTGCGCTGCGTCCGAGCTCGGCCTCGCCGAGCAGAGCGACGGCCTGCTGGAGCTGCCTGCCGACGCGCCAGTCGGGGTGGATTTCCGTGTTTATGCCGAGCTGGATGATGTCAGCATCGAGATCGGTTTGACGCCGAACCGCGGCGATTGCTTGTCGATTGCCGGTTTGGCGCGAGAAGTCGGCGCGGTCTATGGCGTGCCATTCGCCGGGCCGGCGATCGAGCCCCAGCCTGCCGCCTGCGCCGACGTGCTGCCGGTGGTGGTGGCGGCTCCCAAGGCGTGCCCGCGCTATGTTGGCCGCGTGCTGCGTGGCGTCGATCTCTCCCGTCCCAGTCCGCGCTGGATGGTCGAGCGCCTGCGCCGTTCCGACATCCGCAGCATCGACGCGGTCGTCGACGTTACCAACTATGTGATGCTCGAGCTCGGCCAGCCGATGCATGCCTTCGACCTGGCTCAGCTCAATGGCGAGGTTCAGGTGCGCATGGCTGCGCCCGATGAGGGCATCGTGCTGCTCGACGGGCAGGCGCTCAAGTTGCGATCCGATACCCTGGTCATCGCCGACCGCGATCGGGCGCTCGCCATCGCCGGTGTCATGGGCGGCGAGCACAGTGGTGTCAGCGCGACCACGTGCGATCTGTTCCTGGAAAGCGCCTTTTTCGATCCTATCGCGCTCGCCGGCAAGGCACGTTCGTATGGCCTGCATACCGACTCTTCGCATCGCTTCGAGCGTGGCGTGGACTTCGAGCTGCCGCGCAAGGCGATCGAGCGGGCCACCGAACTGTTGCTCGAGATCGTCGGCGGAACGCCGGGTCCGGTCATCGACGTCACCGATGCCGAGGCGCTGCCGCAGGTTGCGCCAATCGGGCTACGCGGCGTCCGCGTCCAGCAGATGCTCGGTATCGAGCTGACGGACGAATATATCGTTCGCACCCTCACCGGGCTCGGTCTTGGTGTCCAGCAGACAGCAGCAGGGGAGTTCCAGGTCAGTGTACCGAGCCACCGGTTCGACCTGACGCTCGAGGTCGATCTGATCGAAGAGCTCGGGCGTCTCTACGGTTACGACCGCTTGCCGGTTCGCTATCCGCAGGCCCGCCTGGCTCCCTCTGCGCGCCCCGAAGCGCGTGCGGAGCTTTCCTCGCTGCGCCGACTGCTGGCCGCGCGCGGCTATCAGGAGGCGATTACTTACAGCTTCATCGATCCGAAGCTGTTCGAGCTGTTTTCGCCTGGAGTCGAACCGTTGGCCCTGGCCAACCCGATCTCCGCTGATCTGGCGGTGATGCGCAGCTCTCTGTGGCCGGGGCTGATCAAGGCGTTGCAGCACAACCTCAACCGTCAGCAGAGCCGTGTGCGCCTGTTCGAGACCGGGCTGCGCTTCGTCGGCCAGCTGGGCAACCTCAGGCAGGAGAACATGATCGCCGGTGTGGTGGTGGGCAATCGCCTTCCCGAGGGCTGGGCCAATGGCCGGGAGAGCGTCGATTTCTACGACGTGAAGGCCGATGTCGAGGCTTTGCTGGCTCAGGCCGGCGCGGCCGACCAGTTCAGCTTCGCGGCGGCTTCGCATGTGGCGCTCCATCCAGGCCAGTCAGCCGTGATCAAGCGCGGCGAGCGCGTGGTCGGACACATGGGGGCGCTCAATCCGACGCTCGCGCAGGTGCTCGGCATCGATCAGGCGGTCTATCTGTTCGAGCTGGAGCTGGCGCCGATGACAGAGGGCCGCCTGCCGGCGTTCCGCGAGCTTTCCCGCTTCCCCGAGGTGCGTCGAGATCTTGCCTTCGTGCTCGATCGTGGCATTGCCGCGGGTGATGTGTTGTCGGCGATCCGACTGGCTGCGGGCGAATACCTGACCGAGCTAAAGCTTTTTGACGTTTATCACGGCAAAGGTGTTGACTCGACAGGGAAAAGCCTGGCTGTCAGCTTGACCTGGCAGCACCCATCGCGCACTCTAAACGACGAAGAGGTGAATGCTTATATGCAACAGATCCTCACCTCTCTTGAAGAAGGGTATGGGGCTTCGTTAAGGAAATAGCATATGGCGGCGCTGACGAAGGCTGAGATGGCTGAACGTCTGCATGACGAGTTGGGCCTCAACAAGCGTGAGGCAAAGGAACTGGTTGAGCTTTTCTTCGAGGAAATTCGCCAGGCACTCGAGCATAACGAGCAGGTCAAGCTTTCCGGTTTCGGAAACTTTGACCTGAGAGACAAGCGTCAGCGCCCCGGGCGAAATCCGAAAACCGGTGAGGAAATCCCGATCACGGCGCGTCGCGTCGTGACGTTCCGGCCGGGGCAAAAGCTCAAGGCCAGGGTGGAATCGTATGCTGGAAGCGAGTCATAACGACGAGCTGCTGCCGATCCCGGGCAAGCGTTACTTCACCATCGGTGAGGTGAGCGAGCTCTGTGGTGTGAAGCCGCATGTGCTGCGTTACTGGGAGCAGGAATTCCCTCAGCTCAACCCGGTCAAGCGCCGAGGCAACAGGCGCTATTACCAGCGTCAGGATGTGCTGATGATCCGGCAGATCCGCACGCTCCTCTATGAGCAGGGCTTCACCATTGGTGGCGCCCGTCAGCGCCTCTCGGGCGACGAAGCGCGTGCCGACAATCTGCAATACCGTCAGCTGATCCGTCAGGTCATCGTCGAGCTGGAAGACATCCTCACTGTCCTCAAAAAGTGAGCGTAAAACCTTCCATCTTTCATATGGTTAGTCTATAGTTCGCCCCGTTCCGGCGTGCCGGGACGGCTTCAAGTCGGGGCGTAGCGCAGCCTGGTAGCGCACTTGCATGGGGTGCAAGGGGTCGAGTGTTCGAATCACTCCGTCCCGACCAATTCAAAAATCCAGTCACTTAGCGGTGACTGGATTTTTTGCATTTGGGCCTTGAAAAGCCTTGGTGCATCGGGCGGTTTGCCGGCTTGTCTTTGTCAGGCCGCCACGGGGCAGGGCACGGGCTGGTGCGCCTGGCCGGCCGCGCCGCGCGATTTGGGGCGGCGTGTGAGGTGCTGCCGGCCATACCCTACCTATGCAGGGTCGATGCGGTACTGAAGTAGCATTTGCGCGCCACATACCCCCCCTAGAATTGTCTCTAGAGCGAGCTTTTTCGGGCAGGGGCCAGCCGGTGGTAGATGAGCAGAACGAGGTGCTTCGCACCGCCATGTCGGAATCCCGGGATGCCGAGACCGTCGCGCAGGATCTTGCGCGCCAGTTGATTCACCCGCATCTGGGGTTCGTGCTGTTCTTCTGCTCGGCAGAATACGACCTGGAAGCGTTGGGTCATGCGCTCGAGCAGTATTTTGGTGGCGTGACCCTGGTCGGTTGCACCACCGCCGGGGAGATCACCCCGCAGGGCTATGGGCGCAACTGCGTCACGGCCATCGGTTTCGATCACCAGCATTTCTCGGTCGCCTGCACGCTGATCGACGAGATGGAGCGCTTCTCGTTGATCGACGCCCAGCAGCTGGTCGAGCGCCTGATCAACGATTGCCGCAGCAGCTCGCTGGCCCCGATCAAGGACCACAGCTTCGCGCTGACGTTGTTCGACGGCCTCTCCAGTCGCGAGGAAATCGTGCTGGCGGCGCTGAGCGCGGCGTTCGGGCGCATTCCGCATTTCGGTGGCTCGGCGGGGGATGACAATTACCTGACCCACACCCATGTGTATTACCAGGGGCGCTTCCATAGCGGCGCGGCGGTGGTGGTTCTGATCAACACCTGGCTGGATTTCGAGGTGTTCAGCACCCACCACATCCTGCCTCGCGAAGAGAAGCTGGTGGTTACCCTGGCCGACAGCACCGAGCGGCGGGTGTATGAGCTGAACGCCGAGCCTGCGGCCCAGGCCTATGCCAATCTGATCGGCGTGCCGCTCGAGCAGCTCAGCCATTCTCTGTTCGCTGCCCATCCGCTGGCCGTGCGGATCAACGATCGTTACTACGTGCGCTCGATTCAGCAAGTCAACGACGACCTCAGCCTGTCGTTCTATTGCGCGGTCGAAACTGGCATCGTGCTCACCGGCATGCGTCCCGGCCCGATGTTGCCTAATCTCGAGCAGCTGTTCTCCGGCCTCGAGCAGCGCCTCGGGCCACCGTTGCTGACCATCGGCTGCGACTGTTTCCTGCGCCGGCTCGAAGGGGACGCGATGGGGTTTGCCGAAGACATTTCCACCTTCCTCCGGGAGCACCGGGTCATTGGCTTCAATACCTACGGAGAGCAGTGCAATGGCCTGCATCTCAACCAGACCTTCACCGGCGTCGCCATCGGCCGACCCGGTGGCAGCAACCGACGCTGATGCACTGCGCCAACGTCTGGAGGCGCTGGAGAAGGAAAACCACAAGCTCAAGCGGATCAATGCTGCGCTGATCGAGCGCGTCGAATCCCGGGCGACTCCGCCGGATGACGCATACGCGGCGTTCCAGTATTCGGTCGAGCTGGCCGAGCAGGTACGCGAGCGCACCGACGCGCTCAATCAGGCGATGGCCGAACTCAAGGCCAGCAACCACCTGCTGAGCGAGGCGCGTTTGCGCGCGGAAACCGCGCATCAGCACCTGATCGATGCCATCGAGAGCATTTCCGACGCCTTCGTGCTGTTTGACGCCGACCAGCGCATCGTCCTGTTCAACAGCCGTTTCAAGCAGTTCTGGGAGCGCAGCCCGGCGCGCATCGCCGCGGGCACCAAGCTCGATGACATCAAGCGGCTGGCCGAGAGCACCGGGCTGATCCTCGAGGAGCACCGCGGCAGCGACGAACAGACGCTGTACCAGCTCTACGACGGACGCTGGGTGCAGGTCAGCGAGCGGCGCACCCGCGGCGGTGGGTTGGTGATCCTCTACACCGATATCACCGAGGTGAAAAACACCGAGTCGATCCGTCGCGAGCAGGCGCTGGCGCAGAAGTCCAGCCTGTTGCAGCGCGCTATCGACAACCTGTCCCAGGGTGTGGCGATGGTCAGCGCCGAGGGGGCGCTGGAGCTGTGGAACCACCGTTTCCTCGACCTGTGCGGGCTGGCACCGATCGCCGCGCACAGCGATTTTGCCGAGGTAATGGCCGACAGCGAGTTGCCGCTGCTGACGCCCGCCAGTACTGATGGGCGAGGGCGACCCATCCAGCAGCTCGAGCAGCACCTGTTCGACGGCCGGGTGCTGGAGATCCGCACCCATCCGCTGCCCACCGGTGGCTTCGTCAACACCTTCACCGACATCACCGAGCGCTACCAGCATGCCGAGGCGCTGCGCCAGAGCGAGCGCTGGATTCGCCTGATCACCGACCACGTGCCGGCGCTGATCGCCTACCTGTCGGCCGATCTGGTCTACGAATTCACCAACAAGGTCTACGAGGAGTGGTACCACTGGCCACGCGGGGCCATGCTCGGGCGTAGCCTGCGCGAGGCGCATAGCGAGGAGCACTGCCGGCGCCTGCACCCGTACATCGAGCGTTCGCTCGATGGCGAGAGCGTCAGCTTCGAGGTGGTGGAAACCAACTTCAACGGCCAGGAGCGCTGCATGCTGCGTTCCTACGTGCCGAACCGCCGCCCGGATGGCAGCGTGGCGGGCATCTTCGTGCTGATCCGCGACATCACCGAACGCCGCCGCACCGCCGAAGCGCTGCACCAGGCCTATCAGAACCTTGAACAGCGCGTGCGTGAGCGCACCGCCGAACTGACCAACCTCAACAGCCAGTTGCGCCGCGAGATCGACGAGCGCACCCAGGCCGAAGCGCGGTTGCGCGAGGCCAAGCGCGAGGCGGAACTGGCCAACCTGTCCAAGACCAAGTTCCTCGCCGCGGTCAGCCATGACCTGCTGCAGCCGCTCAACGCCGCACGGCTGTTTACCAGCGCCATGCTCGAGCAGCGCGACCCGAGCGCCAACGCCGGGCTGATTCGCAGCCTGTCCAACTCGCTGGAGGACGTGGAGAACCTGCTCGGTACGCTGGTGGACATTTCCAAGCTCGATGCTGGCGTGATCAAGCCGGAAATCACCGCCTTTGCCGTCGGCGAGTTGCTCGACACCCTGGCCGCCGAGTTCAGCCAGGTGGCGGTGAGCGAGGGGCTGCAGCTGCGTTTCGTACCTTGCACGGCGCTGGTGCGTAGCGACACCCAGCTGCTGGCGAGGATTCTGCGCAATCTTCTGACCAACGCCATCCGCTACACCCCCAAGGGGCAGATCCTGCTGGGCTGCCGCCGGCGCCGGCAGAGCCTGTCGATCGAGGTCTGGGACACCGGCATCGGCATCCCCGAAGACAAGCTTCAGGAGATCTTCCAGGAGTTCAAGCGTGGCGATCAGCAGCGTCCGAACCAGGACCGCGGCCTGGGCCTGGGGCTGGCCATCGTCGACAAGATCGCCCGCATGCTCGGCCACCGGGTGCGGGTCGCCTCGGTGCCTGGCAAAGGCTCGATGTTCGCCATCGAGGTGCCCTTGACCCGTCGCGTGCCGGTGCCGCGCCAGGTGACCGAGGTACCCAGCGCGCCTTCCGAACGCTTGCAAGGTGCCAAGGTGTGGGTGGTGGACAACGACGCGGCCATCTGCGCCGGCATGCGCACGCTGCTCGAGGGCTGGGGTTGCCAGGTCATCACCGCGCTCAGCGAGGAGGACCTGGCGCGCCAGGTCGACAACTTCCACGCGGAGGCTGATCTGTTGCTGGTGGACTACCACCTTGATAACGACTGCAACGGCGTGGACGTCGTCGAGTCGGTCAACGCCCGCCGCGCCACGCCGCTGCCGGCCTTGATGATCACCGCCAACTACAGCAACGAGCTCAAGCAGCAGATGCGCGAGCTCGGCCATACCCTGATGCACAAACCAGTGCGGCCGATGAAGCTGAAGACGGCGATGAGCCACCTGCTCGAACGCGGCGCGCCGGAGGCGCATGGCTGACGGTTGATGCACGGTGGACAACGCTGCGCGGTTGTCCACCCTACGCGGGTGGCTCGGCTCGCGCCGACCGTAGGGTGGTCAACGGCCGCACTTGTGCGGTGGACGGTGGCCTGGCGGGTGATGCACGGTGGACAACGCTGCGCGGTTGTCCACCCTACGCGGGTGGCTCGGCTCGCGCCGACTGTCGGGTGGCCAACGGCCGCACTTTAGCGGTGGACCGACGTTGGCCTGGCGGGTGATGCACGGAGGACAACGCTGCGCGGTTGTCCACCCTACGCGGGTGGCTCGGCTCGCGGCGACCGTAGGGCGGTCAACGGCCGCAGGCCTTGGCCGCCACCCGGCGGAGGGCGCAGGGTGGGCAACGCTGCGCGGTTCTCCTCCCTACGCGGGTGGCTCTGCTCGCACCGATCGCCGGTCGGATCAGGCGCTCTTGCGCTTGGCGCCGAGCATCAGCGCGATGCCGCCGAGCACCACGGCCGAGGCCACCATCAGACGCAGGGTAAGCGGTTCGGCAAGCAACGCCGCGCCAGCCAGCGCCGCCAGCACCGGCACGCTGAGTTGCACGCTGGCCGCCTGGAACGCGCCGAGCCCGCGCAGGGTGCGATACCACAGCGCATAACCCAGGCCCGACGTAACGGCGCCAGAGACCAAGGCGTAGAGCAGGCCCTCGACGCTCCAGCGCACCTCGGCGAATGCCAGCACGCCAGCGGCCAGCGCCACGCCGAGCGGCACCGAGAGCAGGAAATTGCCGGCGGTATCGGCCAGCGGATCGGCGCTGCCGCGCCCCAGCAGCGAATAGAAACCCCAGGCCACGCCGGAGGCGAGCATCAGTAGCGCCGGCAGCAACGGCGGCGCGCTGGCGCCGGGAAGCAGCAGCCACACCAGCCCGCCGATGGCGGCGAGCAGACCGAGCGTCTGTCCGGCGTTCAGCCGTTCACCGGCGCGCCAGCCCGCGAGCGCCATGGTGATCTGCACCGCACCGAACAGCACCAGGGCGCCGGCGCCGGCGTCCAGTCCGATATAGGCGAAGGAGAAGGCGGCGGCGTAAACGAACAGGCTCAGGGCCGAGCGCCAGTTGCCGCGTGTCTGGCGCTTGCCGGCGCGGACCAGCAGCCAGAGGGCGAGGGCGCCGAACAGCAGCCTCAGTACGGTGAAGCTGCCGGCATCCATGGCGCCATCGCGCAGGGCAGCGCGCGCCAACAGGGAGTTGCCGGCGAAGGCCAGCATGGTGATCGCGGTGAGGGCGAGCGTCCGTGCTCCGGGCATGTCAGCGCCTCAGATAGGCGCTGAAGTCGATGTCGCTGGCCGAGAGGATCGCCTGCACGCGGTTGTGCACGTTCAGTTTGCGCAGGATGGCGGAAACGTGGGCTTTGACGGTGGTTTCGGCGATGTCCAGGTTGTAGGCGATCTGCTTGTTCGACTCGCCCTTGGTCATGCGCTCGAGCACCAGCAATTGCTTGCGGGTCAGGGCCTGCAACAGCTCCGGGGGAATGCTGCTCTGCTCGGGAGCGGTGCGGCGGCTAGCCTGTTTCTGGGTGCGGATGATGTCCGATGGCAGGTAGACGTTGCCGTTGAGGATCTGCTCGATGGCCTCGGTCATCTGCGCGCGTGGCGAGGACTTGGTGATAAAGCCCACCGCGCCATAGGTGATCGCCTGCAGCACGATCTGCTTGTCCTGTTCGGCGGAGACGATCACCACCGGCACGGTCGGCGCTTCGTTGCGCAGGTTGATCAGCCCGTTCAGGCCGTGCATGCCGGGCATGTTCAGATCGAGGAGGATCAGATCCAGATCGTCGTGTTCCTGGGTCAGTTCCAGCGTGCTGTCCAGGTCGGCGGTTTCCATGATGGTGGCGCCGGGGAAACCATCGCGTACCACATTGGTGATCGCTTCACGAAACAGCGGGTGGTCGTCGGCAATCAGAATCTTGTACACGGCGCGTCTCCTCTTTCTTGTCGTTATCGGCCCGGTAGAGCGGTGGCGTCAGTCAGCGGTTCGGGCTCCGCCAGCTCGAGCGGCAGGCCGGCCTGTTCCCAGGCATCGATCCCGTCGCGGTACCAGTACAGCTGTGTGTAGCCCAGCGCATGTGCGCGTCGAGCGGCGTTCCAGCCTAGCCAGCAGTCCGAGCGGCAGTAGAACACCAGTGGCCAGTCATGCCGGCCCTGGCTTAGGCGCTGCAACTGCGTCTCAAAATAATCCTTCCACGGCGCTAGGAGAAGCCCGTCGCCAGTGTTTGCCAGCCAGACACTGCCTGGCAGGTTGCGGTGCTCCTCGTCTGGAATGAACCGACCGAACAGCCATTGCCGTCGGTAGGTATCGATCAGAACGCTGTGTGGCTGCCTGGCGAGCAGGTCCTGCAGTCCGGCGGTATCGAGGGTTATGGCTCCGTCGACCTGTTCAGGCGTCGGGCTGCGATAGTGCGCCTGACGATAGCCCTCGGTGTTGAACAGCGGCTCTTGCGCGGCGACTGGCCCGCCGAGCGCTATCGCCAGTGCGGTCAGGAACAAACTGAGCAGGCGCCCGCGTCTGGCCATCGGTATCCATCCAGGTTTGACCGTGAAAACGCCACATCAGCCCAAAGCAGCCGGCAACGCTGCACGAGCATCGGTCAACGCCTTGCACGCGCTGTTTTGCGGCGCTGGGCCTTGGCTCGCTACCTTTTCATGAGGTCGTCTTGTCCGGTATTACAGGCAAGTAGCAATGCCTTGGGAATCCTACGATGGGGGCGAAAACCAGTACTTAAGTACTGATTTTCGCCCAGCGGCCCTCATGCCGCCGCACGACGCAGCGCCGCGTGCTGCGGATTGAAGGTGACCAGCGCCAGCGCCGCGAACACCAGGGTGAGGGTGGCGCAAACCACCAGCGCCAGACCGTTGAGCTGCAGGTACAGGCTGTGGCGCACCAGCTCCACCGCGTGGGTGAACGGGTTGAGCGCGCACAGCCAGTACAGCCACTCGCTGGCTTCGCGCATCTTCCACAGCGGATACAGTGCCGAGGAGAGGAAGAACAGCGGGAAGATAACGAAATTCATCACCCCGGCGAAATTCTCCAGCTGGCGGATGCCGTTGGAGAGCAACAGCCCCAGCGCGCTCAACAGCAGCGCCACCAAGAGCAGCGCGGGCAGGGCGGCGAGCAGGCCCCAGGCTGGCGGCTGCACGCCGTAGAGCCAGGCGATGGCGAGAAACGCATAGACCTGCAGCAGCGAGATCAGCGAGGTGGCCAACAGCTTGGCAGCGAGCAGGAACGGTCGCGGCAGCGGGCTGGTCAGCAGCACGCGCATGCTGCCCATCTCGCGGTCGTAGACCATCGACAGCGAGCCCTGCATGCCGTTGAACAACAGGATCATGCACGCCAGCCCCGGCACGATGTAGGTCTCGTAGGTGATGTAGGTGTCGTACGGCTCGATGATGGCGATGCCCAGCGCGGCGCGAAAACCGGCGGCAAATACCAGCAGCCACAGCAGCGGGCGCACCAGGGCGCTGAGAAAGCGCGAGCGCTGCTGCACGAAGCGCAGCCATTCGCGGGCGACGATGCCGCGCAGGCATTCCCAGTAGGCGGTCATGGGCAGAACTCGTTCAAGCAGCGGAGAGGGCGGTGGGCAAGGCCTGTGGCCGTTGCCCACCCTACGGGTGCGGTGCGGTAGCGGGGGCTCATGCGTTCGCCTCGGTCAGGCGGGCGAAGGTGTCGGCCAGACTCGTCTCGCCGCTGACGGTGCCGGCGATACCCTGGGCGACGATATGGCCGCGGTGGAGGATCAGCAGGTCGTCGTCCGGGCGCACCTCATCGAGCAGGTGCGTGGTCCACAGCACCGCCATGCCGCGCTCCTGGCACAGGTCGCGCACATGGCGGTTGAGCGCCTCGCGGCTGGCCGGGTCGAGGCCGACGCTGGCCTCGTCGAGCAGCAGCAGGCGCGGCTCATGCAGCAGCGCGCGGGCAATTTCCACGCGCCGGCGGTGGCCGCCGTTGAGCGCGCGCACCTTGTCCTTGCGCCGTTCGGTCAGTTGCTGACGGGCCAGTTCCTCCTCGATCCGCGCCTGGGCCGCGCGGCGCGGCATGCCGTGCAGCGCGGCGTGGTAGCGCAGGTTCTGCTCCACGGTCAGGTCCAGATCCAGCGTGCTCTGCTGAAACACCACGCCCAGTTGCCTGAGCGCCTGGCGCGGTTGCTCGCGCAGCGAATGGCCGAACACGCGGATATCGCCGTGGTGCAGGTCATACAGGCGGGTCAGCAGAGCGATCAGCGTGGACTTGCCGGCGCCGTTGGGGCCGAGCAGGGCGGTGAAGTGCCCCGGGGTGACGGCAAAATTCACCGCCTTGAGCACCTCGCGCGGGCCATAGCTGAACCCGACGCCCGCCAGCTCCAGCGCACTCACGGTTTGACCACCACGCCCCACGGGTAGCGGCCGACCTTGATCGACTTCACCGGCTTGAGGCTGGCGACGTCGATGACCGTGACATCACCGGACACGCCGTTGGTGGTCAACAGCTGCTTTTCATCGGGGGTGAAGGCCATGTGCCAGACGCGGCGACCGACCAGGATGTAGTCGAGCACCTTGTAGCTCTTGGCATCCACCACTGCCACATGGTTGGCCGGGCCGAGGGCGACGAAGGCATAGCGCCCGTCACGGCTGAGCTTGATGCCGACCGGTTGCACCTTGTCCGGGTGCACGCCCTTGATGGCGAATTTGATCTTGTGCACCTCCTGGCGGCTGTCCACGTCGATGACATGCACCGTGCCGCCGATCTCGGCGCTGGCCCAGAGCAGCTTGCCGTCGTGGGTGAATTCCACATGCCGGGGCCGCTGGTCCACCGGGGTGTTGTCCACCAGCTCGTTGGTGGCGGTGTCGATCCAGTGCAGCATGTTGGTGGTTTCGCTGGTATTCACTGCCCAGCGGCCATCGGGGCTGACGCCCATGCCTTCGGGCTCGACGCCGACGTCGATCTGCGCCAGCACTTCCTCGCTTTCCACGTCCACCACGGTGACCAGCGCATCGTCCTCGTTGGAGATGTACAGCCAGCGGTTGTTCGGGTGCAGGGCGAACTGCTCGGGATCGGCGCCGGAGGGCAGCTGCTTAATGATGGTCTTGCTCGCCAGATCGAGCACCTGCACGGTGTTCGAATCGCTGGCGCAGATGTACAGCAGCTTGTGGTCATGGGACAGCGCCAGGCCGCGCGGGCGCTGGCCGACCTCGATGGTCTCGACCACCTGCATGGTCGCAAGGTCGATCACGCTGATGTTGTCGTCCTTTTCATTGGAGACGTAGGCCGTGGCGGCGAAGGCGCTGCCGCTGGCAAACAGCAGCGACGCGGCGATCAATCGGGCAAGGCGGGTCTTGCGCATCGGTAAACCTCTTTTGTTGTTCTACTCAGTGCGGCGCGGCAGTGCCGGGCAGGCGCTCGAGATACTCGATCGCCTCGACCTGGCCGTCGGCGGCGGCGCGTTCGAGCCAGTAACGGCCCTCGGCCAGGTTGCTCGGAACGCCGCGGCCCTCGGTCAGCGCCACGCCCCAATGGTAGCGGGCGAGGCTGACGTAGCCGGCGTCGTCGGGTTGCTGGGCGCCCAGCTGCATCAATTTGGCGGCTTTGCTCAGATCGACCGGCGTGCCGGCGCCGGACTCGTACATCTGCGCCAGCCAGATCATCGAATACACGTCGTTCCAGCGGGCGATGCAGTCGTTGAAGATTTTCAGCGCGGCAGCGTGATCGCCGGTTTTCTCGGCGGCGTAGCCGTACAGGCACTTGATGCGCTTGTCGCTGTCGACGTACGCCTCGTAGCTCAAATCGCTGGTCTCGGCGAGCGCCACGGGCGCGGCCAGGGCCAGCGTCAGGGGCAGTAGCATCCGTTGCATCATTCAGAGTCCTTGTTCGCTCAGGCGGCACTGGCTTTCCGGTCGGTCGTAGCCGAGCGTGTCGAGCTCGCTGACCGGGTGCAGGAAGCCGTCCTGGGGTGAGGTGGTGACCAGCGCCCGGGGATGGACGACCGGTATGGGTTGGCGCAGCTGGCCGTTCCACGGCCGGTAACTCAGTTTGCGGCCCTTGAAGCCGTCGATCGGCAGATCGTCGGACAGCGCCAGCTGACGGATCGCCGCCGGGTCGGTCGAGCGGGCCTTGGTCACGCCGGTGGCGAAGGTGCGCACGCCGACCCAGGCGGCGAAGTCGCGGTCGTTCATCCAGCGCCCGGCGAGGGCCTCGAAGCGCTTTTGCAGTTGCGCGGCACCGTAGGTTTCCACCGTCTTGTGCCAGCCGGTCGGCGTCAGGCCCTGGGTGCCGGCCACCGGGCGCGGATACCAGGTCTGGTAGGGCAGGTACTCGCCGAAGTCGCCGCGCTCGTCGGCCACCAGCACCACGTCGTATTCCTTGGTCTGGGTGAACAGTGGCATCTCGGCCTGGGCGCTGCGGCGCTGGTCGTTGTCGAACGACCAGGTCTTCTCGGCGACGATCTTCAGCCCGAAGCGCTTGGCCGCGCGGCGCAGCGCCTCGGCATAGGCCTTGTCGTCGTCGGTCTGGCCGACGATCAGCAGCGCGTTGTTCCAGCGCCGCGCGGCGAGAAACTGCGCCAGCGCGTCGGCCAGCATGGCGCGGCTGGGCAGGGTATGCAGCACGTTCGGGGCGCACTCGCGCACGCGCAGGCTGTCCGCGGCACTGCCGGCATTGATCAGCAGGCTGTCGGGCAGGGCCGTGGAGAGCTGCTTGAGGGTCGCCTCCGGCGCATTCACCACGAACAGGCGAATACCGCTCTGGTGCTGAGCGCGGGCAGCTTCCAGCAGGGCGTCGGGGTTGTCGGTCTGGGCCGCCTCGAGGCTGAAGTGCTGCTTGAGAAAGCGCCCGGCGGTATTGCTGTCGGCAATCGCCAGTTCGGCCCCGCGCAGCCCCGCATCCTCCGGCTCGGGGATCACGTTCGACAGCAGCGGGCCGCGTTCGGGTTGCCAGGCCAGGTAGCCGATGCGCACGTCCAGTGGCGCGTTGGCGGCCTGGGCGGCGCCCGACAGGCTGCCGACGGCAAGGGCGCAGGCGAGGGCGATGGCGGTGCGACGAGGCATGGGAGCTCCTGTTTCCTTGGGACGGTCAGGGGGGCGGCGCCAGGGTCGTCATACCCGAAGAAGCGATGCCGGCCGGGGAAATCTGGTCAGTGGCCCCAGCTTAGGAAGCGCGCTAGCCCGACGGAATATTCAGAAAGTAGTGGTTGGTTGGCACCAAGGTAGTAGGTTTCCATGCTTGCCATGTGCCTAGGATGGGCCTGTAGACCAAAACAACAGGACATCACCCATGCGCTTTTCCCAGACCCTGCTGCTTCCCATGCTCGTCATCGGCCTGCTTGGCACCGGCCTTGCCAACGCCGCGGGCGACCTGACCCGCCGGCCCCAGGCGCTGCCGGATCTGGTGCTTGGTTCGGAGGAAAGCGACTACGCGATGTCGCAGCAGGAGTACCAGCTGGAAACCGGCAAGGCCTACCAGCTGAAGGTGATTTCCACCGGCAAGAAGGAATACGCCTTCCAGGCGCCGGAGTTCGCCACCTCCATCTTCCTGCGCAAGGTCGAGGCCGGGGGCGTGGAAATCAAGGCGATCACCCTGACCGAGCTGGAATTCGAAGACGCCGGCCAGGCCGAGATCTTCTTCGTGCCGATCAGGCCCGGCCGCTACCGCTTCTATGCCAAGGGGCTGGAGAACAAGGGCATGCTCGGTCATTTCATCGTCAAGTAAGCGGTCATGAATGCCCTGGCGCGCACGTACCTGCTGGTCGCGCTGTTCTTCGCCGCGGTCACGCTGATCTGCATGGCGCTGCTGTTGCGCCAGGCCGCGCATGATGTGCGCCGCGAGCTGGCGGCGGCCCAGCAGGTGGTGGATTACCTGGCCAGCAGCCTGGCCGACAACCCGGCCGGGTTCGATCCTCGCCTGGAATCGAGCCTGCGGCACATTCGCATCGAGCGTGAGCCGGCTGTCGAGCCGCATGGCTTGCGCGCCGAACATGAGCGCGGCTGGCTGAGCCGCTGGCTGTATCCGGCGATCGCACCGGCACGCATCGTCGAACTGCCCGGCGCCGAGCGCTTGCGCCTGGCGGTGGACCCGGACGATGAGGCCGACGAAGTCTGGGATTCGCTGCTGCAATTGCTCGCGCTGTTCGGCCTGGCCCTGGCGCTGAGCCTGCTGGCGATCCGCTGGGCGGTGGGCCATGCGCTGGGGGTGCTGGAGGATCTGCTCGGCGGTCTGCGACAGATCTCCCGTGGGCGCCTGACCACGCGGCTGGTGGCCCGCCGCTTGCCCGAGGCGCGCCGCCTGGCCGGCCACTTCAACCAGATGGCCGTGGCGCTCGAGGAAGCCGAGGCGGACAACGCGCGGCTGACCCGCACGCTGATCGAGTTGCAGGAGCGCGAACGCACCCATCTGGCGCAGGTACTGCATGACGACCTCGGTCAGTACGTCGCCGGCATCCGCGCCCGCGCCTGTCTGTTGCGGGTGCAGGCCGAACAGCCCGAGGCTGTGCGCGAGACCACCGGCCACCTCGAACAGCACAGCCTCGACCTGCAGAACGGCTTCCGTGCCCTGGTGCACGATCTCTACCCGGTGATGCTCGATCACCTGAGCCTCGACGAAGCCCTCGCCCAACTGGCCGAGCAATGGCAGCGTGCCCAGGGCATTCCCTGTCAGCTGTCGGTGCGCGGCGCCATCCCGCCGCTGGCGGTGGAGGACAAGCTGCACTGTTACCGGATGGTGCAAGAGGCGCTGACCAACGTGGCACGCCATGCCCGCGCCAGTTGCGTGCGGCTGCGCCTGCGCGGCGATGCGCGGGGCCTGCACCTGTTGCTCTGCGACAACGGCCACGGCTTGCCCCCTGTGCGCAGCGGCGTTGGTTTGCGCTCGATGCGCGAGCGGGCGCGCTGCCTGGGCGCCTGGCTGCGTCTGGCGCACCGGCCGGGGCGCGGCTGGGCGCTGTATCTCAACCTGCCGGCGGAGAGGGCCGCGTGATGAAGATTCTTCTGGTCGATGATCACGCCGTGGTGCGCCAGGGCTACGCCAGCCTGCTCACTGCGCTGCTGCCCGAGGTGACGGTGGCCGAGGCCGACAGTGGCGAGGCAGCGCTGGCACAGGTGCAGCTGGAGATTCCCGGTCTGGTCGTCCTCGATCTCGGCCTGCCGGGCATCAGCGGGTTGGAAACCTGCCGCCGCCTGCGGCAGCGCCTGCCACTGCTGCCCATTCTGATCTTCAGCATGCACGACGAGCTGGCGCTGGTGCGCCAGGCGCTCGATGCCGGCGCATCCGGTTACCTGACCAAACGCTGCGCGCCGGATGTGCTGGTAGAGGCGGTTCGCAAGGTGCTGGCGGGGCAGACTTTCCTCGAACCGTCGCTGGCCACCGAGCTGGCCTGCCAGCGGCCCTCGGCGTCGGCCGAGCGCGGCCGACTGGCGGACATGACCCCGCGCGAGATGGAAATTTTCATCATGCTCGCCCGTGGCATCGCCATCCGCGAAATCGCCGAGCGGCTGTGCATCAGCAGCAAAACCGTCTCCAACCACGTGGCGCTGCTCAAGAGCAAACTGGCGGTCAACTCCCAGGCGGAGCTGGTGCACCTGGCCATCGATCACGGCCTGCTGCGCGTCGGCGAGCGGGTGTTGGCCGAGGCCTGAGCGGGCGCTGCCCACGGCACTTGCTCCGGAGGTAGTACGACCAATCGCCGGCCGCCCGGGAATTTTTCCCGGTGCGGCCGGGAAGACTTCCCTGTCAGCCGTCCTCGCGGGCTTCCGATAATCGGCGTTGGTTCCAACAACAACGATCCGCCGAACGAGGAACGCCATGCCCGACGCCCTATCGCGACGCCCTTTGCCGCGTCGCACTTTGCTCTCCCTGGCCATTGCCGGCCTGTTGCCCAGCCTGGCGCAGGCCGCCGAACCGGTCGAGCTGGGCACCCAGGAAGTCGTCGCCACCACGCCATTGCCGGGCATCGACCTGCCCAAGGACAAGGTGCCGTCCAACATCCAGACGTTCGACGAGCAGCGCCTGGACAGCGTTGGTGGCCAGTCGCTGGCCGAGAACCTGCAGCGCGCGCTGCCGAGCGTCAACATCAACGAGATCCAGGGCAATCCGTATCAGGCGGACCTGAACTACCGCGGCTTTACCGCCTCGCCGCTGCTCGGCACGCCCCAGGGCGTGTCAGTGTTCCTCGACGGGGTGCGCATCAACGAAGCCTTCGGTGACGTGGTGCACTGGGATCTGATTCCGCGCACCGCCATTGCGCGCGGCGCCATGGTCCCCGGTTCCAATCCGCTGTACGGCCTGAACACCCTGGGCGGCGCCCTGGCGCTGGAAACCAAGCGCGGCGATACCCATCCGGGCGGCTCGGCCGAGGTCTACGGTGGCTCCTTCGGTCGTCACGGCGGCGCGGTGGAGCATGGCGGCAAGCACGAAGAACTGTCCTGGTACCTGGCCGCCGAGGGCATGGAAGAGGACGGCTGGCGCGATCACTCGCCCTCGCGGGTAGGCCAGCTGTTCGGCAAGTTCGCCTGGACCACCGACACCACCGACCTGGCGCTGACCCTGGCCCACGCCGATAACGACCTGATCGGTAACGGCCTGGTGCCCGAAAGCCTGCATCGGCAGAAACGCGACGCGATCTTCACCTACCCCGACCAGACCGAAAACCGCAGCCACCTGATGGCGCTGACCGGCAGCCACTGGCTGGGCGACAGCGACCGGCTGTCCGGCACCGTTTACCTGCGCCGCACGCGGACCAACACCCTCAACGGTGACGGCAACGACGAGTACGAAGACGAGTACGAAGCGTGGGAAGACGGCGGCTTCGTCGGCGAGGGGCCGGAAAGCGGGGTGCTCAACCGCACCAGCACCGCCCAGCGCGCCTACGGCCTGGCCTTGCAGTGGACGCGCTACCTGGGCGCTCACCAACTGGCCTTCGGCGCCTCCTACGACAACACCCGCGCCAGCTTCCACCAGAGCGAGCAGGAGGGCGAGCTGACCGACCGGCGCGGCGTCACTGCCATCGATGACGAGGAGCTGGCCAACAGCCTGCTCGGCCGCACCCGCACCGCGAGCCTGTTCGTCACCGATACCTGGGCGCTGACCGACGCCCTGCAGCTGACCGGCTCGCTGCGTTACAACCGCACCCGGGTGGTCAACACCGACCGCATCGGCGAAGACCTCAACGGCGACTTCACCTACCGCAAGCTCAACCCGGCCCTGGGCTTTGCCTGGCAGTTGCAGCCGGCGGTGACGGTGTATGGCGGTTTCTCCCAGGGCAACCGCGCGCCCACGCCGATCGAGCTCGGCTGCGCCGACCCGGAAAACCCCTGCAGCCTGCCCAACGCCATGGCCGCCGACCCGTTCCTCGAGCAGGTGGTCACCCGCACCCTGGAGCTGGGCGTGCGCGGCGAGCTGGACGGTGGCACCGCCTGGAACGTCACCGCCTTCCGCAGCCAGAACTACGATGACCTTCTGTTCGTCGGCACCGGCGGCAGCCAGGGCTATTTCACCAACTTTGGCCGTACCCAGCGCCAGGGCATCGAATTTGGCCTGTCCGGTCAGCAGGGGCCGTTCGACTGGCGGATGGACTACACCTACCTGCACGCCACCTTCCGCTCCGGTGCCTGCATCCTCGCCGAGAACAACAGCACCGAGGGCCAGGGCGGCTGCCCGGATGACGAAATCCGCATCTCCAGCGGCGACTACCTGCCCGGCCTGCCCCGGCACAACCTTAAGCTGGGGCTGGACTGGAACTACAACGACCGCCTGCGGCTCGGCACCAGCGTCCTGGTCTATTCCGATCAGTATGTGCGTGGCAACGAGAACAACCGTCACCGCCCGGATGACGAGTTCGAAGGCAAGGGCAAGACCGCCGGCTACGCCGTGGTCAACCTCACCGCCGACTACCGCATGACCCGAGACTGGACCGTGTTCGGCCGTATCGACAACCTGTTCGACAAGCGCTACGCCACCGGCGGCGCGCTGGCGGAAAACCCCTTCGTCGGCACCGGCAACGCCTTCGAGGCCGAACCGGACGAGTGGCGCCACGAGCAGTTCATCGCCCCGGGTGCACCGCGCGCGGCGTGGCTGGGCGTGCGCTACCGGTGGGACGCGCTGTAACGCTCAGGCGCCAGCGCTGCAAAAGCCCGATACCGCCTGGCGGTGTCGGGCTTTTTTCGTTTACCAGGCGCCCCCAGGCTCAGCGCTCGCGGGGTTGGCGGCCCTTGCCGGCCAGGCCGGGATCGGCCGGCCCTGGCGTCCTGATGCCCTTGAGGCTGGAGTGGGGGCGGTCGAACTGGCCCTGGATCACGCTGAACTTGCCGTCGGTTTCCAGGATCACCGCCTCGATGTCCGCCAGGCTGTCCAGCCCGCGGGCCCGCACCGCCGCGCGCACCTCGTCCTCGGTGACCCGCGCCTTGCGCAGCGCATCGGGCAGGTAGTGGCCGCGAAAGAACAGCAGCGCCGGCTCGCCGGTGATCACCCGCTTGACCCAGCCGAGCCGCACGCTGCTCCAGGTAACGGCAAACTGCAGACCGATGAGCAGGGCGAGCGCCAGGCTGCCCTGGGCCAGCGTCACGTTGCGGTTGAGCAACAGCGTGGCAAAGGTCGAGCCCAGCGCCACGGTGACCACCAGGTCGAAGGCATTCATCTTCGACAGGGTGCGCCGGCCGGAAATGCGCAGCAGAAAGACCAGCGCCACATAGCCGAGCACGCCGACAACCAGCGTGCGGGCGAGGGTCTGCCAGTCATTGAAGAACATCGGTTCCATGCGCGTGCCATGCCCTGTGAGGAGAGCGTTTTGACCGCTGGCGCGTGCCGATGACTGCGCTGCGGGCATTGGTCGCACCTGCCATCACTTGACCCGCTCTGGAATCGCGTGTCGCGCCCTACTACCAAGGGAGTATCTCTCGGCCACCAAAGCAGGATTCTTAGCAGGCCACCCCCTTTCTACCATGTGCAGCAAGGCGCCGACTGACAGGCGCGGCCTTGCACAAGCTTTCGATATAGGTGGTCTCAATGAACAAGCACAATTTTTGGCGCACTCTGCTGGCTGCTGGCGTTTTGGGCGCGTCTGGCCTGGTCATGGGCCACGGCGACGTGACGCCGCAGGCTGTCGACATCAAGGGCCTGGAGCCGCTGGGTGAAGAGTGGCTGGACGAAAACCCCTACCGCAAGCCGTCCGACAACTACGATCTGGCGGTGAAGATCGGTGACTCGGCGTACAACCAGAACTGCGCGCGCTGCCATGGTCTGGAAGCCATCTCCGGCGGCATCGCCCCGGACCTGCGCATGCTCGAGCCGGATCTGGACGGTGACGAGTGGTTCAAGGAGCGCGTGATCAACGGCGCGGTGCGTGACGGTGCGGTGTACATGCCGCGCATGGCCGACTACCTGAGCCAGGAAGCGCTGTGGGCCATCCGTACCTACATCGAAAGCCGTCGTGATCTGATGGAGGAGTGATCCCCATGGCCCGGCACCTGATTGCCTGGCTGCTCTGCCTGCCCCTGTTGCTGGGGCAGGCCGTCGCCCAGGTACGGCCCTTCGATGACATCATCGAATCGGGCGTGTTGAAGGTGGCGGTCTACGAGAACTTCCCGCCCTACAGCTACCAGCAGGACGGGAAGGCTCGCGGTGTCGACGTGACCCTCGCCGAGAAGCTCGCCGAGGGTCTTGGCGTTTCGCTCGAGCTGATCTGGATGGTGCCCGGCGAGAAGCTCGACGACGATCTGCGCAACTACGTCTTCAAGGGGCATTACCTGCGCAAGACGCTGATCGCCGACGTGATGCTGCGAGTGCCGTACGACCGCGAGTTCTCCTACAAGCGCAACGACGTGGGCGAGCCGGCCCATGGCGAGGTGGTGATGTTCGGTCCGTACCAGCGCGAGCGCTGGCAGGTGGCCTACGACACCCGTCGCCTGGAAGACGTGCCGAGCGTTGCGGTGTTCGCCTACCACCCGATCGGCGTCGAACTCGACAGCGTGCCCTCGTTCTACCTGACCTCGGTGTTCGGTGG
>JAUVZY010000016.1 GCA_030602315.1 Pseudomonadaceae bacterium | reverse complement strand
ACTTCGCCGTCGAAGGTCAGGCTGTCGCCCGGTTTCATCTCGAACAGCTGGTTGCCGTGGCGGTAGACCAGCTCGCCTTCCAATAGATGAAGGAACTCGGTGCCGGGGTGGGCGAAGGTCGGAAACTCCTCGCTGGCGTCGTCCATGCTGATCATGTAGGCCTCGAAGTTCTTCTTCGGCCCGCGCACGTGGTTGAGCAGCTGGTAGGTATGGCCCTTCTCGGTGCCGCGGCGGACCACCTCCATGCCTTCTCCGCTTTTGACCAGCAGCGCCGCGCTGCCTTGCTGGTCGTACTGGCTGAACAGCTTGGACATCGGCATGCCCAGCACGTCGCACAGGCGGTTCAAGGTGTCGAGGCTGGTGGAGACCTGGGCGTTCTCGATCTTGCTCAGCATGCCCTGGCTGATGCCGGCGATGCGCGCCACGTCGGCGATCTTCAGCTCCTGCGCCAGGCGTTGGCGTTTGAGCTGCATGCCCAGGTACTGCTCCAGCTTGAGGCGGGGTGGCGAATCGGCGGGTTCCTGCATCCGGAATGCACTCTTTTAGCTCAGTGAATATAAATTTCGCACCAGGAATTTGCGCGCTGGGTGGGTTCGGCACCGGGCCGAACGCGGCGAATTCCCCGAATGAAATCATTTTTCCTACATGGATAAAAGGATTGGGCGGGTTCGCGGGCCGATCCGGGCGGCCCGGCAAAGATTGGCAAGCTCCTTGCATTTCGTGAAGGGAAAGAAAAATTCCCTTTCGGAATAAAACGATTGCAGCGAAGGAGCCCACCGCCCATGTTGCCCAGCGAAACCCAGAAACTCATCGACCAGTACGGCATCAAGTATGTGCTGGCCCAGTTCGTCGACATTCACGGTTCGGCCAAGACCAAGTCGGTGCCGGTCTGCGGCCTCGAAGCGGTCGCCGAGGATGGCGCCGGCTTTGCCGGCTTCGCCATCTGCGGCATGGGCATGGAGCCCCATGGCCCGGACTTCATGGCCCGTGGCGACCTGTCCACCCTGACCCCGGTGCCCTGGCAGCCGGGCTACGGCCGCGTGCTGTGCATCGGCCACGTCGAGGGCAAGCCCTGGCCCTACGACACCCGCTACGTACTGCAGCAGCAGGTGCAGCGCCTGACCGACAAGGGCTGGACGCTCAACACCGGCCTCGAGCCCGAGTTCAGCCTGTTCCGCCGCGACGAGAGCGGCAAGCTGCAGCTGGTGGACGCCTCGGACAACCTCGACAAGCCCTGCTACGACTACAAGGGCCTGTCGCGCTCGCGCGAATTCCTCGAGCGGCTGACCGAAGCCCTGCAGCCGGTGGGCTTCGAGATCTACCAGATCGACCACGAGGACGCCAACGGCCAGTTCGAGATCAACTACACCTACAGCGACGCCATGACCTCGGCGGACCGCTTCACCTTCTTCCGCATGGCCGCCGGCGAGATCGCCAACGACCTGGGCATGATCTGCTCGTTCATGCCCAAGCCCGACCCCAAGCGCGCCGGCAACGGCATGCACTTCCACCTGTCGATCGCAAGCGCGACCAACAAGAACCTGTTCCATGACGCCAGCGACCCGAGCGGCATGGGCCTGTCGAAGATGGCCTACCACTTCATGGCCGGCCTGCTGGCGCATGGCCCGGCGCTGTGCGCCTTCGCCGCGCCGACGGTGAACTCCTACAAGCGTCTGGTCGTCGGCCGCTCGCTGTCCGGCGCGACCTGGGCGCCGGCGTTCATCACCTACGGCGCCAACAACCGCTCGGCGATGGTGCGCATCCCCTACGGGCGCATCGAGTTCCGCCTGCCGGACGCCGGCTGCAACCCCTACCTGGTCACCGCCGCGATCATCGCCGCCGGCCTCGACGGCATCGACCGCCAGCTCGAGCCAGGCCAGGTGTGCAACGAGAACCTCTACAACCTGAGCCTCGAAGAGATCGCCGCGCGCGGCATCAAGACCCTGCCGCAGAGCCTCAAGGAAGCCTGCGACGCGCTGGAGGCCGACCCGCTGTTCGCCGAGGTGCTCGGCCAAGAGATCGTCGGCGAGTTCATCAAGCTCAAGCGCATGGAGTGGGTGGAGTACAGCCGCCACGTCTCCGACTGGGAAATCCAGCGTTACACCGAATTCTTTTAACCCGCTTCGGGCCGTCGCAAGGCGGCGGCCATCTGCCTCGATGGAGAATCAATATGTGTGGAATCGTGGGTCTTTACCTGAAAAACCCCGCGCTGGAATCCAAGCTCGGCGAACTGTTCGAGCCCATGCTGCTGGCGATGACCGATCGCGGGCCGGACAGCGCCGGCTTTGCCATCTACGGTGACGAAGTGGCCGACGGCTGGGTCAAGCTGACCCTGCAGGCCACCGAAGCCGGCTTCGACTACAAGGCGCTGATGGGCCAGCTGGAAGGGCGCCTGGGCTGCTCGCTGGACTGGTTCGTCAACGCCAGCGCCGCAGTGCTCAAGTCCAACGCCAGCGAAGCCGATCTGCGCGCCGCGCTGGCCGAGCTGGCGCCCTCGGTGCGCATCATGAGCGCCGGGCAGAGCATCGAGATCCTCAAGGGCATGGGCCTGCCGGTGGAGATCGCCGAGCGGTTTCGCCTGAACAGGATGAAGGGCAGCCACATCATCGGCCACACCCGCATGGCCACCGAATCGGCGGTGACCATGGAAGGCAGCCACCCGTTCTCCACCGGCGCCGACCTGTGCCTGGTGCACAACGGCTCGCTGTCCAACCACTTCCGCCTGCGCCAGGAGCTCAAGCGCAAGGGCATCGCCTTCGAGACCCTCAACGACACCGAAGTGGCGGCCGGCTACCTGACCTGGCGCCTGCGCGAAGGCGATGACCTGAAGACCGCCCTCGACCACGCGCTGGAAGACCTCGACGGCTTCTTCACCTTCGCCATCGGCACCCGCAACGGCTTCGCGGTGATCCGCGACCCGATCGCCTGCAAGCCGGCCATCCTCGCCGAAACCGACGACTACGTGGCGATGGCCTCCGAGTACCAGGCGCTGGCCAGCCTGCCGGGCATCGACAAGGCCAAGGTCTGGGAGCCGGAGCCGGCGACCCTGTACGTCTGGGAAAAGAACGCGCACTGAGATCGCCCACAGCCGGCTGCGCGCGGTCGCGACGGCTGGAGACGACGCTCGAACACTGGAGTTTGAAAAGCATGAAAACCGTAAACCTCACCGAATCCACCGTGCGCGATCTCAACCAGGCGCTGCACGATCAGGCCAAGTCCGTCACCGAACGTGAATGGGTGATCACCCATCCGGATGGCAAGCACAACCTGGCGGTCGGCCTGAACGAAGCCCTGTCCATCGATATCCAGGGCCACGCCGGCTACTACTGCGCGGGCATGAACCAGAAGGCCAGCGTCACCGTGCACGGCAACGTCGGGGTCGGCGTGGCCGAGAACATGATGTCCGGCATGGTCCGCGTGAAGGGCAGCGCCTCGCAGGCGGCCGGCGCCACCGCCCACGGCGGCCTCCTGGTGATCGAGGGCGATGCCGGCGCGCGCTGCGGCATCTCGATGAAGGGCGTGGACATCGTGGTCGGCGGCAGCATCGGCCACATGAGCTGCTTCATGGGCCAGGCCGGACGCCTGGTGGTGTGCGGCGACGCCGGCGACGCGCTGGGCGATTCGCTCTACGAGACGCGCATCTACGTCAAGGGCACGGTCAAGTCGCTGGGCTCGGACTGCATCGAGAAGGAAATGCGCGCCGAGCACCTCGAGGAGCTGGCCGAACTGTTGAACCGCGCCGGCTTCGACGAAGACCCCAAAGCCTTCAAGCGCTATGGCTCGGCCCGCCAGCTCTACAACTTCAAGGTCGACAACGCCTCGGCCTACTAACGCCTTCTTCGCGGTGGCGCCGCAGGGCCGCCGCGTGACCCGAATTTCAGGAGCATCCTCATGAGCGACAAATACCCACCGGTGCTGCGCGAGTCCGCCACCTTCGATCGCCTGACCATCCAGGAAATCCAGCGCGCCGCCGAGACCGGCATCTATGACATCCGCGGCGGCGGCACCAAGCGCAAGGTCCCGCACTTCGACGACCTGCTGCTGCTCGGCGCCTCCATGTCGCGCTACCCGCTGGAAGGCTACCGCGAGAAATGCGGCACCGACGTGGTGCTCGGCACCCGTTTTGCCAAGAAGCCGATCCACCTGAAGATCCCGGTGACCATCGCCGGCATGAGCTTCGGCGCGCTCTCGGCGCAGGCCAAGGAAGCCCTCGGTCGCGGTGCCAGCATCGCCGGCACCAGCACCACCACCGGCGACGGCGGCATGACCCCGGAAGAGCGCGGCCAGTCCAAGCACCTGGTCTACCAGTACCTGCCGTCGCGCTACGGCATGAACCCCGACGACCTGCGCAAGGCCGACGCCATCGAGATCGTGCTGGGCCAAGGCGCCAAGCCCGGCGGCGGCGGCATGCTGCTGGGCATGAAGGTGACCGAGCGCGTGGCCGGCATGCGTACCCTGCCGATCGGCGTGGACCAGCGCTCCGCCTGCCGTCACCCGGACTGGACCGGCCCGGATGACCTGGCGATCAAGATCGCCGAGATCCGCGAGATCACCGACTGGGAAAAACCGATCTACGTGAAGATCGGCGCCAGCCGCCCGTACTACGACGTCAAGCTGGCGGTCAAAGCCGGCGCCGACGTGATCGTGCTCGACGGCATGCAGGGCGGCACCGCGGCCACCCAGGAAGTGTTCATCGAACACGTCGGCATTCCGATCCTCTGCGCCATTCCGCAGGCGGTGCAGGCGCTGCAGGAGATGGGCATGCACCGCCAGGTGCAGCTGATCGTCTCCGGCGGCATCCGCACCGGTGCCGACGTGGCCAAGGCCATGGCCATGGGCGCCGACGCGGTGGCCATCGGCACCGCCGCGCTGATCGCCCTGGGCGACAACCACCCGCGCCTGGACGATGAGCTGAAGAAGATCGGCTCGGCCGCCGGTTTCTATGACGACTGGCAGAACGGCCGCGACCCGGCCGGCATCACCACCCAGGACCCGGAGCTGTCCAAGCGCCTCGACCCGGTGGAGGGCGGTCGTCGCCTGGCCAACTACCTGCGCGTGCTGGTGCTCGAAGCGCAGACCATGGCCCGCGCCTGCGGCAAGTCGCACCTGCACAACCTCGACCCCGAGGACCTGGTGGCACTGACCGTGGAAGCCGCCGCGATGGCCCGCGTGCCGCTGGCCGGCACCAGCTGGGTACCCGGTCAGCAGTACTGAGTGACGGACGGGCGCCGGCCGCGGCAGGCGTCCGTACCGCGAGCGTGCCTTCGGAATTCGGCCTGGCCGCGTGCGGCCCGGGCCGGATCTTGCCGGGGCGAACCGATTGCCAGAGCCGCCGCAGCGGCCGCCAGCCAAACGCGCCTTGCGTCATCCAGCTTTCAGGACTTTTTCATGACTCTTTGAGGGATGCCTTCATGCCAACCACACACGCTTCACCGCTCGCCGATTCCACCCCGCTGCGCCGCACGCTGACCCGTGCCTTGCCGCTGATGCTGATGGCCTTCGCCCCGCTGGCGCTGGCCGAAGAGGCCACCCTCGATACCGGCGTCACCGCCTGGATGATGACCGCCACCGTGCTGGTGCTGTGCATGTGCCTGCCGGGCCTGGCGCTGTTCTACGGCGGCCTGGTGCGCGCCAAGAACATGCTTTCGCTGTTTTCCCAATGCTTTGCCATCGCCGGCGTGATCGGCGTGCTGTTTGTCATGTATGGCTACAGCATGGTGGTCGACACCACCGGCATGGCCGAGGGCGAATACACCTTCAACAGCTTCGTCGGTGGCCTGGAACGGGCCATGCTCGCCGGGCTCAAGGCCGACAGCCTGGTGCTGGGCATGCCGGAAGGGGTGTTCATCACCTTCCAGATGACCTTCGCCATCATCACCCCGGCGCTGATCGCCGGCGCCTTCGCCGAACGCATGAAGTTCGTCTCCGCCATCCTGTTCATGGCGCTGTGGTTCACCTTCGTCTACGTGCCGATGGCGCACATGGTCTGGGGCGGGCCGGGCGCGCTGATGCACAACTGGGGCGCGCTGGACTTCGCCGGGGGCACCGCGGTGCACATCAACGCCGGGGTCGCTGCGCTGGCCGCCTGCCTGCTGCTCGGCAAGCGCAAGGACTACCCGCACGGCGAGATCAAGCCGCACAACCTGCCGCTGGCGATGACCGGCGCAGCGCTGCTGTGGGTCGGCTGGTTCGGCTTCAACGTCGGCTCCGCCGCCGGGGTCGCCGAAATCTCCGGCGTGGTCATGCTCAACACCCAGCTCGGCGCCTGTGCCGGGATCGTCGGCTGGATGCTCACCGAAGTGGTCAAGGCCGGTCGCCCGAGCGCCATGGGCCTGGCTTCCGGGGCCATCGCCGGTCTGGTCGGCATCACCCCGGCCTGCGCCTACGTCGGTGCCGGCGGCGCGGTGGTGATCGGTCTGGCCAGCGGTCTGTTCTGCTACCTGGCGGTCACCTCGCTGAAGCAGCGCCTGGGCTATGACGACAGCCTCGACGTGTTCGGCCTGCATGGCGTCGGCGGCGTGGTCGGCGCCATCCTCACCGGCGTGTTCTGCGTGCCGGCCCTGGGCGGCTATGTCGAAGGCAGCGAGATCGTTCCGCAGGTCTGGGCGCAGCTGAAGAGCGTGCTGTTCACCTTCGTCTACTGCTTCGCCATCAGCTGGGTGCTGCTCAAGGTGGTGGACATGCTGGTCGGCCTGCGCGTGGCCGAAGAGCACGAGGACATCGGCCTGGACCTCGCCGAGCACAACGAGACCGCCTACAACCACTGATCCTTGCCGTAGCTAACGAGAACGCCGGGCATTTGCCCGGCGTTCTGCGTTCTGCGTTCTCGTTGTGGCGTCAGCGCAGCTGGCTGTCCTTGCTGGCGCGGCGGTTGTAGCCGCTGAAGCTCGCCTGCCTGTCATGCGCGCTCTGGCACGCCACGCACAGCCGCACGCCGGGAACCGCCTGGCGTCGCGCCTCGGGAATCGGCGCGTCGCACTCCTCGCAATGGGCGAGGCTCTCGCCACGCGGCAACTGGCTGCGCGCCCGCGCCACCGCATCCTCGATGGTGCTGTCGATCTGCTCCTGCACCGCGCCGTCACTGGTCCAGCCACCGGCCATGTCGTGGTCTCCTCTGTCCGGGAGTGTTCTGTTTGTATGCGCCTCGCCGCGCCCCGGCACAAGGCCCAGGTGCCCGGCGGTGGCGCCCAGTCCGGCGCCGGTTCGTAGGGTGGGAAACGGCGCAGCCTTTCCCACCGATGGCGCCCGAATGGTGGACAAGCAAAGCGTTGTCCACCCTACGAGGCCAAGTCCGGCGCCGGTTCGTAGGGTGGGAAACGGCGCAGCCTTTCCCGCCGATGGCGTCCCAAAGGTGGACAAGCAGAGCGTTGTCCACCCTACGAGGCCAAGTCCGGCGCCGGTTCGTAGGGTGGGAAACGGCAAAGCCTTTCCCACCGAGGGCGCCCGGAGGTGGACAAGCAGAGCGTTGTCCACCCTACGGCAGGCCCAGTCCGGCGAGCGTTCGTAGGGTGGGAAACGGCGCAGCCTTTCCCACCGATGACGCCCGAGGGTGGACAAGCAAAGCGTTGTCCACCCTACGCGGGGCCCAGTCCGGTGCCGGTTCGTAGGGTGGGAAACGGCGCAGCCTTTCCCACCGATGGCGTCCGAAAGGTGGACAAGCAAAGCGTTGTCCACCCTACGAGGCCAAGTCCGGCGCCGGTTCGTAGGGTGGGAAACGGCGCAGCCTTTCCCACCGATGGTGCACCACGGGTGGACAAAGCAGAGCGTCGTCCACCCCACGCCAGGTCCAGTCCGGCGCGGGGCCTGCCCCTTTCCTGCCCCCCGCTGGCGCGGCGCGCTCAATCTTCGTGCGCGCGGTCGCGCTTGGCTCTACCCCCAACGGGATATCTCCACCGTGCAGCCCGCGCCAGCCGTGGCTTTGCGCAATCGCTGGCATGGCCGATGCTTTCCCTTGAGTAATTAAAAGTAACTGCTGGGAATGGCATCGAGGCCGCTTCCCGGCGTGGGCCAAGACCGATACAGAGGTTCGTTCCATGAGTGCA
This sequence comes from Pseudomonadaceae bacterium, assembly GCA_030602315.1. Lineage (GTDB taxonomy): Bacteria > Pseudomonadota > Gammaproteobacteria > Pseudomonadales > Pseudomonadaceae > Azomonas. The sequence continues at coordinate 70,499 of JAUVZY010000016.1, read as the reverse complement.
GAACTTGCTCAGGAGATATTCAGCACGCCGCGTTATGCGGCGCGGGTTGCCCCGGTCCAGTCCGGCGAGCGGCTGCTGGTGGTGCAGGATGCCCACACGCCGGAGGCGCGCATGCTGCTCGACGAGCTGGCGCGTCCCGGCATCGCGCTGACGTTCATCGACCAGGCCGAGGCCGGCGACGGCTACGCCGCGCGGCTGGCCGAGGTACTGGCCGCCGCGCAGGTCGGGCTGCGGCTGTACGTCTGCGGCGAGGAATCCTTCCTCTGGCAGGTGCAGGCGCTGGCGCGTCAGGCCGGGCTGCTGGAGGCGGAGATCGAGCTGTTTCGCACCGCCGGTTCGCGCAAGGTCTACTGCGTGCACTGCTCGACCATGCAGACCGTCGGCCCGGTGGGCGAGACCGTCTGCGAAGGCTGCGGCGTGCGCCTGCTGGTGCGCGAGCACTTCTCGCGGCGCCTTGGCGCCTACCAGGGCGTCTGCCTGAACGCCGACGATCCGCGCGGGGAGGGCAAGGCATGAGCCAGCTCGAAGTCAAGGTCGCCCGCATCCGTCAGCTGACCCCGGTGATCCGCGAATTCACCTTCGAGGCGCTGGACGGCCGCCGCCTGCCGGGCTTTTCCGCCGGCAGCCATGTCGTGGTGGAAATGCCCGGCGCCGGGCGCACCCTGCGCAACGCCTATTCGCTGCTCAGCGATCCGGCCGATACCCGTCACTACCGCATCGCCGTGCGCCTGCAGGACGCCTCGCGCGGCGGTTCGCGCTATCTGCATCACGAGCTCGCGGTGGGCGACTGGCTGCGTCTGTCGATGCCGCACAACCTGTTTCCGCTGAGTTCCCTGGCGCGCCATCACGTGCTGGTGGCCGGCGGCATCGGCATCACCCCGTTTCTCGCCTACATCGCCGAGCTCAAGGCGCGCGGCGAGAGCTTCGAGCTGCACTACGCCTACCGCGGCGGGCTCACCGACGCCTACCTCGGCGAGCTGCGCGAGCGCCTCGGCGATGCCCTGCACAGCTACAACTCGCTGGCCGGCGAGCGGCTGGACGTGACCGCGCTGTTCACCGGCAAGCCGTTGGGCACCCATCTCTATGCCTGCGGCCCGCAGAACCTGCTCGACGCCCTGCACGCCCAGGGCCAGGCCAGCGGCTGGCCGGCCGAGCGCATCCACTCCGAAGCCTTCGCCGCGCCGGAGCCGGGCCTGCCGTTCGTGGTGGAGCTGGCGCAAAGCGGCCGGCGCATCGAGGTGCCGGCCGAGCTGAGCCTGCTCGAAGCGCTGGAGCAGGCCGGCGTCGAGGTGCCCAGCCTGTGCCGCGGCGGCGTTTGCGGGCAGTGCGAGACGCGCTACCTGGCCGGCGAGGTGGAGCACCGCGACCACTTCCTGAGCCCCGACGAGCGCGCTGCGCTGTTGATGCCCTGCGTTTCCCGTGGCGGCTGCGACCGCCCCCTGTTGCTGGATCTCTGAGGAGCCTTGCCATGCCCGTGAAAATGAAGCCACTGGAGACCTACCGGGACGATTTCAGCTACCGCAACAGCCCCGAGGCGGTGGCGCGGTTTCCCTTCCCGTTCCCGGAAGATCAGTACATGTACTCGGTGAACATCGAGCCGGCGGTGTCGCGCGACCCCGGCTCGGTGTTCGAGCACCTGTTCGACGTCGACGAACACTACATTTCGGAGATGGCCGAGCGCGCCCACGTCCTGGAGAAGGACCCGCGCCGCTGCCTGGTGATGCCGCACATGACCCAGGCCTCCTGGGATCTGGTCGAGACGCTGATGACCCAGCTGGCGGCCGACTACCCCGAGCACTTCAGCCTGCGCCGCGACGGCGACCAGTGGACCTGGGAGAACCGCCCGCTGGGCATCTGCCAGACCTTCACCTTCGGCGATGCGACGACCCTGCCGTACGAGCCGCTCGAATACATCACCCGGCAGATGCAGGGCGACTTCGCCATGCTCGACCAGCGCGACGGCGACCTCTACATGGACGCCGGCATGGTCACCTGTCCGGCCGACTGGTCGCTGGCCTTCGATGCCGGCATGAGCTTCAAGCAGTGGCACGCGCCGGTGCCGATGGCGCCGCAGCTGGGCGTGTTCGACCGGGCGCTCAAGTACCTGCTGAACATCCAGGTCGGCGCCCCGGTGCGCCGGCTGAACTGGACCATGACCATCAACCCGCGCATGGACACCTCCTCGGAAACCTTCCACGAGTGGGGCCATGAACGCAGCCTGGTCACCCCCGAGAACGTCGCGAAGCTGGTGCACCTGCGTGTCGAGCTGCAATTGATGATGCGCATGCCGCGCAGCAACGCGCTGATGTTCAGCATCCGCACCTATCTGGCCAGCCTCGAGGAGCTGACCAGCAACCCGGCCTGGGCGCGCCGCCTGCACCGCGTGCTGCGCGATCTGCCCGATCCGATCGCCGACTACAAGGGCCTGACCAAGTACCGCCAGACCGTGGTGGAGCACCTGGCCCAGTTCGACGAGGAGGCCGTCACCGCCTGACCCTCGTTCGGTGGACAGGCGAAGCGCTGTCCACCCTACGCGGACCCGTGGCCTTCGCAGGGTGGCAAACGGCAGAGCCTTTGCCACCGGCTGGGCTCGGTTCGGTGGACAGGTGAAGCGCTGTCCACCCGACGCGGACCCGTGGCCTTCGCTGGGTGGCAAACGGCAGAGCCTTTCCCACCGGCTGAGCTCGGTTCGGTGGACAGGTGAAGCGTTGTCCACCCTACGCGGAATGCGGCCTTCGCTGGGTGGCAAACGGCAGAGCCTTTCCCACCGGCTGAGCTTGGTTCGGTGGACAGGTGAAGCGCTGTCCACCTACGCGGACCGCAGCCTTCGTAGGGTGGGAAACGGCGCAGCCTTTCCCACCGGCCAGGGCCCGATTCAACGCTGAATTCGTTTACCCAACCCGTAATTTGCGTGCACTTAGGAGATTCAACATGGCCAATTCCTGGCGCATTTCCGCCCTTGCCGACCGTCATCGCGCACTGGGCTCCAAGCTCGAAGACTGGAACGGCATGGGCACTGCCTGGACCTACGAGGCGGTCAGCCTGGCCGACGCCCACGAGGCGATCCGCACCAAGGCCGGGCTGATGGACGTGTCCGGCCTGCGCAAGGTCCACTACGTCGGCCCGCATGCCGAGTCGCTGCTCGAATACGCCACCACCCGCGACATCTCCAAGATCTACCCGGGCAAGAGCGTGTACGCCTGCATGCTCAACGAAGCCGGCAAGTTCGTCGACGATTGCGTGATCTACCGCACCGGACCCAACGCCTTCATGGTGGTGCACGGCGCCGGCAACGGTTACGAGATGCTCCTGCGCCAGGCCCAGGGCCGTCAGGTGGCGGTGCTGTATGACGACGACCTGCACGACCTGTCGCTGCAAGGCCCGGCGGCGGTGGACTTTCTCGCCGAGCACGTGCCGGGCATCCGCGAGCTGCCGTACTTCCACCACATCCAGACCAAGCTGTTCGGCTGCCCGGTGATGATCTCGCGCACCGGCTACACCGGCGAGCGCGGCTACGAGATCTTCTGCAAGGCGGCCGACGCGCCGACCATCTGGGACACCATCCTCGAGCAGGGCAAGCCTTTCGGCATCATCCCCTGTGCCTTCCTCACCCTCGACTGGCTGCGGGTGGAGAGTTCGCTGCTGTTCTTCCCCTACGACAACTCGGAGAAGTACCCCTTCGCCGACCAGCCGGCCGGCGACACCCTCTGGGAGCTGGGGCTGGACTTCACCGTGTCGCCGACCAAGGCGGAATTTCGCGGTGGCGTCGAGCACGCGCGGCTCAAGGGCAAGGAGCGCTTCAAGATCTTCGGCGTGCTGCTCGAGGGCGACCAGCCGGCGAAGGAGGGCGACACCCTGTGGGCCGACGGCAAGCAGGTGGGGGTGATCACCTGCGCCATGTACTCGCGGCTGTCCAAGCGCTCCATGGCCATCGCCCGCCTGGACGTGCCCTACGCCGAGCAGGGCGCGCCGCTCACGGTCAAGGGCAGCCTGGCGGTGAGCGCCATCGCCCACACCCTGCCGTTCGATGACCCGGAAAAGAAAAAGCGCACCGCCAAGGGCTGAGGCGCTTGCAGTGAAAAACGATGCCGCCTTCGGCGGCATCGTCGTTTCTTGCCAGAGGAGAAGAGCGATGGCCTGGTTGAATGGCTGGGGGTTTCTGTTGCTGGCGGGGCTCTGCGAGGTGCTCTACGCCTCGATCATCCCGCGCACCGACGGCTTCACGCGGCTGTGGCCGAGCCTGTACTGCGTGGTGTTTCTGCTGCTCAGCATCTACCTGCTGAGCCTGTCGGTGCGGGTGCTGCCGCTGGGGCTGGCCTACGCGGTGTGGGTCGGCATCGGCACCCTCGGCACCGTGCTCTACACCGTCGTGGTGCAGGGCGAGGCGCTGGGTGCCGTGCGCAGCCTGTGCCTGCTGGCGATCATCGGCGGCATCGTCGGGCTCAAGCTGGCCAGCCCCGCGCCGATGGCCTGAGCGTTCAGGGCTGCGCGACCGCCTGCAGGCTGCAGGCGTCGTGCACGCCGGCCTCGAAGCGCCAGTGCGGGTCGTCGTAGACCTGGCCCAGCCAGCGGGCGACCAGCTCGCGGTATTCGCGGCTCTGGCGGAACTCGCCGATGAAGGCGTCGATGGCCGCCAGCAGCCCGGCGTTGCCCGGCGCGTTGGCCACCGCCGCACAGTAGAACCACAGCGACGGGCTGAGGTTGCCGGGCAGGATTTCCAGTTGCCCGCGCCACGGGCTGGTCTCGCCGGTGCAGGCCCAGTGGTAGATCGGCAGGTCGACGGCGAAGGCGTCCACCACGCCATCGAGCAGGCAGTCGTGGATCATGCTCTGGTCGTTGTAGGCCAGCAGGTTGGCCAGTTTCACCCGCCCGCCGGGCTTGGCCTCGTTGGCCGGCCAGCGCAGGCCGAGCTGTTCGAGCACGGCAATCGCCGCCGGATCGTTCACGCAACCGAGCACCTTGCCGGCCAGATCGTCGAGGCCGTGGATGCGCGCGTCGCCGGCGCGCTTGGCCAGCACGTAGGGCAAAAACACGTAGGGCGCGGAGAACGCCACCTGGTCGTAGCCGGGCATCGGCGGCAGCGCGCTCCACACCAGATCGGCCTCCTGCTCGCGGCGCTGGCTGCCGGCTTCGAGCAGTTGCAGGCAGCGGTCCCAGGGGTATTCGATGAAGCGGCAGCGCACGCCGAGGGCGCGGGCCAGCGCCTGGGCCATCTCGGCATCCAGGCCCTTGAGCGGCTGGCCGGGCGCCTCGCGAAACGACAGGCCCTTGAACTGCGGCTCGATGGCGATGCGGATCTCGCCGCGCTGGCGGATGTCGGCCAGCCGGTCGTAGCCGGCGTCCAGGTGCAGCTTTTCCTCCTGCAACAGGCGCCGCAGCTGATCGGCGCGGCGCGCCGGCTGCACCTCCCGGTACAGCCCGGACAGATCGCCCAACAGTCCCTCGCTCCACTGGCTGCGGCTGCGCAGGTGGCGGTCGGCGCCTTCGCCCAGGCGCACGCCGGCGGCGATCACCCGGTTGTTGCCCTCGATCTCGGCCAGCTGCTCGCCCATGTTCTTGAGCAAATCATGCAGGGTGGCCAGCGAGGTGCCGACCCGCGTGCTCAACTGCTCGAAGCGGCTTTCCGAGGCCTGCAGCAGGTTGTTCAGGCGTTCGCCGAGGATCGACAGGTCGATCTGCTCGTAGGCCTGGCGGGCGTTGTCCTGGGTGCGCAGCGCCAGGCTGCGGATCTCGTTGGCGACCACCGCAAAGCCGCGTCCGGCCTCGCCGGCATGGGCCGCCTCGATGGCCGCGTTGAGCGAGAGCAGCTGCACGGTGCGGCCGATGGCGTCGATGTCGCCGATCACCTGGCGCGAGGCGGCCGAGCGCTCGTCGATCAGGCTCACCAGGTCGCGGAACTGCTCGGCGAAGAACTGCTGGGTGGCATCCAGCGCCTGGCCGACCTCGTCGCGCAGGTGTTCGGCGCCGGCGCTGCTGTCTTGCAGAAAACCGCGGCTATCGCCGACGTAGCGCAACTGCTCGGCGCTGCGGGCGCTGATTTCGCCGAACACGTTTTCCACTTGCTCGAGCGCCTGACGGGTATGCCGTTGCAGTGCGGTGAGGCGCCCGAGCAGCGCGGCGAGGGCGGCCGAATCGTCGCCCGGCGCGGCCGGGGCCGGACGGCTCAGGCGCTCGCGCAGGGCGCTCGGCATCTGGCCGTCGTCCAGCGCCAGGGCATTGTCGATATCGCCCTCGAGCAGGGCGGTCTGCCATTGCGGGCGTGAGGCCCGGGAATTCGAAGCGGTGCTCCACCACATGGCGGTCTCCCGTATCAGCAGGGTTGGGTGAGTTCGGCGGGTGTTGCGGGCGGGGGGTAGCGAACCGGCGGTCGGGGCGTTGCGGCAGCGGAGCCGGCCCGCACTCGGGAGGGGTGCGGGCCGGGGCCGTCAGTGCTTGAGCTTTTTCGGCTCGGGGTCGGCGTAGCTGTGCTTCTCGTGGATCATCGTGGCGGCCAGGGCGAACAGGCTGGTGGCGGCGACGAAGAAGGTGATCACCATCAGGATGGTGGGTTTGTCGGCGAAGGTGAAAACGGCGGCGGCGCCTTCGAAGGTAGTGATGCTCATGGTCAAGCTCCTGTGCGGGGGCGTGCCGGGCACGCCCCGGTTCGGCCGTCAGGCCGGTTTGGTTTGAACGACGAGCGGAGCGCTCACGGTTTCGGCCGGGCCGTACATGGCGTTCCATTCCGGGTAGGCCTGGGCCGGCACTTCGGTCAGGTCCAGGCCGCGTTCTTCGGCGTGCGCCGGGACGCGCAGCATGCCGACGCTCTTGAGCGCGTAGGAGATGGCGTAGCCGGGGACAAAGCCCAGCGCGGCCAGCACCAGCGCGCTGATCAGCTGGCCGGTGAAGCTGATTTCAGCCATGCCGTTGACGTTCGGGTAGCCGGAGAGGAACACGCCGCAGATCAGCAGGCCGGCGAAGCCGCTGAAGCCGTGCACGGCGAAGGCGCCGACGGCATCGTCGAGCCGCGACTTGAGCAGCAGGTTGTTGACCAGCGGGGCGATCGCCGCCACGCCCATGCCGATCAGGTAGGCCAGCCCGGGGTGGTAGAGGTCCAGTGCCGGCGCCACCGCGATGATCCCGGCCAGGCCGCCGGACATCATCCAGAACGGCTCGCGGGTGGTCAGGTAGGCGCCGATCAGGCCGCCGGCAAAGCCCATCAGGGTGTTGAAGGCGAACGCCGAGAGGTTGGTGGGCTGGCCGTAGATGTTGATCCACTGCGCGCCGGAGTTGTAGATGATGCAGCCGCCGAGAAAGCCGAAGAAGCCGACGATGATCAGCATCAGGCCGACCACGCTCATCGGCATGCTGTGGCCGACGATCTCGTTGACCGAGCCATCGGCGTTGAAGCGGCCGATGCGCGCGCCGAGGTTCATCACCACCGCCAGGGCGAAGAAGCCGGCGACCATGTGCACCACGCCGGCGGCGCCGACATCGTGATAGCCGAACTTCACCGTCAGCCAGCCCTCCGGATGCCAGCCCCAGGAGGCGGCGAGCAGCCAGAGCACGCCACCCAGGGCGATGGTGAGGATGATGAAGGCGCTCATCCGCGCCCGTTCGATGATCGCCCCGGAGAGGATCGAGCCGGTGGTGGCGGCGAACAGGGCGAAGGCGCCCCAGAAGATGCCGGTGGCGTTGTCCTGCAGGTTCGGGCCCATCGACTCGCTCCACGGCATCGCTGCCAGCAGGGCATCCATGCGCGGCACCAGGCCGTCGGGGAAGGCGTTGTACACCGCCCAGCCGACCAGAAACACGCTGGGGATGATGAAGCCGAAGGCGAGGATGTTCTTCACCCCGGCGGCCAGCGCGTTCTTCAGGCGCGAGGCGCCGATCTCATAGGAGAGGAACCCCGCGTGGATCAGCACCATCAGCGCGGTGCACCACCAGTAGAAGATCTCCATGTTCAGGGTGTTGGTCATTTCAATCAGAGCGTGAAGCTCTTCCAGCGTGGGTGTGGTTTGCTCTTCCATCGCGAATCCTCGAAGCAGTAGTCGAAAGGGGGGCGTCACGGGCAGATCAAAACGGGTCTTCACGCCTGCACGGCAAGGCTTTCAGGGTTTAATTCTGGTTATAAAAAGTTCGTTACAAGAAATAGCAAGGGCTGTGCCAGATGGCGGCAGGCCCCTCTGGACGGCGCTTTTCGCGCGAAATCGGCGCCGTCCTGCCCACTTTCAGGCCAGCGCTGAGCGCTGACGCCTGAAATTGGGTCGTCCGTCAGGCCCGCACCCGGCTCTTGTCCGGGTCATAGGCCACGGTGCTGGCGGCCACCGTGGCGGCGATGCGCTTCTGCTGGCCGTCGAGCTTGCCGATCTCGACCGCCGTGCCGGGCTCGCAATAGGCGACATCCAATCGGCACAGGGCGATGTTCTTGCCCAGTACCGGCGAGCGGGTGGCGCTGGTGATCACCCCGACCTGGGCGCGGCCGACGTGCACGCAATCGCCGTGGTGGGCCGGCTCGTTGCCCGATAGCTCCAGGCCCACCAGCTTGTGCTGCGGGTGCGCCTGGCGGCGCAGCAGCGCCTCGCGGCCGATGAAGTCCACGTCCTTGCTCTTGAGCGGCACGGTGAAGCCGATGCCGGCCTCGAACGGGTCGGTCTGGTCGCAGAACTCGTAGCCGGCGAACACCAGCCCGGCCTCGATGCGCAGCATGTCCAGCGCGTTGAGGCCGAGCGGCACCAGCCCCAGCGGCTCGCCGAGCTGCCACAGCCGGCTCCAGACCTGGTGGGCGTGGTCCGGGTGGCACCAGATCTCGTAGCCCAGCTCGCCGGTGTAGCCGGTGCGCGAGACCATCAGCGGCGGGCCGTTGTAGTCGTCCAGGCGGCCGACCAGGAAGCGGAACCAGCCAAGCTCTTCGAGTTTGGGCTGGGTGCCGGGGGTGAAGATCATCTGCTTGAGCAGTTCGCGGCTCAGCGGACCCTGCACGGCGATGTTGTGGATCTGGTCGGAGGCGGACTTGATCCACACCTTCATGCCGAGCTTTTCGGCCTGTTCGCGCAGCCAGACGCCGGCGTAGTCCTCGCCACAGATCCAGCGGAAGGCATCGGGCGCGAGGCGCAGCAGGGTGCCGTCGTCGAGCATGCCGCCGTGCTCGTAGCACATGGCGCTGTAGACCACCTGGCCGACGGCGAGCTTGCGCACGTCGCGGGTCAGGCAGTAGTTCAACAGCGCCTCGGCGTCGGGGCCGAGCACCTCGAACTTGCGCAGCGCCGACAGATCCATCACCGCCACCCGCTCGCGGCAGCCGTGGTATTCCTCGATGGCGCCAAAACCGTTGAACTGGGTGGGCAGCCACCAGCCGCGGTAGTCGGTGAACTGGCCGGTGAGCTTGCTGGTGTCTTGGTGAAAGCCGCTCTCCCGGGTCAGCACCGGGTCGGCATCGGGGGTTTTGCGATTGGCCATGGCGATACTGAAGCGCTCCTTGTGCGAGTACACGCGGATGTGGATGTCGGTGGGCTGCCAGCCGTTGGCCGGGTCGATGTCGTCCGGGCAGGAGCTGCTGGCGCAGACCAGTTCGTTCAGCGCGCGCAGCAGCACGTAGTCGCCGGGGCGCGACCACGGCTCGTCCAGGGTCAGCTGCTGGTGCGCGTCGATCGCGGTGTTGAAGAAGAAGTTGATCGCCGGCCAGCCGGGGCGGGCGCTGACGCCGTGCTCGGCCACCGCGCGGCTTAGGTTGTCGCTGCAGTTGGCGTGGCCGAAGTAGCCCTGCGCCTCGTAATAGCGGGCGGTGCAGGCCAGGGCGAAGGTGTCGTGGCGGCCCACGGTGTCGCGCACCACCTCCAGCATCGGCTGCAGGTTGCGGTCGAAGAACTTGCTGTAAAGCCCCGGCCCCGGATAGGCGTTGCCGTTGAGGCTGCGGGTGACGGTGGGATCGAGGTCGATCTCGCGGCCGGCATCCAGCGCGCGGCGGTCGAAGGCGATGAAGTCCGAGCACTGGCGCCCGGCCACATCCAGCACCTGGATGAACTGGCCGGCCTGCACCGTGTAGGCGCGGGCGCTGCCGGGCGCGATGGTGAACTCGTCCACCACCTCGCCGAGCGGCGCCGGCAACGGTGGGGCGAGCACGGCGCGCGGGTTGGCGCGGGCGATCCACAGGTACAGCTCGCTGGCGCGGGTCTGGCTGGTGACCTCGCTGGCGCTGCCCGGCGCGGCGACGATCACCACGAGCGCATCGCTGGCGCTGAGCTGGCGGCGCTGCCCGGCGGGGCTGTCGTCGTCCCACAGGCGCGCGGCCTCGGGCAGCTGGCGGGTGTCCACCTGGCGTTTGCTGAGGCCGAGGCGCACATGCGCCGCTTCGCGGTCGTCACGCGCCAGCAGCTGGTCGATGAAGCGGCAGCCGGCGCTGCCGGTCAGGCCCAGGGCGTCCAGCGCCGGGCGGCCGTGGCCGTCGAAGGCGAGCAGTTCGGCGTGCTGGCGACCTTCGACGTCGATGACCTCGAGGCGGTCGCCCGGCTCGAGGTGGATGACGGTGAGGCCGCCGGGGGCCACGCGATGACGTTCGAGCGCCGGCGCGCGGACGAACAGGGCCGGCTCGCGCGGGTGCGAAACAATCGGCTGATTCATAAGGGGCTCCGCTAAGGGCGCTCGGCGGGCGAGCGCAAGACCGGAGGCAGGCCGTGCGGCGCAGCGGCCCGCCGATGGCGACGCCGGGACGGCTCAGCTGACCGTCTTCAGGCGCTTTTCCGGCTCGTCGGAGAGGTAGGCCTCGAGCGAGTCATCCAGCGCGTCCAGCCAGGGGGTGTGGTGCACGGTGGCCATGGTGCCGGTCATCAGCGAGCGGTGGCACTTGTTGCGATAGCCCATGATGTCCTCGTACTTGTCCTTCTTCCATTGCAGGAAGGTCTGGTTCACCTCGGCAATCGGGAAGCTGGGGTAGTCGGTGGCATCGATCAGCTGCTGGATGTACTTGCCCTGGAACTCGAACATTTCCTGGGCGGTGGTGAGCGACTCTTCCTCGGCGCGCCAGGCGAGGTTTTCCGCGTGCATCGCCTCCTTCGACGGCAGCGGGATGCGCCCGAGGATCACGTCGCGGGCGTACCAGGCCTGGGCGTCGAACATGTTGAAGCTGTACCACTGGTCCTGCATGCCGAGGTAGATCAGCTTGGGGTTGTCTTCCCAGAACACGCCCTTGTAGAGGTTCAGCGGCCACAGGCGGTTGGCGGTCTTCAGCGCCAGGCTGTCGGGCAGGAAGGGGAAGTGGTGCTTGTAGCCGGTGCAGAGGATGATCGCGTCGATGTGCTTGGAGCTGCCGTCGGCGAAGTAGGCGGTGTGGCCCTTGACCTTCTCCAGCAGCGGTTTTTCCTCCCAGTTGCTCGGCCACTTGTAGCCCATCGGCTGGCTGCGGTAGCAGCTGGTGATCGAGCGGGCGCCGTACTTGTAGCACTGCGAGCCGATGTCTTCGGCCGAGTAGCTGGCGCCGACCACCAGCACGTCCTTGCCCTTGAATTCCAGCGCGTCGCGGAAGTCGTGGGCGTGCAGCACGCGCCCGGCAAAACTCTCGAAACCCTCGAAATACGGCACGTTCGGCGTGGAGAAGTGGCCGCTGGCGCAGACCACGTAATCGAACTGCTCGGTGTAGGTGACATCGCCGGTGTAGTCGTGCGCGGTCACGTTGAACAGGCCGCTGGCGTCGTCGAAGCTGACGTTCCACACCGCGGTGTTGAAGCGGATGTAGTCGCGCACGCCGGCCTTCTCGACGCGGCCCTTGATGTAGTCCCACAGCACCTCGCGCGGCGGGTAGGAGCCGATCGGGCGGCCGAAGTGCTCGTCGAAGGTGTAGTCGGCGAACTCCAGGCATTCCTTCGGCCCGTTGGACCAGAGGTAGCGGTACATCGAGCCATGCACCGGCTCGCCGTTCTCGTCCAGGCCGGTGCGCCAGGTGTAGTTCCACATGCCGCCCCAGTCCTTCTGCTTCTCGAAGCAGACCAGCTCGGGAATTTCGGCGCCCTTGGCGCGGGCGGACTGGAAGGCGCGCAGCTGGGCCAGGCCACAGGGGCCGGCGCCGATGATGGCGATACGGGTGCTCATGTTGGTGTTCCTCACGATGGTTATCCGGAAAGTTTGTTTCCTCGTGAGAATTACCCTAGAGATTTCAGGCCCAAGCGAAACTGCCTTGCTGGAGATACCCCGTTGGAAATAGCTCTCGTCTGGCCCGGGGGCGGGGCAGCCCCTCCGGCCGCGCCGCCACGCAGCGGCCGCGACGCGCCGCGATGCAGCGCCAGGCGCCAAGGCGGTGCAGGGGCAGCGCATCGAAACGTGTTTCCTGTGAGGGAATTTTTATTCCAAGTGCTTGATCCGCCGGGCGATCCCGCCGTGCGCCGGGCCAGCGTGGGCGGCGTGGTGCGGAACTTGCAACGCGCCTGCCGTTTGCCACTGCACTGGGGTTCCGATGCTGCAACTGTTGATGCGCCACACCCCGCTGGCCTGGATCGCCCGCCGGCCGGACACGCCCGCGCCGTGCCAGCAGGCGCTGGCCGAGCTGCCGCTGCGCCTGCTGCAGCAGCCGCACACGCCGGCGCCGCTCGAGGCCCTGCTCGCGGCCTGGGTCGCGCAGACCCCGGCGCGCCGGGCCTGGCTGCGCCTGCCCGATGCCCACGGCCGCTGGCAGACCCTGGGCGAGGCGGCCGATGACTGCCCGCATGAGCTGGCGCTGGCGGGCGAGGCGTGCGTCTGCCGCGCCTGCCGCGCCGCCGGCCGCCACCGGCTGATCTGCCCGCTGCGTCTGGAGCAGGGCCGCCAGGGCCTGCTGCTGCTCGATTACCCGCAGCCGCCGGCCGCCGTGCTGCAGCGCCAGGCGAGTCGCTTCGCCGCGCAGCTGGGCGAGGTGCTGCGCGCGGTGCGCGAGGCGCGCCAGAGCCCGGCGCCAGTCGACTCCGCCGCGCTGGCCCGTGAGCTGCACGACTCGGTGGCCCAGCGCCTGGGCTACCTGCAGATCCGCGCGCGGCGCCTGGAGGCCGTGCTGGCGCAGCCGGCAGAGGCCCGCGCCATGCTCGATGACCTGCAGCAGCAGTTGCAGTGCGTGCATCGCCAGGTGCGCGAGCTGATTGCCAGCGCGCGCCTGACCCTCGACGGGCGCAGCCTGCGCCAGGCACTGGAGGCCAGCGTCGAGGAATTCGCCCGCGCCAGCAGCTGCGTGTTCAGCCTGGACAACCGTCTGCCGGCCGAACACCTGCCCGAGGCGGTGGCCTTCGAGACCCTGCAGATCGTGCGCGAGGCGCTGACCAACGTGGTGCGCCACTCCCACGCCCGCCAGGTGCGCATCGTGCTGCGCGAATGGGACGGCGCCGGCTTCGAGGCACAGGTGCAGGACGACGGCCAGGGCATCGGCCAAACCGCGCCGGGCCACGGCCACTACGGCCTGCGCATCATGCACGAGCGCGCCGAGGCGATCGGCGCGACGCTCGCCATCGGCCCGGCCGAGCCGTGCGGCACGCGGGTCTGCCTGCGCTGGAGGCCGCTATGAACGCACGTCGCCGGGTGCTGCTGATCGACGATCACCCGCTGCTGCGCCGCGGCGTGGCCGAGCTGCTGGAGGCGACCGAGGACTTCTGCGTGGTCGGCAGCACCTCCAGCGCCGAGGAAGGCCTGGCGCTGGCCGCCGAACTGGCGCCCGAACTGATCCTGCTCGATCTGCACATGCCCGGGGTGGGCGGGCTGGGCCTGCTCGCCGAACTCAAGCGCCAGGCGGTCAGCGGCCGGGTGGTGGTGCTGACCGCCTCGGCGGCGCGCCAGGACCTGCTCGCCGCGCTGCAGGCCGGCGCCGATGGCTACCTGCTCAAGGACAGCCACCCCGACGCCCTGCTGGCGGCGCTGGCCGAGTGTGCCGCCGGCCAGCTGGTGCTCGATCCGACGCTCGCCGCGGTGCTCGCCAGCGGGCTGCGCGAGCCGGGCGGCCTGCAGGCGCTGGCGGCGCCGGCCGAGCTGACCGAGCGCGAGCGCCAGACCCTGGCGCTGATCGCCGAGGGGCTGAACAACAAGCTGATCGCCCGGCGCCTGGGCATCAGCGACGGCACGGTGAAAATCCACGTCAAGCACCTGCTGTCCAAGCTCAACCTGCATTCGCGCCTGGAACTGGCCGCCTGGGCGCACCGCAGCGGCCAGTTCGCCGCGCCGCGCCCGGAGGAAATCCCGTGAATCTTCTGCACAGCTGCCAGAGCAGCCTGCTCGGCTGGCTGCAGCGCTGGTTCGAGCCGCGCGAGCCGGCCTTGCGCGATGACTTCGACCGCCTGCCGCTGGCACTGGTACGCCTCGATGACGCCGGGCGGATGACCCGCCTGAGCAGCGGCTGGGAACGCCTGATCGGCCAGCGCAGCGGCGACTGCCTGACGCGACGGCACGCCGACTTCATTCATATAGAGGATCGCCCGCGCTGGACGCAGGCGCTCGAGGCGCTGCGTGGCGGGCAGAGCGAGTGGGTGGCGGTGCTGCGCTACCTGACCGGCAGCGGCGAGCTGCGCTGGGCCGAGGTGCGCCTGTGCCGCCAGGCCCAGGGCTTTCTCGCCAGCCTCGCCGACGTCAGCGCGCAGATTCCGCAACGCCAGCGCCTGCAGGCCAGCCACCGCAGCCTCACCAACCTGCTCGATGGCCTGCCGCTGATGGTCTATCGCTGCCGCAACAACCGCGACTGGAGCATGGAATACGTCAGCGCCGGCAGCCTGGCGCTGACCGGCTACAGTCCCGAGCGGCTGGTGGACAGCCGCAGCCTGACCTACGACAGCCTGATTCACCCCGACGACCGCGAGCAGGTCTGGCTCGCGATCCAGCAGGCGCTGCGCGCCCGGCGGCCGTTTACCGTCGACTACCGGCTGGTCGGTGCCGACGGCCAGGCCAAGGCCGTGCATGAGCGCGGCTGCGGCATCTATTCCGATGCCGGCGAGGTGCTGGGGCTCGAAGGGGTGGTGATGGAGCGCGGCTAGCGGCGCGCCTCAAGGCAGCGCCAGTACCCACTCCGGTTCGGATTCGGTGCTGGCGTAGACGAAGTAGTGGGTGGCGCCGTTTCGCGCGATGAAGCCATCGCAGCGGCCGAAGCTCTCGGACAGATAGCCTTGGCCGTCCTGCACCCGCAGCACCGTGTGGCCCTGGGCATAGCAGCCGTTGCCGCTCTGGCTGACGCTGATCTCGAACAGGCCGCCACCCAGGCTGCGCAGCCCCTCGTAGGTCAGCCCGTCCTCGGCGAACGAGGCCTGCGCCACCTGCTGGCCATTGAGCAGGATCCTGCTCGGTGACTGCGCATCTTCGGCGATGACCTCGATCCGCTCGGCGCCTTCGCTAAGCTGGCTGACAAACGCGCCGCGGATCGGCGTGAGCTGTTGCGCGTTTCGCGCTTCCAGAGAGCTGGTCTCGCGGGGTTCCAGCTGCGGGCTGCCGTCCTGCTTCACGCCGATGCCGAGCGAGCGGCGGATCTCGGCGAACTGTTCGGGCTGGCTGCGCTCGATCGCTCGGACCGCGTCGAAGTCGACGTGATGGGCCACCGCCGTCGCGCCGTATTGATCGGCCAGCTTGCTGACGGTGAATTTGCGGCCCTGCAGCGCCGGCTCGTAAAAGCGGAACAGATGGTCGGTGCTCAGGTCGCCCTTGGCCGTCACCAGCAGCTTTTTCTGTTCGGTGAACGCCTGCAGCGGGCCACGGTAGGCGGCGGCCATCTTCTCGAAGTACTCATCGGCCCGGGTGGCCGAGCCGAATACCCGGCCGAGCACGGCGATCACGGTGCGGTCCGGGCCCAGGGTGTAGCTCACCGATTCGTAGGGCTTGGAGCGATCCACCTCGACCTGGCGGGTGTTGGAGAAGTAGATCGTCTGATAGCGCAGGTACACGGTTTGCTCGCCGATGCCGCCGGGGCCGCCGGCGCGATAGGACATGCACTTGCCGGGGCAGGCTTCCTCAAGCAGCAGCGCCGCTTCCTGGGCCGGCATGCCCAGCCGCACGCCATGCAGGGAAAACTCATCGGCGCAGGCGGCGCTGGCAAACAGGGCGAGGGCAGAGCAGGCGGCAGCGAGGTACTTCAACGGTGCATTCCTTGTTCGAGGGGAGGCCCTGGCAGAGCAGGCGCATCCATGCGGTGATATTGAGGTGCCATTAGAGCACAGCGGCAGGCCATCTCGCCGCTGGCGCGGCGACCGCGCGCGAGGAAAACCCGGCTGGGGCAGCCCCGGCGCGCCGGTCAGCCGCGCCGGGCCGCTTCGATGGCGGCGATGTCGATCTTGCCCATGCCCAGCATCGCCGTGAAGGCGCGGCGGGCGGCGGCCGGGTCGGGGTCGTTCAGCGCCTCCAGCAGCGCGCGCGGGGTGATCTGCCAGGACAGGCCCCAGCGGTCCTTGCACCAGCCGCATTCGCCGGGCTGACCGCCGTGGCCGACGAGCGCCTGCCACAGGCGGTCGGTCTCGGCCTGATCCTCGGTCAGCACCTGGAAGGAAAACGCCTCGCTGTGCCTGAACGCGGGGCCGCCGTTCAGGCCCAGGCAGGGGATGCCCAGCACGCTGAATTCCACGGTCAGCACATCGCCCTGGTGGCCGCCCGGGTAGTCGGCCGGCGCGCGGTAGAGGGCGCCGACCGTGCTGTCGGCGAAGGTCTGCGCGTAGAAGGTCGCCGCCTCCAGCGCGTCGCCGTCGTACCAGAGGCAGATGGTGTTCTTGCTCGGCATGCTCGCACTCCTCGGGAAGGGGGGTGTTTGAGCAATAGGTCAGCGCCGGCCGTGCGTCCAGCAACGGCTGGCTGGGCAGGGGGCGACGATTGGGGCGCGCGCCGGTCGTACGCAGGCAGGGGCCGATCGGGCCGTTGCCGCGTGCCGGCCCGGTGCGGCCGGTTTTGCCCCGTCTGTTACCCAGGGAGCGTCCATGTCGCTGTCACCGTTTCATCTGGCCATTACCGTGCATGACCTGCCTGCCGCCCGGCACTTCTATCGGGAAGTGTTCGGCCTTGCGGAAGGGCGCTGTTCGGCGCAATGGGTGGATTTCGATTTCTTCGGCCACCAGCTGGTGATTCACCAGCACCCCCAGACCGCCTCCCAGGCGCAGGCGCATACCAACGCGGTGGACGGGCACGACGTGCCGGTGCCGCATTTTGGCGTGGTGCTGCCCTGGGCGCAGTGGGAGGCGCTGGCCGAGCGGCTGCGCGGGCAGGGGGTGGCCTTTGTCATCGAGCCGCATGTGCGCTTCCAGGGCCAGGTCGGCGAGCAGGCCACCTTCTTTCTGTTCGATCCCTGCGGCAATGCGCTGGAGTTCAAGGCGATGCGCGACCTGGGCCAGCTGTTCGCGCCATGACCGCCAGGCGGGCCGGCGCACGGTTTGAAAAAAAATTCGTCGCCGGCTTAAGCGGGGTCCTTCAACGGTCGCCTTTTCGGTTCGTTAGAGCCGAAGGAGTGCCCATGCGAAAACAAAGCCGAATCGTCTTCCGCTCGATCTTCCGCTGCAAGGCCAAGGGCCGGGCGAACAATCGCCTGATCGGCTACGTGGCGGACGTGTCCGAAGGCGGCTTGAAGCTTTTATGCGATGCACCGCTGGAAGCGGGGGCGGTGGCGCAGCTCAGGCTCGCCATGCGCAACGAGGAGGGCGTGCTCGATGAGGTGGAGATCGACGCCCGCTGCCTGTGGTGTCAGGAGAATCCGCGCAGCGGCTATCACGAGGCGGGGATGATCATCGACGAGCCCACCGCCGCCTATGAGCGCTGGGTGGCCGGACTGCGGCGGGTGCGCAAGCAGCCGGCCTGACGCCTCAGCCCAGGGTGCCGAGGATGTTGACCCCGACGCGGTCGGGGATCTCGTTCTGCGACAGCACGTGCAGCCCGGGGCTGAACACCTTGGCGTAGCGCGCCAGCAGCGGGCGCAGTTGCGGCATCACGGTGAGGATCGGCGGCTGGCCGTGCTGGCGCAGCTGCTCCTTGACCAGCGGCATGGCGTTCTGCAGCTGGTTGAGCAGGTGCGGCTCCACCGGGATGTTGTCCAGGCTGATCGGGCCGGCCTGCTGGGCCATGCTCAGGGCGCTGAGCAGGGTGTTTTCCAGCGCGGTTTCCAGCACGAACACCCCCAGTTCGCTGCGCTCGCCGGCGATCGCCGAGACGATGCTGCGGCGCAGGGCGAAGCGCACGTCGGCGGCCAGCAGTACCGGGTCCTTGGTGGTTTCGCTGGCCTCGAGCAGGGTGGTGGCGATGGTCACGATATCGCGCAGCGGCACCTGCTCCTGCAGCAGCTGGCGGTAGACGCGGTGCTGCTGGCTGTAGGTCAGCTGGGCCTTGAGGTTGTCGGCCAGCTTGGGCGCCTGGTGGGTCAGGCGCTGCAGCAGGTGTTCCACATCGTCGTGCTTGAACAGCTCCGGCAAATGCTCGCGGATCACCTTGTTCAGGTGGGTGGCGATCACGCTGGCGCAGTCGATCACCTGGTAACCGAGGTTCAGCGCGTGGGCCTTGTCTTCCGGCTGGATCCACACCACCTGCATGCGGTAGGCCGGATCGATGCCGAGGATGCCGTCGATTTCGCCGTACAGCTCCGGCGAGGGAATCGCCATCAGGCGGTCGGCGTGGATCTCGGCGCCGTCGATCTTCTCGCCGTTGATGTGGATGGTGTACTGCGAGGCCTTCAGCCGCAGGCTGTCGCGGATCTGGATCTCCGGCAGCAGAAAGCCTAGGCTTTCCGAGAGCGTCTGGCGCACCCCGCGCACGCGCTGGGGCAGCGGCGCGCCGGCGGCCTCGTTGACCAGCCCGACCAGCTTGTAGCCGAGCGACACCGACAGCCGCTCGACCAGCGGGATGTCTTCCCAGGCCAGTTGCTGGGCGCGCTCCTTGTCCATCGCCTTGCCCAGCGCCTCGACTTCCGCCAGGTCACTGGCATCGGCCGGCGGGGCGTTCTTCGACACCCGCCAGGCGACGAAGGCGATCAGCGCGGCGAACCCGGCGAAGGCACCGAACGGCATGCCCGGCACCAGCGCCAGCACCAGGAGGATGCCGGCCACGGTGTAGAGCAGCGAGGGCGTGGCGAGCATCTGCCGGTGCACGAGGCCGGTGATCTCGGCCGACTCGTTGACCCGGGTGACGATGATCGCCGCGGCGGTGGCCAGCAGCAGCGCCGGAATCTGCGCCACCAGGCCGTCACCGATGGTGAGCAGGGCGTACTGGCGGAAGGCGTCGCCGCCGGGCAGGTCATGCACCAGCATGCCGATGGCCAGGCCGCCGAACAGGTTGATCAGAAGGATCAGGATGCCGGCGATGGCATCGCCGCGGACGAACTTGCTGGCGCCGTCCATCGCGCCGTAGAAGTCGGCTTCCTTGGCCACCTCGGCGCGGCGCCGGCGCGCTTCGTTCTGGTCGATCAGCCCGGCGTTGAGATCGGCGTCGATGGCCATCTGCTTGCCGGGCAGGGCGTCGAGGGTAAAGCGCGCGGTCACCTCGGAGATGCGCTCGCCGCCTTTGGTGATGACCATGAAGTTGATGATCATCAGGATCACGAAGACGATCATGCCGACGATGAAGTTGCCGCCGATCACCACGTTGCCGAAGGCTTCGATCACCTTGCCCGCGGCGCCGGCGCCGGTGTGGCCGTCGAGCAGCACCACCCGCGTCGAGGCGACGTTCAGCGACAGGCGCATCAGCGTGGTCACCAGCACCACGGTGGGCAGCAGCGAGAAGTCCAGCGGGCTGCGCGAGGACACGCTGACCAGCAGCACCAGGAGCGCCAGGCCGATGTTGAAGGTGAACAGGATGTCGAGCAGCAGCGGCGGCAGCGGCAGCACGATCATCGCCAGGATGGAGAGGATCATCACCGGAATGCCGATGCGACCGCTGCGCAGGGTGGGCATGAGGGGTTGGAGCAACTTCATGGTCAGGTCCGGTTGGCGAGGCTGTCGGGAATCGGAAGGTTCTTGGCCAGCTGCGGCCTGGCGCGGCGGCCCTGGCGGTAGGCCTTGAGCTGCAGCACGTAGGTCAGCACCTGCGCCACCGCGGTGTAGAGCGCGGCGGGGATCTGCTGGTTGACCTGGGTGGTGAAGTACACCGCGCGCGCCAGCGGCGGAATCTCCAGCACCTCGAGCTGGTGCTTGGCGGCCAGGCGGCGCATGTACAGCGCGGTTTCATCCACGCCGCGGGCGATCACGTAGGGCGCTTCGGCCTTCTTCGGCTGGTAGCGGATGGCCACGGCAAAGTGCTGCGGGTTGACGATCACCACGTCGGCATCCTTGATCACCCGGCTGATCTGGCGGTGCAACAGCTGGCGCTGCAGCTGCTTGATGCGCGCCTTCACCTCCGGGCGGCCTTCCTGATTCTTGTGCTCTTCCTTGAGCTCCTGCTTGGTCATGCGCAGCTTTTTCAGGTGGAAAAACCGCTGCAGCGGAATGTCGATCAAGGAAAACAGCATGAAGATCGCCAGCAGGGTGAGGGTGGTGTCGAACATCAGGCCCAGCGAGCCGACCACCGCGCTGTTGATGTCGCCACGCTGCAGCGCCACCAGCTGTGGAAACAGGCTGCTCAGCAGCAGCCAGGCGACGGGCGCGAGCAGGGCGATCTTGAGCAGCGACTTGCCGACCTCGGCCCAGTTCTGCAGGCCGAACATGCGCTTCAGACCGGACAGCGGGTTGAGCTTGCTGCCCTTGAAGGCGAAGTTCTTGCTGGAAAACACCCAGCCGCCGGGGATCAGCGAAAACACCGAGACCAGCAGCGGGGTCAGCAACAGCGGCACCAGCAGCTGGATGAACAGCAGGATCTGGTGGCCGAGCAACAGCGGCAGGTCGTCCAGGCCGACCTCGCTGTGGTTGAGGTCCAGGTAGGCGAGGCGAAAGCTCTCGCTGAGCAGTTCGAAATACAGCGCGCCGGCGAACTTGAGCACCAACAGCGTCACCAGCAGCGACACGGTGGTGGCCAGATCCTTGGAGCGGGCGACCTGGCCATCCTCGCGGCTTTTTTTCAGCTTGTGCGCGGAGGCCTCTTCGGTCTTTTCCTGGGCGCTGTCCTGCTCGCTCACGGCTGGCCCTCCCGCAGCAGCACACCGAGGTTGCCGAGCAGTTCGCGGGTCAGGTGCAGGTAGTGCTGCGGCAGGTCCGGCATGATCAGCACGATGCTGGCCAGGCCAGTGAGAATCGCCATGGGAAAGCCCAGGGAAAACAGGTTCATCGCCGGCGAGATGCGGTTCAAGAGGCCGAAGCAGAACTGCACCAGGGTCATGCAGAACACCACTGGCAGGGTGATCAGCGTCGCCGCCGCCAGCACCCAGCCCAGGGTGTAGACGAAGGTGTTCAGGCCCAGCCAGGGCAGCCCGCCGCCCACCGGCCAGAACACGAAACTCTGATACAGCACGCTCACCGAGAGCAGGTGGCCGTCGATGGTGAAAAACAGAAGCACCAGCAGGATGAAGTACAGCTGCGCGACGATGCTGGAGGACGACACGCCGTTGACCGGGTCGTTGTAGCGCGCCATGGCCATGCCCATCTGGGTCGAGACCACCTCGCCGACCACGCTGAAGATCATGAACACCAGCTGCAGCGCCAGGCCGAGCAGGGCGCCGATGGCGATCTGCTCCAGGGTGGTCAGCACCCCGGCCAGCGATAGCGGGTCGATCACCGGCATGGCCGGCAGCGCGGCGCTGATGGCGATGGTCACCGCCAGCGCCAGCAGTACGCGGGTGCGCACGTTCAGCGCGCGATGGCCGAAGATCGGCGCCAGGCTCAGCAGCGCCAGCAGCCGCACGAACGGCCACCAGTAGCTCTGCACGGCGTTCATCGCCTGGCCCAGCGACATCAGCGCGGCGCCTTCCATCTCAGCCCACCAGCCTCGCCGCCTGGCGGAAGGTTTGAATGAACAGGTCCGAGAGGGTGCCGAGGATCCAGTGGCCGGCGATCAGCAGCATCGCCAGGGTGATCAGAAGGCGCGGCAGAAAGCTCAGCATCTGCTCGTTGATCTGGGTGGCGGCCTGGAAGATCGCCACGATCAGGCCGCCGAGCAGGCTCGGCACCACCAGCACACAGACGATCAGCGCGGTGATCTGCACGGCATTGGCCACCAGGCCGGCGGCCGCTTCGGGAGTCAGCATCGCTCGGCCTCGCTAGAGCAGCTGCACGCTGCTGGTCAGGGTGCCGACGGTGAGTGCCCAGCCGTCCACCAGGACGAACACCATCAGCTTGAACGGCAGCGAGATCATCATCGGCGAGAGCATCATCATGCCCATCGCCATCAGCACGCTGGCCACCACCAGGTCGATCACCAGAAACGGCAGGAAGATCATGAAGCCAAGCTGGAAGGCGGTTTTCAGCTCGCTGAGCACGAAGGCCGGCAGCAGCAGGGAGAAGTCCAGTTGTTCCAGGTCTTCGGGCAGCGGCTCGTTGGCCAGCGCGGTGATGGTGTCCAGCGCGCTGCGGTTGGTCTGCGCCAGCATGAAGCGCGACAGCGAGGCCTTGGCCACGCCCAGGCCGGCTTCCAGGCTGATCTGGTCGGCCTCGAACGGCACGTAGGCGTCGGCGTAGATTTCCTGCCATACCGGGCGCATCACCAGCAGGGTGAGGGCCAGGGCGATGCCGATCAGCACGTTGTTCGGCGGGCTCTGCTGCAGGCCGATGGCCTGGCGCAGGATGGCCAGCACGATGATGAAGCGGGTGAAGCAGGTCATCATCATCAGCATCGCCGGCAACAGCCCGAGCAGGGTCATCACCAGGAGGATCTGCAGCTTGATGCTGAGCGTCTGGCCGCCTTCGGTGTCGTTCAGGCTGAGCAGGGTGATCTCGCCGCCCGCCGCCAGGGCCAGGTCCGGGCTCAGCGCCGCCAGGGCCAGCCCGGCGAGCAGCAGCTTTTTCATGGCTTGAGGCCGTCGAGTCCGTTGCCGCACAGCTCCAGCACGCGCAGCCCGTAGTTGCCGTTCATCACCACCACTTCGGCCTTGGCGAACAGCGCGCCGTTGACCTTCACATCCAAAGGCTCGCCGGCCAGCTTGTCGAGGACGATGACGCTGGCGGCGTCCACTTCCATCAACTGCTGCAGCGACACCTCGGTGGAGGCGACCTCCAGGGTCACGTTCACCGGGATCTTGCCGAAGAAGCTCAAATCCGGGCCTTGCGGGGCTTCGGCGCGTTGCGGCGCGGGGCTGGCGTCGAGGTCCAGGTCGCCGTCGATCAAATCGTCCAGGTCGGAGTCGGAAAGGGGGCCGGTCATGGGGTCTTCACGCTCTCAAGGGAAGTCAGAAAGAGAGCACCGTCTTCTTCGAAGAGGGTGCCGTTGAACAGGCGGTGGCCGCTGATCTGCACGTCGCAGCGCTCGCGCAGGCGGATCGGGATGACGTTGCCGGGGCGCAGCCCGAGCACCTGGGCCAGCGGCATTTGCAGCGCGGCCAGCACGCAGTCCAGGCGTACCGGCAGGTGCTTGATGTTGTTCACCGGGTTGCCGGCTTCGCGCGGGGCGTGCGGCCCGGTCAGGCGCAGGGTCAGCTCGTCGACCAGGTGGTTGTCCAGGTAGATGAACAGCGAGGCGCGCGATTGGGTGACATGGCTGAGGTACTGGAACTCGGCGATGTATTCCCAATGCACCTCTTCATAGGTGTTGTCGTGCGGCACCAGCCGGCCGAGGGATTCGCCGCCGAGCATGGCGCGGCCGAACAGCTCGGCGATGTCCTGGCTCAGCCGCGAGCGCATGCGCGATTCGGAGCTGGAGATCGGCGGCATGCTGGCGTTGGGCAGGCAGGTGCCGCCGTAGTAGCACTCCAGTGCTTCGGTCAACAGCGCGCGGTCGAGGGAAAAACCGATCTTGCCCATCGGGCAGCGGAAGATGCACGCGGCTTCTTCGGCAAGTTGCTCGTGGATATCGATCTTTTGCAGTTCGAGATTGATGCGGTAGTTGCGCAGGAAATAATCGCTGAGCAGCCGCGGATAGCGCGTCATGGTTTCGCGGATGAACTGCGGGACCTTGTGGTAGTGCCGGCCGAGTTTCTGCGGTTTGAGCCGCACGAGACTGTCGGTCGGCACACCATGAATGACCTTCGACTGTCCGTTCATGCGGCCTGCTGCCTTTCCTAAGACGGGTTCAGGAAAAAGCCAGGCATCTGCCTGGCTGAAACGAATTCGACGGCGGGGAGGGCTTCGCCATGACCGCGGCGGTCACGGCGAGGGCGTCCTGGCTGAGCGGTGCGACCTTTGTTTTGCGGTCTGAGGCGAGGCTCGGCTGGCGGGGAGGCCCGGCACGCTGTCACGGGCAGAGTCTAGGTGTGACGGGCTTCTCGGTTAAATCAGAAGAAATCAAAAGGGGTTTTTCACGGTCAGCGGGCGGGGGCTGACAACGTTTGACGGCTTTTGTCTGGTGGCGTTTTGCCGAGCGGGATAGGGTCCGTGCGTGACCTGGCACGCGCTTTCGATCAAGCGTCTGCCTCAGATGTGAAGAGCGACAAAAAGTTCCTGCGAATTAAATCGGCCGTGCAACTGTGCGGCACTTCGCAAGTGAATGGACGTGTCGCGCACACAACGACCGCACGATACGCACAGGTATCTTTCGTGAAGCATTTCAATCATTCGGCGCAGGCTCTTTCGGCCAACTCCTATTACGACGCTCAGCCGGCGCGGCAGATATTCGTGATTGGCGAAAGTTCGCCGGCGCAGGCGTCGCTGATTGAATGTCTGGCGCGGCAGAGTTGCCGCATCACGCACTATGCAGAAGTTGGCCAGTTGCCATTATCCAATATGGCGCCGGCGGCACTGTTGTTTCTGTTTGCCGCCGAACTCGATGCCGCCAGCCTGTATCGCCAGGTGGCCAGCCTGCTGCGCCTGGCGCCGAGCCTGAACGTGGTGCCGGTGGTCGAGTACCACCAGCAGGAGCGCGCCGTGGCGCTGCTGGAAATGGGCTGCGTGGACTACCTGCTGTCGCCGTTCAGCGAGCCGCAACTGGCCGCGCTGCTCAAGCGCCACGCGCTGGCCGAACGCGCCGAGGACAGCCTGGTCTGCGAGTCGCTGGCCGGCCGGCGGCTGGTGGCGCTGGCCCAGCGCGTGGCGCAGACCCGCGCGCCGATCCTGATCAGCGGCGAAACCGGCACCGGCAAGGAGCTGATGGCGCGCTACATCCACCGTTTTTCCGCCGCCGCCGACGCGCCGTTCGTGGCGGTCAACTGCGCGGCGATTCCCGAGCAGATGCTCGAGTCGATCCTCTTCGGCCATGAAAAGGGCGCCTTCACCGGCGCCGTCAGCGCCCAGCCGGGCAAGTTCGAGCTGGCCAACGGCGGCACCCTGCTGCTCGACGAGATCGGCGAGCTGCCGCTGGGCCTGCAGGCCAAGCTGCTGCGCGTGCTGCAGGAGCAGCGCGTCGAGCGCCTGGGCGGGCGCCGCGAGATCGAGCTGAACGTGCGCATCATCGCCGCCACCAACCGCAACCTGCAGCAGGAAGTGGCCGAGGGGCGTTTTCGCTCCGACCTGATGTTCCGCCTCGACGTGCTGCCCTTGCACATCAGCCCGCTGCGCGAGCGCAAGGACGACATCCTGCCGCTCGCGCGCCGCTTCATCCGCCAGTACGCCCCGCAGGAGCGCGGCGAGGAGCTGCTCACCGAGGCGGCCTGCCGCGCGCTCCTGGCCCACGACTGGCCGGGCAACGTGCGCGAGCTGGAAAACACCATCCAGCGCGCGCTGGTGCTGCGCAACGGCCTGTTCATCCAGCCCAGCGACCTGGGCCTGGCCGATCAGGCCGCGCCGGCCGCCGCGCCGCTGGTGCTGGCCGCCGACCGGCCGCGTGCCGAAGACGGCCGCGCGGCGCTGCGCGCCAGCGGCAAGTGGGCCGAGTACCAGCACGTGATCGACACCATTCGCCGCCACGGCGGCCACAAGACCCGCGCCGCCGAAAGCCTCGGCATGACCCCGCGCGCCTTGCGCTACCGACTCAACGCCATGCGCGAGCAGGGCGTCCACATTCCCCTCTGACCGGCCAGCCAGGAGAGCCAGACGATGAATTCGATCGACAGTGTGCAACAGGACCTTCTAGGCCGGCTGGAGCAGTTCAAGGCGCTCGCCGAAGGCGGCGCGGTGCGCCCGGCGGCACAGACCTCCGCCGCGCCGCAGGGCATCGCCAGCGTGTTTGGCGAGGCGCTGCGCGCGGTGGACGCCCAGCAGCATCAGGCCAGCGCCGCGGTCGCCGCGGTCGAGCGTGGCCAGAGCGATGACCTGCTCGGCGCGATGCTCGACAGCCAGAAGGCCAGCATCTCGTTCTCGGCGCTGTTGCAGGTGCGCAACAAGCTGAGCACGGCGTTCGACGACATCATGCGCATGCCGCTGTGACCGGAGCCTGACCGTGCTGCAGACGATCAAAAGCAAGTTGCCCGAGGCCGGGCTGAAACTCGATCCGCGCCTGGCGCTGGGCGGCATGGCGGCGATTGCCGGCCTGCTGGCGGTGGCCGTGGTGTTTTACCTGTGGCGTGACAGCGCCGGCTATCGCCCGCTGTACGGCGCAGGTGAAGGCTTTGCCGCGGCCGAGGTGATGCAGGTGCTCGACGGCGAGCAGCTGGCCTACCGCCTGCATCCGCAGACCGGCCAGGTGCTGGTGCGCGACGACCAGCTGGCCCGCGCGCGCATGCTGCTGGCAGCCAAGGGCGTGAAGGTGGCGGTGCCGGCCGGCTACGAGCTGTTCGACAAGGACGAGCCGCTGGGCACCAGCCAGTTCGTCCAGGACGTGCGCTTAAAGCGCAGCCTCGAAGGCGAGCTGGCGCGCACCGTGATGGGCATGGAAGGCTTGCAGCAGGCCCGCGTGCACCTGGCGCTGGAGGAGGGCAACTCCTTCGTGGTCAGCCGCCGCGAGCCGGCCAAGGCCTCGGTGATGCTGCAGCTGGCGCCCGGTTTTCGCATGAAGCCCGAGCAGGTCGGCGCCATCGTCAACCTGCTGGCGGCCAGCGTGCCGACCTTAAAGCCGGAGAACGTCAAGGTGGTCGACCAGCAGGGCACGTTGCTCTCGCGCGGGCTGGATGCCTGGGGCGGCTCCCTGCAGAACTGGCAGGTGGTCGACGAGTACAAGGCCAAGGCGGTGGCCAACATCGAGGAAGTGCTGGCGCCGGTGCTGGGCAACGGCAACTTCCGCATCAGCGTGGCCGCCGACATGGACTTCAGCCAGAAGGAAGAAACCTTCCAGGCCTACGGCGACAGCCCGCGGGTGCGCAACGAGGTGCTGCGCGACGAGAGCACGCTGGACAAGCTGGCGCTCGGCATTCCCGGCTCGCTGGCCAACCGCCCGCCGGTGGCGGTGGCCGAGGAAGAGGGCCAGACCCCGCCGCGCGGGCAGACCGAGACCGAGACCCGCGGCGCCACCTCGCTGCGCAAGGAAACCAACCGCCAGCTCGACTACGACCAGAGCGTCACCCACATCAAGCATGCGCCGTTCGCCCTGCGCCAGCAGAGCATCGCCGTGGTGCTCAACGCCGCCGCCGCGCCGGAAGGCGGTTTCAGCGCCGAGGCACGCAGCCAGTTCGAGGCGATGGTCAAGAGCGCGGTGGGCTACAACGCCAGCCGCGGCGACAGCCTGACGCTGTCGGTGCTGCCGTTCGCCGCGACCGCCGAGGGCACCTTCGAGACGCCGCCGTGGTGGGAGACCGACAAGCTCTACGACATGATCAAGCTCGGTGTGGCGGCCTTCATCAGCCTGCTGTTGCTGCTGATGGTGGTGCGCCCGGCGATGCGCAGCCTGACCCGCTCCAGCGTCCCGGCCCTGCCGCCGGCCGAGCCGCTCGAAGGCGAGCTGAGCAGCCTGATGCCGGCGGCGCTCAACCCGCAGGCGATGGCCGAGCGCATGCTCGCCAACCAGCCGTCGCAGCAGCCGCACGGGCTGGGCGTGTTCAGCGAGTTGAACCCGCTGGCGGAGATTCGTCTGCCGGCCCCGGGTTCGGGGCTGGAGATGCAGATCGAACACCTGCAGATGCTGGCCAAGAACGACCCCGAGCGCGTCTCGGAAGTCATCAAGCAATGGATAGGGCGCCATGACCGAGAACTCCACCCAGCTGGCTGAAAGCCATAGCGAAACCCGCCGCCACCTGCGCGCGCTCAGTCCCACCGAGCAGGCCGCCGTGCTGATGCTGAGCCTGGGCGACGAGATCTCGGCGGGCGTGCTCAAGCAGTTCTCCCGCGAGGAGATCATCGCCATCAGCCAGGCCATGGCGCGCCTGTCGAACATCAAGCTGCCGATGGTTTCCGAGGTGATCGGGCGCTTCTTCGACGATTACAAGGAGCAGAGCAGCATCAAGGGCGCCTCGCGCGGCTACCTGTCGGGCATGCTCGGCAAGGCGCTGGGCAGCGAGATCACCCGCAACCTGCTCGACTCGATCTACGGCGAGGAAATCCGCGCCAAGATGGTCAAGCTCGAATGGATCGATCCCAAGCAGTTCGCCGCACTGCTGGCCAAGGAGCACGCGCAGATGCAGGCGGTGTTCCTCGCCTTCCTGCCGCCGGGCATGGCCAGCGAGGTGCTCGAGTGCATGCCGGCCGAGCGGCAGGACGAGCTGCTGTTCCGCATCGCCAACCTCACCGAGGTGAACAACGAGGTGATCGCCGAGCTCGAGCAGCTGATCGAGCGCAGCCTCTCGGTGCTCTCCAGCCAGGGCTCGCAGGTGCGCGGGGTCAAGCAGGCGGCCGACATCATGAACCGCTTCAAGGGCGACCGGACGCAGATGTTCGAGCTTCTGCGCGCGCATGACGAGAACCTGGTCGGGCGCATCGAGGAAGAGATGTACGACTTCTTCGTGCTCTCGCGGCAGACGCCGGAGGTGCTGGGTCGGATTCTCGAAGCGATTCCGCTGGACGAGTGGGTGGTGGCGCTCAAGGGCGCCGAGCCCGAGCTGGTCAAGGCCATCGCCGGGGCCATGCCCAAGCGCCAGGCGCAGCAGATGGAATCGATCAAGCGCCGCCAGGGGCCGGTGCCGATCAGCCGCGTCGAACAGGTGCGCAAGGACATCATGGCCACGGTGCGCGAGCTGGCCACCGAGGGCGAGATCCAGCTGCAGCTGTTCCGCGAGCAGACGGTGGAGTAAGCCATGGTCAAGGTGATTGCCGAGGGCGGCAGCAACTGGCGTCCGTATCGCTTCCCGCCGCGCTGCCGCGAGGCGCTGACGCCGGTTGCCGGCGATGCGGCCAGCGTGCAGCGGGCCATGGCCGACGGTTTTCAGCAGGGCAACGAGCGCGGCTACCAGGAAGGCCTGCAACAGGGCCGCGAAGCGGGCTTTCAGGACGGCTACGAAGCCGGCCGCCAGGAAGGCGCGCGGTTGGGCCGCGAGGAAGGGCGGATCCAGGGCCAGCAGGTCTTCGAGGCGGCCAGCGCGCCGCTCGAGCGCATCGTCGAGCAGGTCGGCGCGTTTCTCGCCGAGTACGAGAATCGCCGCCGCACCGAGCTGCTCGAGCTGGTGCAGAAGGTCGCCAAGCAGGTGATCCGCTGCGAGCTGACCTTGAGCCCGGCGCAGTTGCTGACCCTGGCCGACGAGGCGCTGGCGGGCATGCCCGGCGATCTGGGCGAGGTGCGCGTGCTGCTCAACCCCGAGGAATGCGCGCGCATCCGCGAGATCGCGCCCGAGCGCGCGGCGCGCTGGCGCCTGGTGCCCGACGAGCGCCTGGCGCTCGGCGAATGCCGGGTGATCACCGCCCAGGCCGAGGCCGACATCGGCTGCCAGCAACGGCTGGACGCCTGCATGGAAACCCTGGCCGAACACCTCGAGCTGGCGGGTAACGATCAGTGACCAGCTTCAGCCTGGACGAAGCCCTGCGCTCGCTGGACAGCGTCCAGCTGGCCAAGGTCAGCGGCCGTCTGGTGCGCGTCTCCGGGCTGTTGCTGGAAAGCCTCGGCTGCCAGCGCCACACCGGCCAGCGCTGCGCCATCGAACAGGCCGACGGCTCGCTGCTCGACGCCCAGGTGGTCGGTTTCGACCGCGACATCACCTACCTCATGCCGTTCAAGAAGCCGGTGGGGCTGTCCGCCGGCTCGCGGGTGTTCCCGGCCAAGGACGAGGCGCGCCTGCACATCGACGAATCCTGGCTCGGCCGGGTGGTCAACGGGCTCGGCGAGCCGCTCGATGAAAAGGGCCGGCTCGGCGGGCGCGATGCGCTGTCGCCCTCGCTGCCCACGGTCAACCCGCTCAAGCGCCGGCCGGTCAGCGAGCCGCTGGATGTCGGCGTGCGCGCCATCAACGGCCTGCTCACCCTCGGCAAGGGCCAGCGGGTCGGTCTGTTCGCCGGCTCCGGGGTGGGCAAGAGCGTGCTGCTGGGGATGATTACCCGCCAGACCAAGGCCGATGTGGTGGTGGTCGGGCTGATCGGCGAGCGCGGCCGCGAGGTGCAGGAATTCATCCTGCATTCGCTGGGCGAGGAGGGCCTGCGCAAGGCGGTGGTGGTGGTGGCGCCGGCCAACGAATCGCCGCTGATGCGGATGAAGGCCACCGAGCTGTGCCACAGCGTGGCGGCGTATTTCCGCGATCAGGGCAAGGACGTGCTGCTGCTGGTGGATTCGCTGACCCGCTACGCCATGGCCCAGCGCGAGATCGCCCTGGCCCTTGGCGAGCCGCCGGCCACCAAGGGCTATCCGCCGTCGGTGTTCGGCCTGCTGCCCGAGCTGGTGGAAAGCGCCGGCAACGGCGAGAGCGGCGAGGGCAGCCTGAGCGCCATCTACACCGTGCTGGCCGAAGGCGACGACCACCAGGACCCGATCGTCGACTGCGCGCGGGCGATCCTCGACGGCCACATCGTGCTCAGCCGGCGCCTGGCCGAGGTCGGCCATTACCCGGCCATCGACATCGGCGCCTCGGTCAGCCGCTGCATGAGCCAGGTCAGCAGCCCCGCCCATGCCGGCGCGGCGCGGGCGCTCAAGGAGTTCTACGGCGCCTACGAGAAGATCAAGGAGCTGATCCCGCTGGGCGGCTACACCCCCGGCATGGATGGGCGCACCGACCGCGCCGTGCAGCTGGCGCCGCGCATCGAGCGCTTTTTGCGTCAGGAAACCGAGGCCGGCGCCGAACTCGCCGACTGCATCGCCACCCTGCAAGCGCTGGTGAAATCATGAAACAGCAGATCGAAACCCTCTCGCGCCTGGCGCTGTTGCGCGCCAACCGGGTCAAGCAGATGCTCGCCCGGGTCGCCTATCAGCAGAACCTCTGCCAGCGCTACCGCGCCAACATCGCCGCGCTGGACCGCCTGTGCGGCTACGAGGTGGGGGTGAACACCACCCTGCAGCGCGACAACCAGCAACGCTACAAGCTGACCTTGCACAAGATGCTCGGCGGCCAGCGCCAGGAACTGGCGCTGGCCGAGCAGAGCCTCGAGCGCATCCGCGAAGACCTGCTGGCGGCGATGCGCCAGGAGCAGGTGATCAATGTTCTGGTGGACGACAAGCTCGCCCAGTGGCAACAGGCGCTGGCGCGCCAGGAACAGAAGATCCAGGACGGCCTCGCCGCCCAGGCCTGGTGGCGCACCCAGGCCGGATAGCCCGGTGCAGGCCAAGGCCCATGCGGCGCCGTGGCTGGCGTAGGGTGGACAACGGCGCAGCCTTGTCCACCGTATGGTTTGATTGCCGGCCCGCTGGGCCGGTCGGTGGATCGGAGAAGCGCGATCCACCCTACGGATACGGCGCCGTGGCTGGCGTAGGGTGGACAACGGCGTAGCCTTGTCCACCGTGTGGTGCGTTGCCGGCCCGCTGGGCCGGTCGGTGGATCGGGGAAGCGCGATCCACTCTGCGGGTGCGGCGGTACGGCGCCGTCCGCTGACATGATCGGGCTTGCCCTTTGGCGGCGCGCGGCAAAAAATCTTCCGCATCGCCTTAAGCAGGCTCGTCGGCTGGTCGCTTGTGTGTGGTAAGCCCGCCTTTTCTTGTGGAAAGACCATGGAAATCAATCGTCATCTCAAGCCTGTGCCCCCCCTCGCCAGCGATGCGCCGGCGGCGCAGGTCGCCAAGGCGCCGACTCCGGCCGAGACGGCTCCTGCGCGCGCGCCGCGCAACGACGGCCTGCCGGTGGAGCGCCTGCAGGAAGCGCTGCGCAGCATGCCGGACGTGGACATGGAGCGCATCGCCGAGATCCGCCAGGCGCTGGCCAACGGCGAGCTCGACACCAGCACCCAGGCGCTGGCCGCCAGCATCCTGGCCTTCCATCGCGGACACGACCGTTGAGCAAACGCGCGCAGCTGCTGGCGTTGATCGAGCAGGACATCGGTGATGACCTGAGCGACTACCGTACCCTCGAGCGCCATATGCAGGCGCTCTACGAGGGCTTGCTCGCGCGCGACTGTCCGGTGATCGATCAGCTCAACGAGCACATCCTGCGCCTGCTCGACACCCTGGGCGGGCGCGCCCGCCGGCGCAGCAAGGTGCTCGCTGCCTTTGGCCTGGGGCAGGACGCCGAGGCCATGACGCGCCTGCTGGCGCTGTATCCGGTGCCACGCCAGGCCGAGCTCGGCGCAAAGTGGCAGGCGCTGGCCGCCCTGGCGCATGCCTGCAAGGCGCTCAATCTGCGCAACGGCCAGCTGCTGGCCATGCACCACGAAATCCTCGAAAGCCTGCTCGGCCAGCCCGACCCCGCCTGCCTGTACTCCCGCGCCGCCTATTGAGCGCCGCGCGGCGGGTTTTCTCCCCTTTATTCCCCGCCTGTCTTAAGCCGCCCCGTGCCGGGGTCGCCTGTTTGTCTGCGACGGTCCGGACGCTGCAAGCGGAAAAGGCGTTTCCGCCTGCGTCCGATCCTCTTGGCGGCGGAAGCCGTCTTTCACTGTAACTAGCTGATAAACCGTTGATTTCATTGGTTTTAAAAGCTGGCACCGGTTTTGCTGTAAGCACATCGACACAGGATTTCGCGCTATGGCATTCGACTCAGACTACGTACAGCAAATGGCGACTCGGCTGGCGACCTTCCAGGTGCAGGGCGCCGAGGCCAAGGCCGTGCGCAACCAGAAGGCCTACCAGGCCCAGCAGAAGGCGCTCGGCACCCTGAACAGCGCCCTGCAGAGCTTCAAGTCCGCCGTGCTCGGTCTGCGCAGCGGCGGCAAGAGCATGCTGGTCAACAGCGCCACCTTCAGCCAGGACGGCTACGCCAGCGCCAAGGTCGCCACGACCGCCGTGCCGGGCAGCTACCAGTTCTTCGTCAAGCAGCTGGCCAGCAGTCACCAGGTGGCGCTCGAGGGGCTGAGCGATGCCGACGTGCCGTCGAGCGGGACGCTGACCATCGGCCAGGGCGCCGCCAGTTTCAGCGTCGATCTTTCGGCCATCGACAGCGACGGCAACGGCAGCAATTCGCTGGCCGAGCTGGCCAACGCGATCAACAAGGCGGCCGACAACACCGGCGTGAGCGCGACCCTGGTGCGCAGCAACGGCACCGTCTCGCTGGTGCTGGGCAGCACCCGCAGTGGCGTCGACGGCACGATCAGCCTCTCGGGCAGCCTGCCCGCCGGTGCGTTCGACGATGCGCTGGCAAACCCGCGCGAGCTGTCGGTGGGTCGCGATGCCATCGTCATGCTCGGTGGCGAGAACGGCATCGAGCTGACCAGCACCAGCAATACCTTCGAGAACATCGTCGATGGCGTCAGCCTGACGTTCAGCAAGGCGCACCAGAGCGGCGATTCGCCGCTTGGCATGACCATCGGCCAGGACCAGGCAGGCACCAAGGCCCAGGCGCAGGCCTTCATCGATGCGTTCAACGCGCTGATGAGCAGCTTCGACAGCCTGACCGCCAGCGGCAGCAAGTCCGATACACGCGGCCCGCTGGCCGGCGACGCCAGCGTGCGGTCGATCGAGTCGATGTTGAACCAGGTAGTGCGCACCGCCTTTGGCGGCAAGAGCCTGACCGACTTCGGCATCCTCGCCGACCGCAACGGCAAGCTGACCATCGACGCAGCGCGCTTCGAGAAGGCGGTGGCCGCCGATCCGACCGGCTTCGACAAGCTCTTCACCGACAAGGACAGCCTGATCGACAGCCTCGACAAGAACCTCGCGCTGTACACCAACAGTGTCAACGGCGTGCTGAAGAACCGCCGCGAAACCCTCGACGCCATGTTGCGCCGGGTCGACCAGCAGTTCGAGACGATCGATAAGCAGTACGAGCTCTACTACAACCGCTACCTGCGCCAGTACAGCAACCTGATGCAGACCATGGCGGAGATGAACCAGACCTACGGGATGTTCGGATGAACGACTACTCACTCCAGGAAAGCTACGACAGCTACCGCTCGATAGACCTCGAAGCGCGCGCCGCCGCCGCCTCGCCCTATGAGCTGGTACTGGTGCTGTTCGACGGCCTGCTCGACGAGCTGGCCCGCGCCCGCGGGCACATCGAGGCCAAGCGCTTTCAGCAGAAGGGGCGTTCGCTGGAGAAGTGCCTGAGCATTCTCGGCGGGCTCAATGGCGCGCTCGACTACGAGAACGGCGGCGAAACGGTGCAGAACCTGGCGCGCCTGTACGACTACTGCATCTACCGGCTCTCCGACGTCAGCGTGACGCTGTCGCTGGAGGGGCTGGACGAGGTGGTCGGC
Organism: Pseudomonadaceae bacterium; assembly: GCA_030602315.1. GTDB lineage: Bacteria > Pseudomonadota > Gammaproteobacteria > Pseudomonadales > Pseudomonadaceae > Azomonas. Next base: position 36,060 of record JAUVZY010000016.1, on the reverse strand, counting down.
CTGCTGACCGTGCTGCGTGAAGGCTGGGACGGCGTCCGTGCCGCGCAGGGCTGAATTGCTCGCCTTGAAATCCCTGCATGCGCAGCTGGCGGACGCCCTGGCGCGGCGGGACTGGGAGGCCTTCGCGCCGATCGACGCGGCGATCCGCCAGACGCTCGAGCGCCAGGCGGCGCTGGCCGCCGACCCGGCGTTGCAGCCGGCGCGTCAGGCACTCAAGCGCCTGCACGGCGAGGCCCGTCAGGCCTGCGCGGCCGAATGCGAGCGTCTGCGCCGGCTGCTGCAAAGCCATCTCGAATACGCCGAAGGCGGCCTGGCCTATCGCCAGATCAACTCACTACAGGGTGATGCGTAAGTGTTGACTCCGACTCCGCTGAATCAACCCCTGCCCGGGGCCGGCCAGAGCGCCGAGGCCAGCGCCCCGGCCGCCAACTTGTGGGGCGATCCGCAGTTGCCCGCCGGTGCCGAGGCGGCGCTCGAGCCGCTGCAGGCGCTGCTGGCCGGTTTCGAGCTGGCCGAGCCTCTGCCCGAGCCGGTGAGCGCCGAACCGCTGGAGGCGGCGCTGGCGTGGGCCGAGTCGCCGCCGCCTGGCCTGGAAGGCACCGAGGCCTGGTTGCAGCAGATGCAGGCGCAGCGCAGCGTGGTGCTCGGTGGCGCCGATCCGCTTGGCGCGCCGCGAAGCGCGCCAGCCTTGCCGACCGCTGTGGCAGCGCTGGCATCGCGCCCGCTCAGCGCCGACGCGATGCCCTTGCCGGAGGCCACGCCTGGCGTTGCCGCCGGGAAGACCGAGGCGCCGGCACCCGCCGAGCTGCCGCCGCTCGAGGCCGCGCCACGCGCGATCAACCGTGCCGACGCTCTGGCCAGCCTGTCGCCGAGCTCGCCCAGCGCACTGGCCGCCAGCCTCGGCGCCAGCGAGCCGGCGGCGGCAGTTGCCAGCGGCGCGCCGGCGGCCACACCGGCCGAGCCGCTGCTGCGTCTGCAGGCGCCCGAGGCGCGCTGGGGCGAGCAGATGATGCAGGCGCTGCGCGAGAACGTGGCGCTGCAGCTCAAGCAGAACGTGCAGCAGACCACCATCCGCCTCGACCCGGCCGAGCTCGGCCGCCTGGAGATTCAGGTGACCCACGAAGCCGGGCGGGTCAGCGTGCAGATCCATGCCAGCCAGGCCGACGTCGCGCGGCTGCTGACCCAGACCAGCGAGCGGCTGCGTCAGGAGCTGGTCAGCCAGCATTTCGTGCAGGTCGATGTGCAGGTGGGCGCCGAGGGGGGCGCCGGTCGCCAGCGCTCGCCAGCCCAGCCGCTGCCGTTGGCCGATGAGACGATCGCCGCGGCCCATGAACAAGACACGACAGTCGACACGCCGGCCCTGCGCGCCAGCCGTGACGTGCTGATCACGGTTTAAGACGTACCGGAGCAACCATTGCCATGACCACGCCGCGCGTGCTGCTGATCGCCATTGTCCTGAACCTTCTGATCGTCGCCGGCGGCGTCGCGGCGACCTACCTGCTGCTCAAGCCGAACGACGAGGGCCAGCCCGCCGGCCCGGGGCTGCTCGCCGGCCTGTTGGGCGGCAAGGTGGACCAGACCACCGAATACCAGTTCGTGCCGGTGAACAAGGTGATCCTGAGCCTGCCGGGGCAGAACCGCGAGCACTACTTCGTGCTGGATCTGGTGCTGCAGGCAGCGGCCACGGTGGAGTCGAAAAAGCTCGAGCAGATCGACCCGATGGTGCGCAACTCGGTGGTCGCCCACCTCTCCGGGCGTAGCTTCGAGGAACTGCGCGGCATGCCCATCGCGCAGCTGCAGGAAGAGCTGGAGAAGGCCGTGCGCGGCGACATCACCAGCCGCAACATCGCAGCGCCGGAGTTCCAGGTGCTGATCAGCAAGCTCGTCGTGCAGTAGGGCGCCGCGCATGAACGCCACCTGCGCAATGGACTACGGGCTCGGCGGCCAGGGCGACACCTCGCTGCTGTCGCCGGCCGACGAGCAGCGCTGGATGCTGCAGTACCTGCCGCTGGTCAAGCGCATCGTCCGCCAGCTCTCGCTGCAGGCCAATCAGGTGCTCGACCGCGAGGACATGGAGCAGATCGGCCTGATGGGGCTGCTCGAGGTGCTGCGCCGCTACGGCGCGCCGGACGAGCAGTTCGGTCGTTTCGCCTCGCTGCGCATTCGCGGCGCGATTCTCGACGAACTGCGCCGCCAGGACTGGCGCCCGCGCCAGCTGCGTCAGCAGGTGCACCGCATCCGCGACGCAATCCGCGCGCTGGCACGCCAGCTGGGCCGGCGTCCGAGCGACGAGGAGATCCTCGGCCACACCGGGCTGGATGCCGCCGCCTACCAGGACTACCTGCAGGCCGAGTGTTGCGAGGCCATCGAGAGTCTCGACGAGCTGTTGCAGAACGGTCAGGAGGCGTTGGCCGGCAGCACCGGCGGGGTCGAGGAGGCGGTGCTGCGCGAGCGGCTGCTGGCCCAGGCGCTGGAGCGGCTGGACGAGCGCGAGCGGCTGGTGCTCACGCTCTATTACCAGCATGAACTGAGTCTGAAAGAAATCGCGCTGGTGCTGAACGTCAGCGACGCGCGGGTGTGTCAACTGAGCAAGCAGGCGATCGCCAAGGCTTGCCGCTTGCTGAAAGAGGAAGGCTGATCGTGCAGAAGGTGCTCGGTGCGTTGATCATTGTCGCCGCGGTCGTCGGTGGCTACCTGATGGCCCATGGCGAGCTCGCCATGCTCTGGCAGCCTGCCGAGGTGGTGATCATCATCGGTGCGGGTCTGGGCAGCCTGGTGGTGGCCAACCCCAAGGAAGTGCTGGTGGAGATGTGTCACCAGATCAAGGGCGTGTTCGTGGTCAAGCGGCGTGGCGAGGAGTTCCAGCGCCAGCTCCTGATGCTGCTGTATGAGCTGCTGGAAACCGTGGAGGAGGGTGGCCTGAAGGCGCTCGACGAACACATCGAGCAGCCGGAGGAGAGCGACCTGTTCAGCAAGTACCCGCTGATCCTCCAGGAAGAGAACCTGATGTTCTTCATCGCCGACAACTTCCGCCTGATGGCCATGGGCAAGATCAGCGCCCATGAACTCGAAGGCTTTCTCGAGCAGGAACTGGAGGCGATGGAGCATGCGCTGCTGCTGCCGGCCAAGTCGCTGCACAAGGTCGGCGAGGCGATGCCGGGCTTTGGCATTCTCGCGGCGATTCTCGGCATCATCATCACCATGGGCTCGATCGGTGGCTCGGTGGCCGAAGTCGGCGCCCACGTGGCGGCGGCGCTGGTGGGCACCTTCCTCGGCATCTTCATGTGCTACTGCGTGATGGAGCCGCTTTCCAACGCCATGGGGCAGCGGGTCAAGACCGAGCTTTCGGCGCTCGAATGCGTGCGCACCACGCTGGTCGCCCACGTCGCCGGCAAGCCCACGCTGCTGGCGGTGGACGCCGGGCGCAAGCTGATCGAGCAGGATGTGAAGCCGGCCTTCAAGCAACTCGAGATCTGGGTCAACCAGTTCGAGGATCAAAGGGACGCGGCATGAAAAAGCGCGGCGCGGATCACCAGGAAATCATCGTCAAGCGGCGCGCCAAGAAGGGCCACGACGACGATCACGGCGGCGCCTGGAAGGTGGCCTTCGCCGATTTCACCATGGCGATGATGGCGCTGTTCATGGTGCTGTGGATCGTCCAGCCGCAGAGCAAGAACGAGGCGCCGGTGATCTCCGAAGAGTTCGCCAACCCGGTGCTCGAAGGCGGCGCCGGTGTGTTCGACGGCAGCAGTACCACGCCGCTGGATCTCGATGGCGTGCCGGTGCAGGTGATCCGTCGGGACGACGACCCCTACAACGATGCCCTGACACCCGACGCCCTGCGCGAAGGCGCGCCGCGCAGCTTCGAAAGCCGGGCCGAGCTCAAGGAGCTGGCCGAGCTGCTGCAAAAGGTCGCCGAGCAGGCCGATGCGCTGGCCAACGTGCAGGTCGAGGTGGTGCCCCAGGGCTTGCGCCTGCTGCTCAAGGACGATGCCGAGCGCTTCATGTTCAAGCGTGGCGGCACGCTGCTCGATGGGCACTTCGAAAAGCTGTTGAAGCAATTGGCGGGCGTGCTGGCCAAGGTGGAGAACAAGCTGATCATCAGCGGCCACACCGACGCGGCGCCGTATCGCACCCGCACCGGCTACAACAACTGGAACCTCTCCGGTGATCGCGCCCAGCGTGCGCGCCAGGTGCTGGTGGAGAGCGGGATGCCGGTTGAGCAGGTGCTGCAGGTGACCGCCCAGGCCGACACCACGCCGCTGGATGCCCAGGATCCGGAGAGTGGGGTCAATCGGCGCATTGAACTGCTGCTGCTGACCAGCGACGCCGAAACGCTCTACCGCGAGCTGTTCGGCAAGGCCAACCCGCAGGTGCAGTTTTCTTCCGGGGGCTGAGCCGGCTCCGTGCTAGTCGCCGCTGTCCTGCTCGGGGCAGTACAGCTGGCGCGTCTCCAGCGCGTAGAGACAGCCGCGAAAGGGCTCCAGGCTAATTACCGAGCCGGGGGTGCGGGTGTAGAGCATGTTGAACAGCAGGTCATCGTGCGTCTCGGCGTCCAGCCCGGTCACTTCGCCCTTTTCGATCAGCAGCCGGTAGCTGCCGAGCAGGCCGCGACTGAACTTGCCGGAAAGCTCCAGCACCGCCGCGCCCTGGCGGCTGATCATGAAGAAGCGATCGCCGCTGAACATCGAGGTGGTGCTGACGCTCACCACCTCGCCATTGGCCAGCTGCACCTCGCCGGCGCTGACGTAGCGACCGGCCAACGGCGGGGTGACCAGTTGGTTCCAGCCGATGAACAGGCTCGCGGTAAGGGTGGCGGCGATGGCGGCGCCGACCATCGACGCGCGCCAGGCGCCAGGACTCAGGACAGGCACTTGCGCAGGGTTCCCTGATCGACCTGGTCGAGCTGGCTACGGTGCACCATCAGCCAGCGCGCGCCGGACGGGGTGCGACACCACAGCTTGTGGTAGTCGCCGTCGCCGCTGTGAATGACTTCCAGCGGCTTGTTGTTCAGGCGCGCCAGCGCCGCGCTGAGCTCACGGCTCTCGGCCATCAGCCGCTCGATGCGCGCCGCATCGCGGGCGACGAACACCTCGTGCAGCAGCCCACTGCGCAGCTCCTGGCTGAGCAGCGGCTTCTTGCTCGAAATCGCCGGCAGGCTCACCGCGCCAAGCGCCAGGGTGGCGGCCAGTCCGCCGATCCAGGCCGGGCGACGCATACGACGCGTGGCGCGGCGTACTGGCGCCGACTGCGCCACGGCCGGCCGGGCCGGTTCGGTAGTGGCTGAGTCAGGCTCGGCCATGACGGCGGCGAGCGGCGGGCTCAGGCGGTATTCGGGATTGAACAGATAACCGCGGCGCGGCAGGGTCTGGATGATGTCGCGGTTCTTTTCATCGCCCAGCAGCTGGCGCAGGGTGTAGATCTGCTGATTCAGGCTGCCCTGTCCGACCACCCGGTCGGCCCAGGCGAAACTCATCAGTTCCTCGCGCGAGACGATTTCCCCCGGCGACTGCATCAGCCGCTCCAGCAGCCGGCTGCCGGCAAAGCCCAGTTCGACGCGCTCCTCGCCGTCGTCATTGACCAGTGTCAGCAGATAGCGGCCCGGATTGAACAGCGCCTCGTAGCCCTCGCGGCCGGTGCGCAGGCGCCACACGCCGCTGGGCTCGCCAGCGGGCTCGCCGTCAACGCCGATGAGGTTTTGTTCCATGAGGACACTCCCGGAAAACTGAAAAAGATGACGCAGTTCGCATGCGCACCTTCGATGCGCGGCAAAGTGCCATAGCTTTTGCAATGGGGTTGTGAGGTGGGTCACACGAAAGAGCCGCGAGCTAGACGCATTTGACCGGCGGGAGTACCCGTCCGCCCGGGGGCTGGCAAAAGCGCCAGTGGCTTGACGGAATCAGCCCAAACGACAAAGCCCCGGCTCTTCGCCGGGGCTTTGACGGGGGGGATTGCAGGGGCAGGCGAGGCCTGCCCCAGGGCGCGATCAGCCCAGCAGGGACATGACCATGCCCGGCATCTGGCCGGCCTGCTTGAGCATGCTGATGCCCGACTGCAGCAGCATGGAGTTCTTGGTCATGTTGGCGCTTTCCTTGGCGAAGTCGGCGTCCATGATGCGGCCGCGCGCCATCTCGGTGTTGTCCTTCATGTTGGCCAGGTTGTTGGCGGTGTGGTTCAGGCGGTTGATGTTGGCGCCGAACTGAGCACGAAGCGTACCGATCTTGTCCAGGGCGGTGTTGGCCAGCGTGATTGCACCGCTAGCGCCGGCTTGAGTTTCCAGCTTGGTGTCGGCCGCAGGGGTAGCAGCGAACTGAGCGCTAAGGGCGCCTAGGGCAGTGGTCACGGCGCCGAGCTCAGTCGCCGCGTTCATGGTCAGGCTCTCAGCGGCGGATGCGCCGATCTGGAACTTCACGCCAGCGGCTACGCCGAACTTACCGGCAGTACCACTGATACTGAAGAGGGCTTCGCCAGCATAGGAAGTGTTGCTGACGATGTTGGCTAGCTCTTTGCCCAGCTCGTTGTATTCGGCCGAGAGAGCTTTACGGTCGTCGGCGCTGTTGGTGTCGTTGGCAGCCTGGGTGGCCAGATCCTTCATGCGCATGACGATGTCGGTCATTTCGCTGAACGCGCCTTCGGCGGTCTGCAGCAGCGATACGGCATCGCTGGTGTTGCGCATGGCCACGCCCATGCCGCGGGCCTGGGCGTTCAGGCGGGTGGCGATCTGCAGGCCGGCGGCGTCGTCGGCAGCGGAGTTGATGCGGAAGCCGGTGCCCAGACGCTGCTGGTTGGTGCCCAGGGTGTTGTTGGTCTTGGCCAGGTTGGTCTGAGTGACCAGGGAAGAGTAGTTAGTGTGGATCGACAGAGCCATGGGATGTTCCTTCTTGAGGTGGCATGTGAAGCCGGCTGTCTTGCCTGCTGAAGGAACTAGGCGACACCGCGCTGGTGGGGCTTAAGTCGCGCTTTAAAATTTTTTGGCGTCGGCGGCGTGGCGCCCGGCGGACGGGCGTTTGGGCCTATTCGAGCACGCTGGACACCACCCCGGCCTCGATCACCCGCGCCTTGATGGTCTTGCCGCTGCTCTGGTTGCGCACGCGGATCACCTGGTCGCGGTTGCCGTCTTCCAGGGCCTCGCCCAGCGTGCTGGCCTCGATGCCATCGACGCTGGCGCTGATGCGCAGCGGCTGGCCGCGACGCACCAGCAGCGGCTCGTCCACCAGCCGCGAGGAAAGCTGCTGGCCGGCGCGGATCCTGCGCTTGCTGCTCATGCCCAGCAGCGGTTCTGGTGCGAGATAGTGATCGCGGCTCTTGCCCAGGCTGATTTCGCGCAGCTCCAGGTGCTCGGCGCGAAGGGTGGTGCCGCGCTCGATCGGCTGGCGGGCGAATACCACCGGGACCAGGATCTCCACTTCGCTCAAGAGCGTTAAGCGCCAGCCGGCCTCGCCCGGGCAGGCAACCTCCAGGCGCTGGCGCCCCGGCTCCAGCGCGCCGCTGGCGCCGCGCACTTCCAGCGCCGTGCTGCAGCCGGCGAGCGTGGCGGCGCGTGGCGGCAGGTTGTGCTGGATCTGCAGGCGGTGCTGGCGCCAGCCCTCGCGCTGGGCGGTCAGCGCGGCGCGGCTGGCCAGGTGCGCATCCAGCGCCGCTTCGATGCTCTTGCGCGCCTCGGCGTGCGCCGCCTCAAGCAGACACAGAAGCACCAGCCAGGCGGAAACGATACTTCCGCCTGATTTCCCCATTCTTCGCAAAAGCGGAAGCCAGGCCGCTCGGGTTGGTCTGTTCTGCTTGAAAAACGCCTGAGAATTCAATGGTTTGCCCTCGTTATCGGGATCGGCACGGTTTCTGCAAAAAAGGCGCCAGACCCCTGCAGGGAGAGAGTTCGCATGAGTTTTCGCATTGATGAAAGCCTGGGCATCCATCGCCAGGCGCTGGAGCTGCATCTGCAACGCAGCGAGGTGCTGGCCGCCAACCTGGCCAACGAGGATACCCCCGGCTATCTGGCCCGGGATCTGGATTTCGCCGCCGAGATGCGCCGCTTCGAGTCGCCCCTGGCCTCGCTGGGCAGCCCGTCCGTCGAGCTCAAGTACCGCGTGCCGAACCAGCCGGCGCAGGACGGCAACACCGTCGAGCTGGCGGTGGAGCAGGCCGAATTCTCCCGCAATTCGATGAATTTCCAGACCAGCCTGACCTTCATCGGCATGAAGCTGCGCGGTCTGCGCCAGGCAATCGAGGGACGTTGAGATGGCATTCGAATCGATCTACCGCATCGCCGGCTCGTCGATGAGCGCGCAGACCGTGCGCCTGAATACCGTGGCGAGCAACCTGGCCAACGCCGAGTCCGCCGCGGCCAAGCCCGAAGACGTGTACCAGGCGCGCAAGCCGGTGTTCGCCGCGGTGTACCAGAACGGCGAGCTGTTTCGCGGGCTGGGCATGGGCGGCGCGCAGGTGCAGGTGCTCGACGTGGTCAGCGCCGGGCGCGAGCCGCAGCGCCGCTACGAGCCGAACAACCCGCTGGCCGATCGTGACGGCTACGTCTACTACGCCGACATCAACCAGATCGAGGAAATGACCGACATGATGGCGGCCACCCGCAGCTTCGAGACCGGCGTCGAGGTGCTCAACCGAGTCAAGAGCATGCAGCAGGGCCTGCTGCGCCTGGGAGAAAACTGATGAGCCTGGTGACCAATCAGACCAGCGCCAGCACGGCGGGCGGCAACCCTGACGCGGTACACGGCGCGGTCAAGATCAGCGATGCGGCGCAGATGGAGAACAACTTCATCACCCTGATGGTGGCGCAGATCCGCAATCAGGACCCGACCGCGCCGGTCGACAGCACCCAGTTTCTCAACCAGTTCTCCGCCATGTCCCAGGTAAAGAGCCTGGAGAACATGACCAAGCTCAGCCAGAGCAACCTGGTGCTCCTGGACAACCTGCAGACGCTGGTGGCCTCGAGCCTGGTGAACCAGGAGGTGCGGGTGGCTACCGACAAGGTCCAGCTCGACGGCAGCACGCCGATCAAGGGCGGCCTCGAGCTGGCGCATGCCTCGGGCAGCACGCTGCTGCGCCTGACCGACGCGCTGGGCCGGCAGACCGAGCTGAACCTGGGCAACCAGCGGCCGGGCAAGGTCGCCTTCGAGATCGACCCCATCGCCCTGGGTCTTTCCGCCGGCAGCTACCGCATCGAGGCGGTGACCGACAGCGGCGAGTACCCGACGGTGGAAATCGCCGGGCGCGTGGGCAAGGTCCGCGTCGGCGACGAAGGCCCGGTGCTGGATATCGCCGGCGTCGGCATGGTGCCGTTCTACACCCTTACCGAATTCAACGGCCTGCTTTAAGCGGGCCGGTCACGTTTATCACGAGGTGATCCCATGAGTTTCAACATCGCCCTGACCGGCCTGAATGCGGTCAACGAACAGCTCAATACCGTCAGCAACAACATCGCCAACGCCGGTACCACCGGCTTCAAGTCCTCGCGCGTGGAGTTCGGCAGCATCTACGCCGAAAGCCAGCCGATGGGCGTCGAGGTGCAGGGCAAGACCCAGAGCATCTCCCTGGGCGGCGCGCTGGTGTCCACCGGGCGCAGCCTGGACATGGCGATCTCCGGCGGCGGCTTCTTCGTCACCCGCACCCAGACCGGCGAGGCCAACTACACCCGCGCCGGGGTGTTCGGCACCGACGCCAGCAACACCATCGTCAACAGTGCCGGCCAGTACCTGCAGGGCTACCCGGTGGATGCCAACGGCAACCTGCAGGTCGGCATGATCGGCGACCTGCGTCTGCAGAACGCCAACCTGCCGGCCAAGGCCACCGACACGCTGGGCTTCGTCGCCAACCTCGACGCCAACCAGACGCCGCCGAGCGTGGTGCCGTTCAATCCGGCCAACGTGGACACCTTCAACTCCACCTACACCACCAAGGTGTTCGACTCCCAGGGCAAGGAACACACCCTGACCCAGTACTTCATCAAGACCGCCGACAACACCTGGGAAGCGCACTACTACGCCGATGGCGTGGCGGTGGGCGGACCGCAGGCGGTGACCTTCGGCACCAACGGCGCGCTCACCGGGCCGGTGGCCCCGGTCACCGTCAGCTTCCCGCTGCCGGGGGTGGACCCGATGAACATCGCCATCGACTACACCGGCACCAGCCAGTACGGCTCGGCGTTCGTGGTCACCTCGAACCTGGCCAGCGGTTATGCCGCCGGCGAGCAGACCGGCATCGCGGTGGAGCGCGATGGCAAGGTCTACGCCAACTACAGCAACGGCCAGCGCCTGCTGCAGGGGCAGGTGATCCTGGCCAGCTTCATCAATACCCAGGGCCTGCGTAACGAAAACGGCACCGCCTGGAGCGAGACCTCCGAATCCGGCGCGGCGCTGCTCGGGGTGCCCGGGGTCGGCCCGTTCGGCGTGCTCACCGCCGGGGCGCTGGAGAATTCCAACGTCGACCTCACCCAGCAGCTGGTCAGCCTGATGGAAGGCCAGCGCAACTACCAGGCCAACACCAAGGTGCTCTCCACCAACAAGGAGCTGACCCAGGTGTTGTTCAACGCCATCTGAGGCCCGCGCCATGGATCGATTGGGATACACGGCGATGACCGCCGCAAGCCGCACCATGACCGCCATGCAGGTGCGCGCCAACAACCTGGCCAACGTCAACACGCCCGGTTTTCGCGCCGACCTCGAGCAGTCGCAGGCGGTGGCGGTGCAGGGCCCCGGCTACGACAGCCGCCACCTGGCGCAGGTGCGCAGCAACGGCGTAGACCTGACCCCGGGCACGCTGATGCCGACCGGGCGCGATCTGGATTTTGCCGTGCAGGGGCCGGGCCTGATCGCGCTGGAAACGCCGGCCGGCGAGCTCTACACCCGCCACGGCAGCATCCAGGTGGACGCCGAGATGCGCCTGACCATCAACGGTCGGCCGGTGCTCGGCGAGGGCGGGCCGATCGTGCTGCCCGAGCACGACATGCTCAACATCGGCAACGACGGCACCGTCTCGGTGATGCCGCGCGGCGACTGGATGATGGTCGAGGTCGATCGCATCAAGCGGGTCGACGTGCCGGCCGAGCTGCTGGTCAAGGACGCCTCCGGCCTGTTGGCCACCAAGGATGGCCAGCCCGCCGAGGCCAGCGACGAGGTGCGCCTGGTGTCGGGCTATCTGGAAGCGAGCAACGTGTCCGCCATCAACGAGCTGGTGGGCAGCATGAGCCTGAGTCGGCTGTTCGAGACCCAGGTAAAGATGATGAAGGCCGCCGAGACCCTCTCCGAGGCCGGCAACCGCATGATTCGCGGCTAAGGAGCAGACGATGAGCAACGCAATGTGGGTCGCCAAGACCGGTCTCGCCGCCCAGGACACCGCCATGGCGGCGGTGGCCAACAACCTGGCCAACGTCAACACCAACGGCTTCAAGAGCGACCGGGTGGTGTTCGAGGACCTGTTCTACACCATCGAACTGCAGCCGGGCGCCCAGGCCGATCAGGTCAACACCGTGCCTTCTGGCATCCAGCTCGGCAGCGGCGTGCGCGTGGCCGGCACGCAGAAGGTGTTCACCGAAGGCAGCATCCAGACCACCGGCCAGCCGATGGATCTGGCCATCGTCGGGCGCGGCTTCTTCCAGGTCGAGTCGCCCAACGGCGAGATCCTCTACACCGAGAACGGCCAGTTCCAGCTCAACGCCGAGGGCGTGATCGTCAACGCCCAGGGCCTGCCGCTGGTGCCGGGCATCGAAGTGCCGGCCGGCAGCAGCCGCTTCACCGTGGGCAGCGACGGCACCGTCACCGTGGTGCTGCCGGGTGAGACCCAGCCGGCCGAGATCGGCCAGATCACCCTGGCCAACTTCGCCAACCCGGCCGGCCTCGAGGCGCTGGGCGGCAACCTGTACCGCGAGACGGTGGCCAGCGGCGAGCCGGTGGAAGGCGCGCCGGGCGAAGAGGGCCTGGGCACGCTCAAGCAGGGCGTGCTGGAGGGCTCCAACGTGCAGGTGGTCGAGGCGATGGTGAACATGATCGCCATCCAGCGCGCCTACGAGGCCAACGCCAAGGTGCTGGACGCCGCCTCGGGCATGCAGCAGTTCCTCAACCAGACGGTGTGATGCCGATGAAGCCGATCGCCCTGCTGCTTGCCACCTTCCTGCTCGGAGGCTGCGCCAGCTTCAACGAGATGCTGCCGGACGAGGACTCCAGCGCCTACGAGCCGCTGGAGCTGGACTACAGCCTGCCGCCGACGGTGGCCGGCGGGCTGTACCGCCATCAGGTCGCCGGCTCGCTGGTGCAGGATCAGCGCGCGGTGCGCGTCGGCGACATCCTCACGGTGGTGCTGCAGGAGTCCACCCAGTCCAGCAAGAGCGCCGGCACCCGCTTTGGCAAGAGCTCGGAGCTGAGCGTCGGTGTGCCCAACGTGCTGGGCAAGGACTACGAGCGCCTGGCCAGTTCCGCCGAAGCCGAGCGGGCCTTCAACGGTCAGGCGCAAAGCTCGCAGCAGAACTTCCTGCGCGGCTCGATCGCCGTCACCGTGCACCGCGTGCTGCCCAACGGCACGCTGCTGGTGAAGGGCGAGAAGAGCCTGCGGCTCAATCAGGGCGAGGAATTCGTGCGCGTCACCGGGCTGGTGCGGGTCGAGGACATCAACCGCTACAACCAGGTGTCATCGCAGGACATCGCCAACGCGCGGATTTCCTACGCCGGGCGCGGCGCGCTGAACGACAGCAACACCGCCGGCTGGCTCACCCGCCTGTTCAACCATCCGATCTTCCCGTTGTAAGCGAGGCCCTTTCGATGCGTCGCATCCTGGCGTTGATGCCCGTTGTGTTCCTGGCCCTGCTGCCGCTGCGTGCGGCGGCGGTGCCGCTGCTCGATCTGGTCGACGTGGAGGGCATCCGCGGCAACCAGCTGATCGGCTATGGCCTGGTGGTCGGCCTGGACGGCACCGGCGACAAGAACCAGGTGAAGTTCACCAGCCAGTCGGTGGCCAACATGGTCGAGCAGTTCGGCGTGAACCTGCCGCCGGGCACCGACCCCAAGCTCAAGAACGTCGCCGCGGTGACCGTGACGGCGATGGTGCCGCCGTCCTACAGCCCGGGCCAGAGCATCGACGTGACGGTCTCCTCGCTGGGCGACGCCAAGAGCCTGCGCGGCGGCCAGCTGCTGATGACGCCGCTGCGCGGGGTCGACGGCGAGGTCTACGCGCTGGCCCAGGGCGCGCTGGTGGTCGGCGGCCTGAAGGCCGAGGGCAAGAGCGGCTCGAGCGTGGCGATCAACCACGCCAACACCGGGCTGATCGCCAACGGCGCGACCATCGAGCGGATGATCCCCAGCGATTTCAACGCCCGTCCCGACATCATGCTCAACCTGCGCCAGCCGAGCTTCCAGACCGCCGCCCGGGTGGTCAGCGCGCTGGAAAAGGTCTTCGGCCCCGGCGCGGCACAGGCGCTGGACGGCACCAAGGTGAGCATCCGCGCGCCGCAGTCGGCCAGCCAGCGCACCAGCTTCATGGCCCTGCTCGAGCAGGTGGAAGTGGAAGAAGGCCGCACCCGGCCGAAGGTGGTGTTCAACAGCCGCACCGGCACGGTGGTGGTCGGCCAGGGCGTGCGCGTGCGCGCCGCCGCGGTGTCGCACGGCACCCTGACGGTGACCATCAGCGAGAGCCAGCAGGTCAGCCAGCCCAACGCCTTCTCGCGCGGGCAGACGGTGGCCACGCCGCAGTCGGACGTGGACGTCAATCAGCAGACCAATCCGATGTTCAAGTGGCCCGAAGGCGCCAGCCTGGAAAGCATCATCAATACGGTCAACAGCCTGGGCGCGACCCCGGACGATGTGATGAGCATTCTCCAGGCGCTGGAGCGCGCCGGTGCGCTGAACGCCGAACTGATCGTCATCTGAGGCCGTATGAGCATCATTTCCTTTACCCAGCACCTCAACGCCCGGCGCCAGGCCGAAGCGCCGCCGGCGCGCCAGCAGGAGCTGCAGGCCGCCGCCGAGCAGTTCGAGGCGCTGTTTCTGCAGCAGATCCTCAAGCAGATGCGCAAGGCCGGCGATGTGCTCTCCGAGGGCAGCTCGGTACGCAGCCGCGAGATGGACACCTTCCGCAGCTTGCACGACGAAATCCTCGCCGAGACCCTGGCCGGGCAGAAGCAGGCCGGCATCGCCGACCTGCTGGTGCGCCAGCTCTCCGGCAACCTGTCGCCCGAGGCGCTGGAGCAGGCCGGCGAAAGCGCGCGCGAAGCCCCGCTGGAACGCACCACCAGCCGCCCGTCGATGAGCCTGGTGATGCCGCTGGCCGAGCGCTGGAACCAGGGCGTGGACCGCCTGGGTGGGCTGTGGAAGCAGGGCAGCGCGGCGTTCCAGGCGCTGGTCGACGGGGTAATCCGCCAGGAGTCGGGCGGGCGCGTCGACGCGGTGTCGCCCAAGGGCGCCCGCGGCCTGATGCAGCTGATGCCGGACACCGCCCGCGAGGTCGCCGCGCGCCTTGGGCTGGCCTTCGACGAATCCCGCCTGACCGCCGATGGCGCCTACAACAAGCGCCTGGGCAGCGCCTATCTCGGTCAGCTGCTGGAACGTTACGACGGCCATGGCGCGCTGGCGCTGGCGGCCTACAACGCCGGCCCCGGCAAGGTGGACGAGTGGTTGCGTGCGCACGGTGACCCGCGCCGCGGCGAGATCGGCATCGGCGAGTGGATCGAGCGCATTCCCTACCGCGAAACCCGCGACTACACCCGGCGCATTCTCGAAGGCCTGGGCATGCGCCATCAGCCGCTGGCACCGACCGGCGAGCCGGTGCTTAAGTCGGCCGCCGAAACGGTCGCTCTGACGGAAAAGAGCGCCTCCGAAGCGGGCGCCACTCATCATCTGCGGTCGCCGGCCTTCGCCGCGCCGATCCCGCGTAACGGACTCCGGGAGAGCCTGTCGTCGTGACCACCCTCAGCCAGATCGCCTACAGCGGGATCAACGCCAGCCAGGTATCGATGGCCAGCACCGGCCAGAACATCGCCAACGTCAACACCCCGGGGTTCAGCCGTCTGCAGACCGTCACCGCATCGCTCTCCGGCGCGGCGGCGCTCAATGCCGGCGGCGGGGTGAAGGTGATCCAGATCCGCCGCCTGTCCAACGACTTCCAGAACCAGCAGCTGTGGCGCGCGGTCACCGAGCAGGGCTTCCACCAGACCGCCCAGCAGTACCTCACCGCGCTGGAAGGGCTGATGGTGGGCGAGGGCTCGAGCATCAGCGTCGGCCTCGACCGCTTCTTCGCCGCCTTGAGCGAGGCCAGTGTGGCACCCGGCTCGGTCGCCCTGCGCCAGCAGGTGATCTCCGAGGCGCGCAACCTGGCGCAGCGCTTCAACGGCCTGAACGGCAACATCCAGGCGCAGATCGGCGCGCTGCAGGAGCAGCGCCGCGCCACCGTCGGCGAGATCAACGCGCTGGCGCGCAACCTGGCCATGCTGAACAAGGAGATCACCGCCAGCGAGTCGATCGCCGCCGACACCACCGCGCTGCGCGACCAGCGCGAGAACCTGATCAAGCAGCTCAGCGAATATGCCGCTTTGCGGGTGAACGAAACGCCTGACGGCGCGCTCACCGTGGCCTTCCGCAACGGCCAGCCGCTGGTGGTGGGGCCGACCGCGGCAACCCTGGAGCTGACCGACACCCCCGATGGCGACCAGACCTTCTCGCTGTCGTTCGCCGGCACCCGTTTTCCGCTGCGCCAGGACGACTTCGGCGGCAGCCTGGGCGGCCTCTACCGGACCGAGCAGGTGTCCCTGCGGCCGATGCAGAGCGCGCTGCATGAAATGGCCCGGCAGATGTCCGAGCAGGTCAACAGCCTGTTGGGTAGCGGTTTCGACCTCAACGGCAATCCGGGGCAGGCGCTTTTTACCTACAACCCCACCAGCATCACCGGCATGCTGGAGATCAATCCGCTCACCGCGCAGGAGCTGGCGTTCTCCTCGGCCGCCGGCGAAAGCGGCAACAACGAGGCCTTGCTGACGCTGCTGAGCCTGAAAAACTTCAGCATCACGGTCAACGGCAGCGTCAGTACCTTAAGTGATGCCTACGCCGGTCTGCTCGGCCGGGTGGCCAGCGACAGCCGGCAGAACCAGGCCGACCTCAGCGCCTCGACCACCGTCGCCGAACAGGCCCAGGCACAGCGCGACAGCGTCAGCGCGGTCAATCTCGACGAGGAAGCGGTCAACCTGATGACCTACCAGCAGGCCTACCAGGCCAACATGAAGGTCATCACCACCGCCAATCGCCTGTTCGACGACCTGCTCGCTGCGTTCTGAGGAAAAGCTCCATGCCCATGCGTATCAGCAACACCCAGATCACCGCCACCATGCACAGCGCGATGAACCGCAATTCCGCGCAGATGGGCAAGCTCATGCAGCAGATGGCCAGCGGCAAGCGCATCACCCTGCCGTCGGACGACCCGATCGCCAGCGTGCGAATCCTGCGCGTGCAGCGCACCGAAGCGAGCCTGAACCAGTACAAGGTGAACATCAACAACGTGTCCGACAGCCTGTCGATCCAGGAGGCCAACCTCACCGCGGTGTCCGACTCGATGCTGCAGGTGCGTGACCTGTTGCTGTGGGCAGCCAACGGTTCGAACACCGAGCAGGACCTGGCGGCGATGGCCGGCGAGCTGTCGAGCATCGAGCAGACCCTGCTCAGCTTCATCAACGTGCGCGACGAGGAGGGCCGCTATCTGTTCTCCGGCACCCTCGGCGAAACCCCGGCGGCCACCTTCGATCCGCTCACCGGCACCTACGCGGCCACCGGCAACGCCAAGCACCGCCTGGCCGAAGTGGCCAACGGCGTGCTGCTGCCGGAAAACACCACGGCGCTGGAGATCTTCGGGCCGGACATGCCGCTGCTCAATCGCCTGCATGCGCTGGTCGATACCCTGCGCAACTCGGGGCTCAACAGCAACGACCCGGCGGTGCGCCAGCAGATCGTCGACACCCTGGCGGCGCTGGATGACAGCCACGGTCGGGTGATGGTCACGGTCACCGAGCTTGGCGGGCGGCAGAACACCCTGAGCCTTTTGCGTGACAGCAACGACGAGGTGGCGCTGGTCAACGGCAAGATCGAAGGCGATCTGGCGCAGCTGGACTACGCGCGGGCGAGCATCGACCTGAAAAACTACCAGCTGTCCCTGCAGGCGACGCAGAAGACCTATCTCAAGCTCAACTCGCTGTCGCTGTTCGAGCTGCTGTAAGGAGCGCCGATGAAGGTCGAAAAACCCCTCTCACCGATCGCGGCCATCGAGCCGCAGGGCCGCCGCCAGCAGGCCGTGCTGCCGGTGCGCGAGGGCGCCCAGGCGTCGGTGGCCAGCGCCGCCGCCTCGGCCGCGCAGATCATGCCGCGCACCTCGGGCTTCAGCCTGCAGCTCAATCAGCAGCTGACCTCGATGCAGAGCGCCGAAAGCTACCTGGCCGATCTGAGCGGGCGGCTCAACCTGCTCAAGCTCGGCTTAAGCCGCCAGCTCGGCACCGCGGTAATGAACGACCGCGAGCGCCTGCAGGGGCTGCTCGAAGACGCTCGAACCACCCTCGATCAACGCAGCGAGCGCACCGGCGGCGCGCTGGATGCGAGCCTGCGCCTGCGCCTGCACGAGCCGGCCCGCGCGCGCTTCACGCTCAAGGGGCTCGAATCGCTGGACCAGCTGCGCGCCGCGGGCGCCGAGCGCCTGCTGTTTGCCGCCGGGCGCAAGCTGGCCGAGCCGGTGGCGGTGGTGCTCGAGGAAGGGCTCAGTGACCAGCAGCTGCTGCGCCGCTTCAACGCCGGCCTGGGCGAGGCGGGCATTCGCGCCGAACTGACACCCCAGGGCGCGCTGAAGTTTTCCGCGCCGGAAACCGACTGGCTGCAACTGCGCGAGCATCTGACGGTGCGCGGCGAGGGCAAGCTGTTCGCCGCCGAGCGGGCGCAGCGGGTGGAGAGCCTCGAAGACAGCCTGTTGCGCCTGCCCGAGCAGCTGCCGGCGGACGATCCGCGCGAGATCCGTCGCCTGCTCGATGCGGTGGTGCAGACCCTCGACCAGATCGCCGCGCTGCGCGAGCAGCTGGCCCACCGCCAACAGGAGATCCGCGAGTTCATCGAGCGGCACGTTGGCGAGGATGAAAAAACCTGGGCCCAGGACTTCGCCGAGTCGCTCTACAGGCTGTTGCAGCGCAACGGCTCCAGCTATGCTGCCGCCCAGCAAACGATCATGGCCCAGGCCAACCTGAGCCGGTTCATGGTCGTGAGCCTGCTCTCCTGACGCGATGTACTGGAGAGCCTCCAAGCAATCGCTGATGCGCCAGTGGTGGCGCGTTACCAGTCGGGTGGGCCGGTCGATGGTGTTCGTGCAGCGGGATCAACAGGGGCGACTGTTGCGGGTCGAGGAGCAGCCTTTCGAGGGGATGGACGGCAGCCTGTCCGAGCAATGCCCCGAACTGCACAGCTGGCTGGAGGCCAGGCTCGAGGTCAAGCGCAAGCTCGACGAGCTCAACGCCTCGGATCGCGAAGTGGTGCGTGTCTTCGAAGACGTCATCAACCTGCTGGTGGAGCAGGGCGTCATCCGCTACAAGGACCTGCCCGAGCCCGCCCGCCGCAAGCTCGATCAGCGCGCGCTGGTGCGTGCCGAGATCGAAGGGCTGGTCGATCATCCCCCGCTTTACTGACCCCGCCTTCGGCTGACCGGCCCGCGCGCCGGCCAGGTCCTGCCGCGCCAGCCAGGCTGGCGCTCGCCGCGTGTACTTCTAGACTTTGAGTATCGGAGCGCTGGCTGCCAGCGCCCTGATGGCGGAACCGCGGGTGTGCCGTCTCGTCAAAGCCGTACCTCTGGTACGAATTCTTCCTGGCTACCGGGGGCGCACCATTTCCCATTGCTTGCTGAGGAACTCGCTATGTTCAAAGCTCGTTGGATGCGCTATCTGGCCGCCGTGCTGGCCGCACTGCACTTTTCACTGATGGTTCAGGTGCCGGCTGCCCAAGCGGCGATGATTGGAACGTCGGAGGTGCTGTCGGAGCAGCGCCAACAGGTGGACCGCCAGCAATTGCTGAGCATGCTCGATGATCAGGAGGTCAAGGCCAAGCTCGAATCCATGGGCGTCGATCGGGCGCAGGTGGAGTCGCGGATCAACAGCCTCACGCCGGCCGAGCTGGCTCAGTTCAACCAGCAGCTGTCGGAAGCGCCGGCCGGCAGTGCCAGCGTCATCGGCATCATCGTGCTGTTTCTGGTGATCTTCATCATCACCGACATGCTGTGTGCCACCAACGTGTTCAACTTCATCAACTGCATTAACCGCTGATGCGGATCGTTGCCGTGCTGATCGCCCTGCTGGGGGGCTGCGCGTCGGTCGTGCCGATCGACGAGAGCAACCTCCCGCGGCAGGTCGAACTGGCGGATGTGCCGTTCTTTCCCCAGGCAGAGTACCAGTGCGGCCCGGCAGCTCTGGCGACCACCCTGGTTCATCGGGGAATCGAAACCGATGACCAGGCGCTGGTCGACCGCGTCTAC
Organism: Pseudomonadaceae bacterium; assembly: GCA_030602315.1. Taxonomy (GTDB): domain Bacteria; phylum Pseudomonadota; class Gammaproteobacteria; order Pseudomonadales; family Pseudomonadaceae; genus Azomonas. The sequence continues at coordinate 16,581 of JAUVZY010000016.1, read as the reverse complement.
CTGCCCGCCCGCCAGGGCAGCCTGCAGGTGGAAATGGTGGCGACGGCACGCGCCCACGGCTTGCTCGTCTATCCGCTGGGGCGCCGTCTGGATGACCTGCTGGCGGAGGTCGCCGCCGGCAATCCCGTGCTGGTGCTACAGAACCTGGCTTTCGATCGCTGGCCGCAGTGGCACTTTGCTGTAGTGGTCGGCTATGACCTCGACAATCAGACGCTCATCCTGCGCTCGGGCACCGAACGACGGCGCCAGGAAAGCTTCCGGCAATTTTTGCGCAGCTGGCACAAGGGCGATCGCTGGGCGGTGGTGACGCTGCCGCCCGAGCAACTGCCGGCAGCGCCGCAGCTGGTGGTCTGGATGCAGGCTGCCAACGATCTGGAAGAATCCGGTAACCCCGAGGCGGCCAAGCGCGCCTACCGCACCGCGGCAACGCGCTGGGATTCGCCGCTGCCATGGTTCGCCCTGGGCAACCTGCATTACGCGCAGAACGACCTGGCGCAGGCCGAACAGGCCCTGCGCACCAGTGTCGCGCGTGACGGGCAGTTCGCCCCGGCGTGGAACAACCTGGCGCATGTGCTCGGCGAGCGCCAGTGCCATGCGCAGGCGCAGACGGCGCGCCGCTGCGCCGACCCCGCGGGCGCCGAGAGCGCGGCGCAATGCCGGGCGCTGCCGGCCTGCGCCGCCAACTAGCTAGACGCCGAGCTTGTCGCGCAGGTCGTAGTAGAACGCGCCCAGTGCGGTGAGCGGAACGCGCAGGGTGCGCCCGCCGGGGAACGGGTAGTGCGGCAGGCTGCCGAAGGCATCGAAACGCTCGGCCTGCCCGCGCAGCGCTTCGGCGATCACCTGGCCGGCCAGGTGGGTATAGGTGACGCCATGGCCGCTGCAGCCCTGGGAGTAGTAGATCGAATCGCCGATGCGCCCGACCTGGGGCAGGCGCGACAGGGTCAGCAGGAAGTTGCCGGTCCAGGCGTAGTCGATGCGCACGTTGGCCAGCTGCGGGAAGGTCTTGAGCATCTTCGGCCGAATGATCGCCTCGATGTTCTGCGGATCGCGCGCGCCGTAGACCACCCCGCCGCCGTAGATCAGCCGCTTGTCCGCCGAGAGCCGGTAGTAATCGAGCAGGTAGTTGCAGTCTTCGACGCAGTAGTCCTGCGGCAGCAGGCTGCGGGCCAGCGCGTCGCCCAGCGGCTCGGTGGCGATCACCTGGCTGCCGCACGGCATGGACTTGGCCGCCAGCTCCGGCAACAGGTCGCCCAGGTAGGCATTGCCGGCCACCACCACGAACTGCGCACGAACCTCGCCCCGCGGCGTCTTCACTCGCGGGCTGGCCTCGCGGCTGACCGACAGCGCCGGGCTCTGCTCGAAGATCCGTCCGCCGAGCGATTCGAACGCCGCTGCTTCGCCAAGCGCCAGGTTCAGCGGGTGGATGTGCCCGCCGCCGTGATCGAGCATGCCGCCGCAGTAGCGCTCGGTGGCGACCACGCGGCGGATGCCGTCGCGGTCGAGCGGTTCCAGCCGGTCGTAGCCATAGCGGCGCCAGAGCTGGCGCTGGCTTTCCAGATGACGCATCTGCCGGGCCGTGAAGGCGGCGAACACCCCGCCATCTTTCAAGTCGCAGGCGATGCCATAGCGCGCCACGCGCTCGCGGATGATCCGCCCGCCCTCGAAGGCCATGGCGCCGATCAACGACGCCTCGCGGGCACCGACATTGCGCTCGACCACATCCAGGTCGCGGCTGTAGCTGTTGACGATCTGCCCGCCATTGCGCCCCGAGGCGCCGAAGCCGACCTTGGCCGCCTCCAGCACGATCACCGAAAAGCCGGCCTCGGCCAGAAACAGCGCGGTGGAAAGCCCGGTGTAGCCGGCGCCGACGACACAGACATCGGCCTCATGCTCGCCCTCGAGCGCGGGCCGGGCGGGCGCGGGCAGGGCACTGGCGGCGTAATAGGAAGCAGGGTAGGCGGTGTGCGTCATTTCCGGATGCCCCGTTTTAAATATTTGACAGCCCGATCCTAACCCGGCGCCGGCCGGTCGACCAGCCGGTCCTGCAGGTTGGCTGACAGCGAAACCGAGCGATCTCAGTAAGTCATTGAAAAAAGGGCTTGACTTGAATTCTGAGGTCTATAGAATGCGCCCCCATCGAAGGCACATAGCTCAGTTGGTTAGAGCACCACCTTGACATGGTGGGGGTCGTTGGTTCGAGTCCAATTGTGCCTACCAAACAAAACCCGCATTGCGCGGGGCTTAGAGGGCGATCCGAAAGGATCGCCCTTTTTGTTTTCGGCCTCATCGGGCGGTGTTGGCCAGATGCGCACTTGGCTCTGCCTTCCAGGGCTGCTCGATTCGTGAGCGGCTGTGCGCAGGCCGCCATCCCAAGCACAATCCCAATCCTCGACGTTGAGCTAGCAAAGCCGGTGCAACTTCGCGCGGCTTCTTGCTGGTCAGTGCTGCCATGCTCTTCCCGGTGGCGATGACCGAGGAAAAGCTCCGCCATCGGCAGGCAGGGTGAGCGGTGAACGCAGGCGAAGTGTTCGCGTGGTCGCGTGGGGCGGGGTGTCGAACACCCTGAGGCACGCCACGCGTTCGACTTCGCGGCGTGTGGTGTCGCCGGCAGGTTGCGTCTTTCGGTCGGCAGCGCGGCGACCTGAGCCGCTCGCTCAGCGCTTGATGGTCTTGAGCAGGTCGTCCGGGCTGATCTGGCCGACGATGCTGGCGCTGCTGCCCGGCTGCGGCAGGTCGAGGATGTGGCCCTTGATCTTGCCGATCACGTGCATCTCGCAGGGCTTGCAGTCGAACTTGAGCGTCAGCACTTCATCGCCCTGGATCAGCTGCATCGGCTCGACCTTGGTGCGCACGCCGGTCACGCCCTTGGCCTGCTTGGGGCAGAGGTTGAAGGAAAAGCGCAGGCAGTGCTTGGTGATCATCACCGGCACTTCGCCGGTTTCCTCGTGGGCCTCGTAGGCCGCGTCGATCAGCTGCACGCCGTGGCGGTGATAGAACGCCCGCGCCTTCTCGTTGTAGACGTTGGCCAGAAACGACAGGTGCGCCTCGGGGTAGACCGGCGGCGGATCGCTTTCCGGCTGGCGGTAGCCGCGCGGATGGGCGGCGACGCGAGCGGCGGTCAGCGCTTCGATGGCCTCGCGGCGCAGCGCCTTCAACTGCGAATTGGGGATGAAATAGGCCTGGGGCGCCTCCAGCTCGATGGCTTCGGCGTGGTAGGGCGTGGTGCCCAGCTGGCCGAGCAGATCGCGCAGTTGCTCGAGCGCCTGCTCGGGCTTTTTCGCTTCGCCGAACGGGCCGTCCAGACGCACGCTGGCGCTCACGCCTTCCTCGCTGGTGGCGGTCAGCTCCAGCGCGGCCTCGCTCAGCCGCGCCTGCCAGCAAAGGCCGATGCGCCGCTCGGAGGAGATCTTCTGCAGCGCCTGCTGCCAGTTGTGGTCGAGGTTGCGGCTGAGCGGGTGGTTCGGTCGCAGCCTGGCCAGTGCCGGCGGCATTTCGTTGGGCTCGATGCGGTATTCGTAGCGCAGCTGGCCGTCTTCCTCGAACTGGCCGAGTTCCTTGACCACGCTGGCGCGAAAGCCGACCACCTCGCGCTTGACCAGCACGTTGAGCCCGTCGCCGTTGGACAGTGGCTCCCGGGTGCGGGCGATCAGGTCGCGCTTGTTCACCTTCAGCACTTCGCCCACCGGCAGGCCGGTGAAGGTGGGGGAATCGAAGGCGCCGATGTCGATCTTGCGTTCGCTGACGAAGTAGTCGGTGCTGCCGCGGTGGAAGGTCTTGTCCGGGTCCGGCACGAAGAAATGCTCGGTGCGCCCGCTGGAGGCACGGGCGAGGTCGGGGCGTTCTTCGAGGATCTCGTCGAGGCGCTGGCGGTAATAGGCGGTGATGTTCTTCACGTAGCCCATGTCCTTGTAGCGGCCCTCGATCTTGAACGAGCGCACCCCGGCGTCGATCAGCGCGCGCAGGTTGGCGCTCTGGTTGTTGTCCTTCATCGACAGCAGGTGCTTTTCGAAGGCCACCACGCGGCCCTGGTCGTCCTTCAGGGTGAAGGGCAGGCGGCAGGCCTGGGAGCAGTCGCCACGGTTGGCGCTGCGCCCGGTCTGCGCGTGGCTGATGTAGCACTGGCCGGAGAAGGCCACGCAGAGCGCGCCATGAATGAAGAACTCCAGCGGGGTGTCCACTTCTTCGTGGATGGCACGGATTTCCGGCAGCGACAGCTCGCGCGCCAGCACCAGCTGCGAGAACCCGGCGTTGCCGAGAAATTTCGCCCGTTCCAGCGTACGGATGTCGGTCTGGGTGCTGGCGTGCAGCTCGATCGGCGGGATGTCCAGCTCGAGGATGCCCATGTCCTGGATGATCAGCGCATCCACGCCCGCGTCGTAGAACTGGCCGATCAGCTTGCGCGCCGGCTCCAGTTCATCGTCATGCAGGATGGTATTGAGGGTGACGAACACCCGCGCATGGTACTGGTGGGCGAATTTCACCAGCTCGGCGATCTCGCTCACCTCGTTGCAGGCATTGTGCCGCGCACCGAAGCTGGGGCCGCCGATGTAGACGGCATCCGCGCCATGCAGGATGGCCTCGCGGGCGATGGCGACATCGCGGGCGGGGGCGAGCAGTTCCAGATGATGCTTGGGTAATGGCATGGCGCAGGCGTCGGGTATTTGAAAAAGGGCGCCATTGTACTGTCTCCGCGCCGGTTTGCAGCGTTCGCCCGCCGACAGGCGCGGCGCAAACGGCTATCGTTGCGGCTTGCCGGTTTGCTTGGGCCGCGCACGGCGAGCGCAAATGGCGGATGATGGCGAAAAAACATTGGAGGATTCCATGCGTGTCCTGTCGTTGCTTGTCTGCTTGACCCCTCTGGCCGCCGGCTTGGCCGTGGCGCCTACCGCCGCGGCCGACGAGGCGGCCCGGCTGGTCGAGGCCATCAACGTCTATCGCAGCGAAGTGCGCCAGTGCGCCGGGCAGGGGCGCGGCGACCTGACCCCGCTCGCGGTGGATTCACGGCTGGTGCTGCCGGTTTCCGGCGTCGGCGATCTGCAGCAGGAGGTGGCGCGTACCGGCTACCCGATGGTCACCGTGCAGGCCATCAGCCTGTCCGGCCCGCGCGATGCGCAGGCGGCGGCCCGGGCGCTGCAGGACAGCTTCTGCCAGGTGCTGCTCGATCCGCAGTACACCGACATCGGCGTCAATCACACCCTGCGGGACTGGCGCATCGTGCTTGCCCGGCCGCTGCTCACCGGCAACCTCGGTGACTGGCAGGCCGAGGGTCAGCGCCTGCTGGAGCTGATCAACAGCGCCCGTGCCCAGGCGCGCCGCTGCGGTGCCGAATCCTTCGCCGCCGCCGCGCCAGTGCGCTGGAATGCCTCGCTGGCACTGGCCGCCGAATCCCATAGCCGGGCGATGGCCAACCAGAACTTCTTCGAGCACCGCGACCGGCAGGGGCACACCCCCGGCGATCGCGCCGAGCTGGCCGGTTATCAGGGCCGGGCGATCGGCGAAAACCTCGCCGCCGCCCTCGACACCCCGCGCAAGGTCCTCGACGGCTGGCTGGCCAGCCCCGGCCACTGCGCCACGCTGATGAACCCGCAGTTCGCCGAGCTGGGCGCGGCCTATGCGGTCGACCCCAAGAGCGACGCAGGCATCTACTGGACGGCGCTGTTCGGGGCGCAGTGAGCCGGCGCTATCTGTCGCCCGGATGAAGGCCCCTCAGCCCGTGGCGATCACTGCTGCATGATCTGCTGGTGGCGACGCTTGTATTCCTCGTAGGAGAGGTTTTCGTTCATCAGGCGCTGGAGCTGCTCCTGCTGATACTGCGCCTTGCTCAGTGGTTGTCCGGCTGCGGGGCTCTCCAGCGAAGGCGTGGCCTGCGGCAGGGCGGCGGCGCCGAGCGGGAACAGCTGGTTGGTCATCTCAATGATCTTCGTTTCGGCATCGATGAACTTGTCCAACCGGCCGCCGCCCCAGCGAGCGTCGTAATTGGCGTGGCCGATCTGCCGGCTGGCCTGGAAGACCTTGATGTCGGCGTAGTTCATGTACAGCGCCAGATCCCAGGCCCAGGTTCCGGTGTAGCGAGTGACCAGCGCGCAGTCGGTTGCACTGGAACCGGCCGGCAGCTCACGCACGGCGAAACCTTTCTTCAGCAACTGGTCGCGGTAGGTCTGATGGAAGCCCTTGCGCAGCCCCTGCTCGGGAACCATGCAGATTTCAGCCTGAGCGGGCTGGACGAAGGAGGCGGGGGTAACGGTTTGCTTGATGCTGCAGCCGGAGAGAGTGACGAGCATGGCCAGGGCGGCCAGCGGTTTGAGGATGTTCATAAAAAGCGTCCTGTGCAAATCCCGCGCAGGCGGGGCTTTAAAGCCACCTCGTCGTCCATGGCGGGTGAGCGCGCGACTCTAGCCTGCTGGCGGGTTGCTATCAATGTTCGGGTGAATAAGGCATCGCGGCCTTGCCCGGGCGGCCGCCATCCGCCGAGCGGGGGGGCGTCGGCGGGTTTTGGCCAAGCTACAGCAGCCGGTTGCACCGTGAGCATCGCCGTCCTCTTGCAGGCGCGAGCGCAGCCACGTAGGGTCGCGCTCCGTTTCGCGCGTCGGGTCCGCCTGCTGCGCCCTTGGCCTTGTGATTGCCGGAAGATCGGCTGATAGAGGTAACCCTATGAGAAAGAAAAAGCCCGTGGATCCCGCGCGTCAGGCGATGAAGAACAAGGCCCATCGGATCGGCTGGGCGATCGCCGCGGCCGGCATCGCGGCCGGTTTTCTGCTGCTGCAGCTCAAGGGCGCCTGAGCCGCTCACCCCGGCGGCAACCACCAGTCGCGCAGCAGGAACGGCGCGCCGGCGCCATGCTCTAGTGGTGAATACGCCACCGGAGATGAGCCATGCCTTCCTTCCTGCTTCGTAGCGCCGTCGCCATGGCCGCATCGGCCGCCTACATCGCCTATCGCAGCCGCAAGACCGAAGAAGAGCATCCGCCCACCGGCCAGTTCGTCGAGGTGGACGGCGTGCGCCTGCACTACACCGAACAGGGGCAGGGGCGGCCGCTGGTGCTGCTGCATGGTTTGGCCACCATGGGCGTGGATTTTCAGCTCAGTGGCCTGGTGGCGCTGGCGGCGCGTGACTACCGGGTGATCATCTTCGACAGGCCCGGTTACGGCCACAGCGAGCGCCCGCACGCGCGCAGCTGGGACGTGCTGGATCAGGCGCGGCTGTTCCAGCAGGCGTTCAAGCAGCTTGGTCTGGAGCGCCCGCTGGTGCTCGGCCACTCCTACGGCGCTCTGCTGGCCTTGGCGCTGGCGCTGGAATTTCCCGAGGCGGTATCGGGGCTCATTCTGGAGTCAGGCTATTTCTACCCGGCGGGGCTGCCGGACCTGCACCTGTTGCAGGACTCGCGCATTCCGGTGGTGGGCGAGGTGCTGCGCTACAGCATCGCGCCGTGGCTGATCCGCGCGGCGTGGCCAACGCTGATCAAACGCGTGTTCGCGCCGGGCGAGGTGCCGGCCGCGTTCGAGGCCTACCCCACCTGGATGGCGCTGCGTCCATCGCAGCTCGAGGCAGCCTCGGCCGAACTCGGTCAGCTGATCCAGTGCGCCACCGCGCTCAGCGCCCGCTATGCCGAGCTGAGCCTGCCGGTGACCATTCTCGCCGGGCGCGAGGATGCGCTGCTGCCGAGCGAAACCCACTCGGTGCGCCTGCACGGCGCGCTCGCCAGCTCCGAACTGCGCCTGCTCGACGGGGCAGGGCACATGCTGCACTACCAGGCGCCCGAAACGTTGCGCGAGGCGATCGACAGCGTCGCCACACGCAGCACGTCCAGCACCCACGTTCCTCCGGCCGCGCCGCCGATCGATCCGCTGGGTGGCAGCGCCGGGCCGGATGCCTGACCCCGGCGGGCCCGGGCGCGCCGTTCGGCCGGCCGCCCGCGTGGCCACGCGCGCCGGCAAGCGTACCCGGTACCAGCGAATCAGAAGGCGCCGGCCTGACCAGGTTGCGAGGCGCCTGAACGCTGGCGCGCTCGCCGCGCTGGTGTACGATGCGCCCCCGATACTTGCCACCCGCATCAGGCCATCATGTCCGCCAACGCCCTGTACACCGATCTCTCCGGCTATTACGACCTGATGTGCGCTGACATCGACTACCGCGCGCAGAGCCACGGCATCCATCGGCTGCATCAGCTGTTCGGCAACGGCGGCAGAGCGCACCTCGACCTCGCCTGCGGCACCGGGGCGCATGCGCGGCACTTTCTCGACTTCGGCTACCAGAGCAGCGGCATCGACCTCAACCAGCCGATGCTCGACCGCGCCCTGCTGCGCTGCCCGGAGGCGCAGTTCTCCTGCCAGGACATGTGCAACTTCCAGGTGGCCGAGCCGCTCGATCTCGTCACCTGCTTTCTCTACTCGATCCACTACAGCGCCGGCGTCGAGCAGCTGAAGGCGTGCCTGGCCAGCGTGCACGCTGCGCTCAAGGACGACGGCCTGTTCTGCTTCAACTTCGTCGACAAGACCCGTATCGACAACGCCCTCAGCGCCATCCACACCGCCACCGCCGAGGACAGCCAGTTCCGCTTCAGCTCCGGCTGGCACTACAGCGGCAGCGGCGAGCGGCAGTCGCTTCGGCTCAGCATCGAACGGACCCACGCCGGACAGACCCAGAGCTGGCAGGACGAACACCCCATGGTCGCCCTGAGCTTCACCGAGCTGCAGGCGGTGCTGCGCCCGTACTTCGAGGTGCACGTGTTCGAGCATGACTATGAGCGGATCGTCCCCTGGGATCGGCAGTCCGGGAACGCCATCTTCGTTTGCGTGAAGCGCTAGCGGCAGAGCCCTTGCTGGGCTGAAGCCCACCCTAGGCACAAGCGCGATTGCGTACGGCGCACGGCCGCCAGCAATCGCTACACGCACTGCGACGCTGGAGTGATCTGAGCGCAGGTGCCGACGCGGGAGCAGGCGCCGACAGGGGCCGTCCAGGCAGAGGCAAACATCCTCTGGATGGGAGCAGCCCCGGCCGGTTCATCGGGGCATCTACGGCGCACTGCGACGTCAATGCAAACGCTTGGCTGACGTGTACGTCTCGATCAAGTGGGCTGCCTGTTGCGTCAGCTGGTCGAGCAGCCGGTCGCGCTTTTTCTCGGCGTCGCTCATGGCCTTGCGCCCGTGTTGCTGCACCAGGTAGCTGTGAATCTGCCGAACCTCCTTCGATTGGAAGATCGGCTGCAGATCCTGCACCGCCACCAGGCCGTTGGAAGGCTGGTTCCGCGTGTTCATCAGCACCTGCGGGCCGCGCACCGCGAGCGGCTGAAAGCCCAGCGCGGCGAAGTACGGCACCTTGCCGGCCACGCACGCCACCTCCGCATGGGGATAACGCGTCACCATCGCTTCCACCATGGCCCGGCCGATGCCCTGCCGGCGCTGGCTGGCCTGCACCGCCAGATAGACCAGCGCACAGGCGTCCGGGTCATCGACATAGGGCAGGTACAGCGCGAAACCGAGCAGCACCGCCGGGTCATCCGCATCCAGCGCCATGATCAATTCGGGCTTGCCGGCCTGGGCGCCGTCCATGCTGTCCAGATAGCGATGCACCTCGAGCCCCACCACGTACTGGTACAGCTGATACAGCGGGTTGCTCGGCGTGAGGGACACGGGGCTGATATCGCTGAAATAGTCCACCACCATCTGCAGCACCTGGCTCTTCATGGCTTCCGGCGGCGGGGTGGTCAGGTGGACGAGGGTGAACATGGGCGGGGCTCCGGGCGGTGAGGCGAGGGAGGCATTGTACCGACCCTTGCTGTAGGTGCGGCCCATGGCTGCGAATCGGGGCAGTTACCGGCTGAAGGCTGAGTCTGAGTCGCTCACTTCAGCAAACCGTTGGGTCGACCGCCCGCCATGGTGCCCAAGCAAAGCGTTGACCACCCTACACAGCGCCGAGCTGTAGGGCGGTCAACGGCGCAGCCTTGGCCGCCGGGGAAACCGGGCAGCGTGCTTCGGCATGTGGTGATCCGACCGCCCGTCCTGGTGGCCAAGCAAAGCGTTGACCACCCTACACAGCGCCGAGCCGTAGGGCGGTCAACGGCGCAGCCTTGGCCGCCGGGGGCTCCCGGCTACCCGCTCACATCACACAACCCGTCGCCCACTCAACAACAACGAAGCCGGCGCCGCAGCGCCCGGCAGGCGTGGCTCTTCCAAAGATTGCAGCCGCCAGGTGGGGGAGAGGGCATTGAGCCAGCTTTCGAGCGTGCGGAAGTACCAGGGCATCGGCTGCCAGGCGTCTGCTCCGTCGAAGCCGGCGAAGCGTTCCAGCCGCCAGCCGTCCTGGTAGGGCGGTTCGACGGCAAGCGGGTGCAGCGTCTGGATCAGCAGGGTCGCGTCCGGCGTGGCGATCTGCGCCAGTGCGGCCAGCAGCTCGGGCGTGCGGTCGTCCAGCAGGGAGAAGTTGCAGACGATCACGTCGAACCCATCACCGGCGGCCTGTGGCGCCTCGATTAGCTCGGCGTAGCTCAGGCAGCGAAAGTCCGCGCCGCCCGCATTCCGAGCCGCCTCCACCAGCGCTGGCGACGCATCGACGCCGGTGAGCTCGATGCCGCTGCCGGCCAGCGCCCGGCACAGCCAGCCCTCGCCGCAGCCGACATCCAGCAGCCGCCGCGCCGAACAGCGGCGGATAGCCTGAAGCACCGCGCCATCGGTCAGCGCGCGCCGGCTGCGAATCCGGCCTTCGCGCACCGCTCGCGTCCAGGCATCGGCATTGCCGGACCAGCTGGCCAGCAGGGCCTGTGTGGGGTCGTGTTCCATGATGGCTCCAATAAGCGGCTGTTGTCGCCCATTGTGCGCTTTGCCGGGCGCTAGGTGCTTGATCGGCGCCTGTCATCTCAGGGTTTGTCTGCGCGCGCAAGGGGCGCGGACAAGTCCTCATGGCCGGGTCGTGCTGGTGCTGCTCGACCACTTCCACGACTTCACGCATGGCTTGTCCCTGCCGGTCTGAGGACATTTTTCAGTCCGGGTGTGCTGCTAGGCCAGACGATTAATCGATCGGAACGGACAGCGCCCCGGCACTTGAACAGGCGGAGGGATTGCCCTGGCGGGACGGATAGATCTTCGTCATCACTGCCCATAGCAGTGCGCGTTCGTTATCGAGCGGGAGCGCGCCCATTTCGTGTTGTACGTGAGCGGGGTCGTTATCGGCATAGGCAACTGCCTCGTTGATCGCTACGCGCCAGTCTTGCTCGGCAAAGCCGACGCCCAGCAGGATGGCGCTGCCGGTCGCCGCGGATTGGTCGGCGGCCAACAGCCGTGACATGTACCAAAAGTCATCCGAGGCGCTGAGGAACAGCTTGCCCTGATTGTTGTTGGCGAAGGGTACCTTCAGCTCGATGTAGTGGAAGCCGCGTCCCTCGGCGTCGCGCACCCACAGGTCGCACTGCTTGGTTTTGCGGTCCATCTGGGCGCGGCGCTGATCGAGCCAAACCTTGTACTCAAGGCCCACATCGGCCGTCGCTTGCAGGCCGTACCGCTCTATCAGCCACAGATACAATTCGATTTTGAGCCAGCCCTCGAAGCCGTTGCGCAACCGGGAAAGCTCCGGCAAATCCACCGCACGACGGGCCTGCAAGTCAGTGAGAAAGGCCTTGAAGGCGCTGGCGACATGAGTGATGCCGGGCATGGCAAATTCCTTTTTTGGGTTGGGCGGGCGCGGCTACGCATGAAGCGGCGGATAGCCAGCGCGTTGCCTGTTTCACTCGCCCAGCATCAGGCGCGTTTGGCTGTGCGGGCGGCAAGTTCGGAAAGGGCGAAGCAGATCCGATTTTGCAGGTGTTGGTCGAAGCCCGACGAGCGCTCGAACCAGCCGTGGGTCTTCGGGTTGATCACTGCAACCAGACCGGGAGCCGGCTTGCAATTGACGGTGACGTACCAGCCGGGCAGCGAGACCACTGGCGAAACGACAACCGGCTCACCCAGCTTACCGGACAGTGTGGCGGCCAGCTCTTTGCTGACCGCAGCGGCTTGCTGGAGCGGAAGCGTCTCCCTGCTATTGGGGAAATGAATCGCCTGCCCGTCATAGCGGGCGGTTGCCCCGTCCAGCCCTTTTACCGAGAGCGGCTTGGAACGGAATTTCGTTTCAATGGCGAATACACCGCCGGGGCCGACCAATACATGGTCAATGTTGCCCCGCTGACCGGGAATGTCGTGGAAGAGCTTCCAGCCTTTCGCGAGCAGAGGCGTCAGTAACTGCGCGGTCGCCAACTCGCCTTCGATACCGGCGCGTGTGGCGCGAAGGTCGCGCATGCCTATCAGCATTTTTCGCGTGGCCCATCCGATACCACCCAGAACGATGACTACTGCCAGGACAGACATGAAGTTGATTTGAACTTTTTCCATGTCGATCCAAGTGGCGAAAAGCGTCAGCAGAACGATCGAAGGGATGACAAGCGACATGAAAAACACTTGCATCAGATCAATTGCTTGCTCCTGTAAACGCTCGGTCAATGATTCGGCGGGAAGTCTGAGAAGGTTTTCGGTGAGAGGGTTGCGCCGGTCGGCCTTCTCCTGCTTGTGAATCCAGGCGTACATCACACCTAACGGCAGAAACAGGCAAGAAACCAAAGTAGCGAGCGCTATAAATTGCAGCACCATAAACATTCCCTGTAAGCGGAGCCAAGTGATCTACGGCGCGCAGTTTATCGAGATGCTGGCAGGATGCAATCAACCCGTAGGGTGGAAAACCGCGAAGCGTTTTCCACCATTCACCCCTCGCCAAAGCTCCCGCTCGCGTTGCCGTCTCCCGCCCAGTCTTCCGCATACAGACCCGCCCGCACCGCCCGATGAAAGCTCGAATACGGCCAGTCCGCCACGCGCTCGGCGTGCCCATGTTTCACCGGGTTGTAATGGATGTAATCGAAGTGGCGCTGGTAGTCGGCGTCATCCCGGATCAGATGTTCCCAATACCGGCGTTGCCAAATGCCGCGTTCGCCGCGAGCGAGGTGGGTGGACGTGCGGGCCTCGGTAGCCGGCAGTCGCTTGGAAAAGGCGCGTTTGATGACCTTCCAGCGCAAGGCAAAGTCCGCATCGCCTTCGGAAAGTGTCCAGAGGCAGTGCATGTGTTCCGGCAGCACGACCCAGGCATCGATATGAAAGGGATGCCGTGCACGGGTGGCTCGCACGCACTCACGCAGCAACGCAATTTCCCGAACCAGCAGGTCGCTCGACCGCTCGCGCAGATTCACCGTGAAGAAGTAAGTCGCCCCCGGCACGCGGGCACGGCGGTAGTTGGACATGGTTGCTCATCCTTGAGCAGCGGCGGGGTAGAGCGGTGGACAAGCAGAGCGTTGTCCACCCTACGCCAGCCGAAGTTGCGTGTAGGGTGGAAAACTCGCGGAGCGATTTTCCCCCAAGTCAGCGGTTATTGGGCCAGTTTGGTGCTTTGTACCCCTTTCTGGCCTTCGCTCTCAGAAACTTCGGTTAATTTCGCACCGCCGACGAATACGCCGAGCTTGATAGATTGCCGGACATAGTGGTTTTTACCGGCCTCGGCATTGAGCTGAAGCATGTTGTCGCTGAACTCCGATTCGGTCGCTAGCGTGTGTTGACCGGGCGTTATCAGGCGGTAGAAATACGTATTGGGGCCGGTTTCACCGATGACTTCGCCATCGATCTTAACGGTTTTCTTCAGGGCGGCCCCGAGCAGCGAGTCGCGGAAGATATAAAGTCCGGCTTGATCTTGAGGTGGAGCAGCAAATGTCTTTAGTGCCTGGTCCTTTTCGCTGGATTCCATCGGTACGGAGGCGCAGCCGGTCAGCACAGCAAAGCTCAGCGCCGCGGCGCTCATCATGAATTGCTTGAACATGGATACTCGTTCCTGAGTGGGGGCAAAGGCTAGCCATCAACTTGCCATCACTGCGCAAGATACCGTTTTGAATGCCGTTTACAAGTCAGCTCTTGGAGCGGTGGACAAGCAGAGCGTTGTCCACCCTACGCAGCCCGAAGTTATGGGTAGGGTGGAAAACTCGCGGAGCGATTTTCCACCGGGCGGTGTCCAGGCTACCTCGCTACGCAGCCCGAAGTTACGGGTAGGGTGGAAAACTCGCGGAGCGATTTTCCACCGGGCGGTGTCCGGGCTACCTCGCTAGTACCCTTGTTGCTTTTTTATGTGAGCACACAGGCCATCAAGATCAGGGAAAATGGTTGAGTTGTTGATTCCGTATTTAGTCAGGTGCTTCAGGAAGGACTCTTTGGAGCGGCTTGGGATGACGAATTTCAAAATTTTGGGTTCATCGATTTCTTGGCAGCAGTCTGGATGAATTGTGAATGCGCCTGATTGGGCCGTTATTCTTCGTGATCCGTGCGCCGGGAGAAATTCGACGGGCTTGGTTAGCTTTTGAATATTTATTTTTTCTTCTCTTTTATATTCTCTAGCTTCGTAAAGATAGACGGCGCCGTCGCGCTCAGGAAGCTCTCGAACGGCAAAAAAGCATGCAACAAGTGGGCTAAACGTCCAGTCGAGAAGACGCGTGGGGAGCCCATGATGTTGTGCTAATGTGAGCCATTGGAGTTCATTCTCGGGCTGTTTTTCCAAGTGAGGGCGTGAGTGAGCTTTGAAAACCCACATCATCTTGTCCTCTCTAACCTTATGGCCCTCATTGTCATGCCTGAAAAGCGATGGAAGTAGCTTGAAGTTCCTGTCGGGAACCCCTCTAAATAAGTCGTTTGGATCTGAGGTGTTCACGTGCTCTAGGAGGTCGCCTAGGCTATTTACTATTAATTCATTTTTAGTGGCGGTAAGGTACGCATCTGCAAAAATTTCTGCGTCCAATAAAGCGCCGAAAAGGTCTCGACATTGGTTGCGGTATGCTTGTTCAGCTTCTTTGTACTCCTGAAAGGAGCTGATGGTCAGTATGTCTTGAACGGTATTTGGCTCGGTGGCCCGTTTCAATTGAGCGTTTTTTGGTTGAATACGAAGCAGGGCGAACTCTTTTTGTAAAAGCTTGATTTCCGATTTGTTGTTTACAAGAATTTCGGAAAATCCTAAGAAGTCGTCTAGTTCGTCTGCGATGTGGCTGAATAACGGCTTGTCAGAAAGGAATTCATTCGTGATTCCGTGTTCGGCGATTGAGTGTTCCTCCACCTCCATTTGGGGGTTTATATAGCAGTGAAAATGCCGTCCAGTGAGCTCGCGATCGTTTATCTCGATGGCGCCAACTTCAATTAGGCGGTCTTCACTTTCGTGCCGTAAACCAGTTGCGTTGATGCAGATGAATACTTGTCTCATGACCTTAAAAAAGCCCCGCTAAGCGGGGCCTTTTTCCTTTCCTTGGTGATCGGTGATGTTCGACCTTTGACTCAATCCCAGCTCAACGCCCCACCCGTCTGATACTCAATCACGCGCGTCTCGAAGAAGTTCTTCTCCTTCTTCAGGTCCATGATTTCGCTCATCCACGGGAACGGGTTGGTGGTGCCCGGGTATTCCTCTTTGAGGCCGATCTGGGTCAGGCGGCGGTTGGCGATGAACTTGAGGTAGTCCTCCATCATCGAGGCGTTCATGCCGAGGACGCCGCGGGGCATGGTGTCGCGGGCGTATTCGATTTCCAGCTGGGTGCCCTGGAGGATCATCTGAGTCGCTTCGTCCTTCATTTCGGCGTCCCACAGGTGCGGGTTTTCGATCTTGATCTGGTTGATCATGTCGATGCCGAAGTTCAGGTGCATGGACTCGTCGCGCAGGATGTACTGGAACTGCTCGGCGGTGCCGGTCATCTTGTTGCGGCGGCCCATGGAGAGGATCTGGGTGAAGCCGCAGTAGAAGAAGATGCCTTCGAGCACGCAGTAGTAGGCGATCAGGTTCTTCAGGAACTGCTTGTCGGTCTCGACGGTGCCGGTGTTGAAGCGCGGGTCGGAGATGGAGCGGGTGTACTTGAGGCCCCAGCTGGCCTTTTTCGCGACGCTCGGGATCTCGTGGTACATGTTGAAGATCTCGCCTTCATCCATGCCCAGCGATTCGATGCAGTACTGGTAGGCGTGGGTGTGGATCGCCTCTTCGAAGGCCTGGCGCAGGATGTACTGGCGGCATTCGGGGTTGGTGATCAGGCGGTACACGGCCAGGGCCAGGTTGTTGGCGACCAGCGAGTCGGCGGTGGAGAAGAAGCCGAGGTTGCGCTTGACGATGCGGCGCTCGTCTTCGGTGAGGCCGTCCTTGCTCTTCCACAGGGCAATGTCGGCGTTCATGTTCACTTCCTGCGGCATCCAGTGGTTGGCGCAACCATCCAGATACTTCTGCCAGGCCCAGTCGTACTTGAAGGGGACGAGCTGGTTGAGGTCGGCGCGGCAGTTGATCATGCGCTTTTCGTCGACGCGCACGCGGGCGGCGCTGCCTTCGAGTTCGTCCAGGCCTTCCTGCACGTCGAGGTCGTTCAGCGCGGCCTTGGCGCGGGCGACGGCGGCCGAGTCGTCGGCGGCGACGGCGCGGGCGTCATGGGCGGCGGCGTCGCCGACCGAGTCGAGCTTTTCCAGGGTGACTTCACCGACCAGCTCGTCGGCAGCCTTGGCGGCGCCGTTGGCGGGTTTGGCGGTGGTTTCTTCGGGTTTGTCGAATTCGTCCCAGCTCAGCATT
>JAUVZY010000048.1 GCA_030602315.1 Pseudomonadaceae bacterium | reverse complement strand
CAACGGCGGCCATGAACAGGTCAACCCAATGCTGCCCATGCCACAGACCCACGGCAAAGGTGAGGGCAGCCAGCCCCAGGATCGCGTAGAGCAACAGCCTGCTGAAGTCGGCGATCTTGCGCGTCAGCGGTGTGGCGATTACATCGGCGCTGGCGATGAGCTCCGAAATGCGGCCGATCTCGGTGCTGTCCCCCGTTTCGACAACGACGCCGACGCCTGTGCCATACGTGACCAAGGTGGAAGAGTATGCCATGTTCGTCCGGTCGGCGAGCGGCGTCTCGAGTTCCAGAACGCCAGGGCACTTGTCCACCGGTACTGATTCGCCAGTCAGGGCCGACTCGTCGATCTGCAGGCTGCGGCTGCGCAACAGGAGAAGATCTGCGGGCACCTTATCGCCGGAGGCGAGAAGGACGATGTCCCCTGGTACGAGTCCGGCTGCGTCGATGCGCTGCCTTTCTCCGGACCGCAAGACGGTGGTCTCCATCTTCAAGGCGCGCGACAACGCCTCGAGCGCACTGAGCGCCTTGCCCTCCTGGACGAATCCGATGATCGAATTGAGCAGCACCACGCCGAAGATCACCGCTGCATCGACCCAGGCTCCCAAGGAGAGCTTGATTATCACCGCGACAAGCAGAATGTAGACCAGCGCCTGATTGAACTGCAGCAGAAACCTCAACAAGGGTCCATCGCCAACTCGCTTGGCCAGCGAGTTTGGTCCGTGTTGATGTCGTCGCTCTTCTACTGCAATCCGATCCAGGCCCGTCTGCCCATTCGTGGCAAGCAGCCTGAGTACCTCTTCGTCGGGCAGTTGGTGCCAGTGCTTCTGCTTCAAGTCGCTCACTTGTCATCCTGCTGTCAAATTGCGGCTACAGCCATATCGATGATCGGCATCTTACCGTGTCACTCGACGGACTGGTCAAACTCACGCACTGGCCTGCGCTCGACTCGCCGTCAGCCAGTTTGCCGTCGAGGCGATTCTGCGCCGCCTGTTCCGCTCGATGGCGGAGGCGAGACAGCCGCAGGGCTGCGCCGCAAGTGCAGGCGCAGTGAGCGCTCAGCGCACGGTGAAACGCACGGTAATGGCCTTCTGTTCGGCGGTGTTGATAGCGGCCACCACCTTTGCGCCCTTGGCGAGCTTGACGCCCTTGGCGAGCTTGACGCCCTTGGCTTCGAGCTTGTCGCCGCTCACGACCAGCGGGGCTTCCGATTTCTCGGTGCCGTTGAGCACGGTCAGCTTGCCGCTCATGCCGGTCGGGACCATGGGCTTGCCGTGATCCTCGACATACAGCATCGCAGCCCCCTCGCCGGCAACGAGTTCGAAGGACAGGTCGCTTGCGGTCTGCACGATTCCGCCGTGCTTGGGGGCGGCGCCGCCATGCGCGAGGGCCGGGGTGGATGCAAGGGTGGAGCCGGCCAGGACGGCAGCCGCGAGGAACTTGGTGATCATGGGTGATATCTCCTTGGGAACGCGGTGCGCTTCGAGCAGGCGGCACCGCGAGTGCCTGGTTCCGTGACGAGCGCGCGCTCAGAAAGCCTCGCGTGGGTCGGCCACTGCCGGCGTGTGCGCATCCTCGCCGAGCAGCCGCTCGGTCGGCTTGCGACCGAACATCCAGTACATGACCGGGGTGAGCAGGGTGTCCAGCAGCGTCGAGCTGACCAAGCCACCGAAGATCACGACCGCGACCGGGTGCAGGATCTCCTTGCCCGGGGCATCGGCGGCCAGCAGCAGCGGCGTCAGTGCGAAGGCTGTAACCAGGGCCGTCATCAGCACCGGCGTCAGCCGCTCGAGCGAGCCGCGCACGATCATGGCCTGGCTGAAAGTCTCGCCTTCGAACTTGCACAGGTTGATGTAGTGGCTGATCTTGAGGATGCCGTTACGCGTGGAGATACCCGCCAGCGTGATGAAGCCCACCATCGACGCCACCGACAGTTGTACCCCGGCGATCCACATCGCCAGCACAGAGCCGATCAGGGCCAGCGGGATGTTCGCCATCACGATGCCGGCCAGCACCGCCGACTGGTAGCGCGAGTACAGCACCAGAAAGATCATCACCAGCGACACCACCGACAGGCCCGCGATCAGGCGCGTGGCCTGCTCCTGGGCCTGGAACTGACCTTCCAGACTGATGAAGTAGCCGGTGGGCAACGCCTGCCCGGCGATCACGCCGCGCACGGCAGCGATCACCTCGCTCATGTTGCTGCCATCGGTGTTGCCATAGACGACGATGCGGCGACGACCGTTCTCGCGTCCGATCTGGTTGGGCCCATCGGTCTCCTCGACGCTGGCGATGGCCGACACCGGCACGCGGCCGGCAGGGGTGTCGATCAGGATCCGCGCCAGATCCTGCGGGCCGCGCCGCTCATCGGGCAGACGCAGCACCAGCTCGTAGCGGCGCGGACCGTCCACGATCTGCGCGCCGTGAGCGCCATCGGTCAGCGCCTGCAGCACGCGGATCGCCTCGCCGGGCGACAGCCCGAGCTGGGCGGCCTTGCGATGGTCCAGCCGCACGGTGATCTGCGGAATCAGCACCTGCTTCTCGACCGTCAGGTCGACCAGGCCGGGCACCCCGCTCAGCCCGGATCGCATCTGTTCGGCCAGGCCGCGCAGCGTGTCGATGTCGTCGCCGAATATCTTCACGGCCACCTGGGCGCGCACGCCCGACAGCAGGTGATCGAGGCGGTGGCTGATCGGTTGGCCGATGGCCACCTGCGCCGGCAGCACCGAGAGCCGGTCCCGGATGTCGGCCATGATGGCCTCGCGGTCGCGCCCGCTGCGCTTGAGGTCCACGTCGATCTCGGCCGAGTGCACGCCTTCGGCATGCTCGTCGAGCTCGGCACGGCCGGTGCGGCGGCCGACCTGGGTCACCTCGGGAACCTGGCCGATCAGCAGTTCGGCCTCGCGCCCGATCCGGTTGGCTTCGGCCAGCGAGGTGCCGGGCTGCATCACCAGGCCCAGTACCAGCGAACCCTCGTTGAAGGCCGGCAGGAAGGCGCGCGGGAAGAACGGCACCGTCGCGGCCGCGCCCGCCACCGCCAGCATCGCCACCACGATCAAGAGCTTCGCGCGCCCGAAGGACCAGTGCAGCAGCTTCGTGTCCTGACGCTTGAGCCAGGCGACCAGCGGGCTGTCGCCGTGATCGAGGCGTTTCATCGTCGGCAGCATGTAGTAGCACATCACCGGTGTGACGGTCATCGATACCAGCATCGACGCGCCGATCGACACGATGTAGGCGATGCCCAGCGGCGTGAACAGCCGTCCCTCGATGCCCGGCAGCGCGAACAGGGGCACGAAGACCAGCACGACGATCACCGTCGCATAGACGATGCCCGAGCGCACCTCGACGCTGGCGCTGCGGACGACCTCGAGAACGGGCAGCCGGTCTTGCGCGGCGCGGTTCTGCTTCAGTCGCCGCAGGATGTTCTCGACATCGACCACCGCGTCGTCGACCAGCTCACCGATCGCGATCGCCAGCCCGCCCAGCGTCATCACGTTGATCGACTGCCCTAGCCACTGGAACACCAGTGCGGTGACGGCGAGCGACAGCGGGATCGCGGTCAGCGAGATCACCGTCGTGCGCGCCGACAGCAGGAAGGCGAACAACACGATCGCCACCATGATCGCCCCGTCGCGCAGCGCCTCGGCCACGTTGCCGATCGAGGCCTGGATGAAGTCGGCCTGCCGGAAGAGCACCCTGGGCGCGGCGAGGCCTGCGGGCAGGCCGGGCCTGAGCTCGACCAGCGCCGACTCGATCTGCGTGGTGAGCGCCACCGTGTCGGCCTGCGGCTGCTTCTGCACGCTGATCACGACGGCCGGCAAACCACCGTAACCCGCGTCACCGCGCTTGAGTCCGGGCGCGAACGAGACGGCTGCCACCTGCTCGAGCAGGATGGAACGCCCATCCTTCCACGCCACCGCGATGCCGGCCAGGTCCTCGATGCGGTTGCTGCGCCCCAGGTGACGGATCAGGTACTCGCGACTGTTGAGGTCGATGAAGCCACCCCCGGCGTTCCCGGCGTAGCCCTCGAGCGCCTTCTCGAGCTGGTTGAGCGACACGTCGAACTGCGCCATGCGGGCCGTGTCGGGCGCCACGCGCAGCGTGCGCACCTCGCCCCCGATCGGGATCACCTGCGATACACCGGGAATCGACAGCAGGCGCGGGCGCAACACGAAGTCGGCATACTCGCGCGCCGCCACAGGGCTGACGGCTGGCGTCTGGCCATCACCGGCGCCCAGCGGCAGCGCGATCAGCATGACCTCGCCCATGATCGAGGACACCGGCCCCATGACGGGCGTGATGTCGCCGGGCAACTGCTCGCGCACCAGCGCCAGCCGTTCGGCCACCAGCTGGCGGTTGCGGTAGATGTCGGTGCCCCAATCGAACTCGGCGTAGAGGATGGACAGGCCCACGCCCGAGGTGCTGCGTACGCGGGTGACGCCGGGCATGCCGTTGAGTGCGGTCTCGAGCGGGAAGGTGACCAGCTGCTCCACCTCCTCGGGCGCCATCCCGCCCGCCTCGGTCAGCACCGTGACGAGGGGTTTGTTGAGGTCGGGGAAGACGTCGACCGGCGTGCGCCAGGCGGTCATCGCGCCGTAGACCATCAGCAGCGCGGCCACGGCAAGC
>JAUVZY010000008.1 GCA_030602315.1 Pseudomonadaceae bacterium | reverse complement strand
CGCAGGCCGCGCGCAGCCCTTCGAGGAAGCCCGGGGCCGGCGGCACGCAGTTCATGTTGCCGGCTACCGGCTCGACGATGATGCAGGCGACGGTCTGGCCGACCTCGGCGAGGGTCTGCTCGACGGCAGCCAGGTCGTTGTAGGGCAGGGTCAGGGTGTGCTGGGCGAAAGCCGCCGGCACGCCGGGCGAGCTGGGCACACCGAGGGTCAGGGCGCCGGAGCCGGCCTTGACCAGCAGGCTGTCGGAGTGGCCGTGGTAGCAGCCCTCGAACTTGATGATGCTGTCGCGCCCGGTGTAGCCGCGGGCCAGGCGGATCGCGCTCATGGTCGCCTCGGTGCCCGAGCTGACCATGCGCACCATGTCCATCGACGGCACGAGCGAGCAGACCAGCTCGGCCATCTCGGTTTCCAGCGCGGTCGGCGCGCCGTAGGACAGGCCGTGCTGCAATTGGCGACGCACCGCGTCGAGCACGTCCGGGTGACCATGACCAAGAATCATCGGGCCCCAGGAGCCGACGTAGTCCACGTAGCGCTTGTCATCTTCGTCGACAACATAGGCGCCTTCGGCGTGCTTGAAGAACAGCGGCGTGCCGCCGACGCCCTTGAAGGCGCGCACCGGGGAATTGACGCCGCCGGGGATGTGCTTCTGGGCGCTGTTGAACAGGATTTCGGAACGGGACATGCAAAAGCCTCCAGCAAGGCCGGGCGGGGCCGGGCGCTACGGAACAGTCAGGAAGGGTTGAACAGGGCAGCGAAGGCGCGGGCGCGGCGCTCGACCTCGGCGGGCGAGTCGGCGGCGAACAGCGCGTGGACCACCGCGATCAGGTTCGCGCCCTGGGCGATCAGCGCGGCGGCGTTGTCCTGGGTGATGCCGCCGATGGCGCAGACCGGCAGGTGAAAGCGCGCGCGGGCCTGCTCCAGCAGCTCGGGACGGGCTGCCGGGGCGCCGGGTTTGGTCAGCGAATTGAAGAAGCGACCGAAGGCCAGGTAGCTCGCGCCGTCGCGGGCGGCCTGCTCGGCCAGGTCCAGGCGCGCATGGCAGGTGGCGCCGATGATCGCCTGGCGGCCGAGCAGGGCGCGGGCGGCGGCCAGCGAGCCGTCTTCCTGGCCCAGGTGCAGGCCGACGCCCAGGCGCGCGGCCAGTTCGGCGTCATCGTTGATGATCAGCTGGGCGCCGTAGCGCGCGCAGAGATCGCGCAGGCCGTCGGCCTCGCGCAGGCGGCGGGCCTCGTCGGCGGACTTGTCACGGTATTGCAGGAGCTTCGCGCCGCCCTTGAGCGCCGCTTCGACGTAGGGAAACAGGCGGCCATCGGCGAGCAGGGTGCTGTCGGTGATGGCGTAGAGACCGCGCAAGAATTGGCTCATCAGCAGAAGTCCAGGGGTAGCCGGCGCGGCACGTACTGGCCGTGGCCGGGCGCTTCGGCATCGCGCAGGGTGCGCCAAGTGTAGTCCAGCGCCGTGCTGACCGCGCTGGCCAGCGCCTCGCCCTGGGCCAGACGCCCGGCCAGGGCGCTGGCCAGGGTGCAGCCGGAGCCGTGGTAGCTGCCGGGCAGGCGCACGCAGGCGAAATCGTGGCGGCTGCCGTCGCGCGAATACAGGCGGTTATGCACCTCGCGCTCGTCGCCGTGGCCGCCGGTGATCAAGAGGTGCTCGATGAACGGCAACAGTTTTTCGGCGCACTCGTCCGCCGTGCCCCCGGGCAGTTCGGCGAGGATGCGCGCCTCGGGGAGGTTCGGCGTGGCGATGGTGGCGACCGGCAGCAGCCGCTCGCGCATGGCGTAGCCGACGTCATCTTTACCGAGGGCACCGCCGCCGCCGGCGCGCAGCACCGGGTCGCAGACCAGCGGCACGCCGGGCAGCGCGCGCATGATCTCCAGCACGGTGTCGACCATCTCCACCGAGCCGAGCATGCCCAGCTTGACCGCCGCGACCGGCAGGTCGGCGATCACCGCGCGGGCCTGGGCCAGCACCCAGTCGCGGTCGAGCACGCGAAAGTCGACGACGTTCACCGTGTCCTGCA
Source organism: Pseudomonadaceae bacterium (assembly GCA_030602315.1). Taxonomy (GTDB): domain Bacteria; phylum Pseudomonadota; class Gammaproteobacteria; order Pseudomonadales; family Pseudomonadaceae; genus Azomonas. The sequence continues at coordinate 111,793 of JAUVZY010000008.1, read as the reverse complement.
CGGTCAGCGCGGTGACCGTGGGCGCGGCGTGGCAACCCTGCGCCAGCAGGGCTTCGATGTCCGCCTGCAGGCCGGCGCCGCCACTGGGGTCGTGGCCGGACAGGCAGAGGACAACGGGACGGGAAGGGGGCGTTTTCATGGCCGCGCAGCTTAGCAGGATTGCCGGGTGCGCGGGCAGCCGGGGCGGGCTGAGGTCACCCGCGCCGCGCCGCCCGCCAGCGGCGTTACAGCCGGTAGTTGAGGTAGAGAAGCCCGGTCCGTTCCGAGAAGTCGCCGAAGCTGTCATAGCCCACGGCAAGCCCCAGTTCGGCGCGTTCGGCCATCTTGTACTCGACGCTGGCGCCGCCGCCGAAGGCCAGGCCCGAGTCGCTGTTGGAGGCGTAGCGGGCCGGGCGTGTGGCATCGGCCTCCAGCTGCGCCTGCAGCTCCCGGTGGCGGGGGAAATAGTCGGCGCTGGCTTCATCGAAGCGCTGGTAGCCCGGGGCGATCTGCAGTTTCAGCGTCCACGGCGCGTACTGCTGGGTGTACTGCACCGGCAGCGACACCGCGACGAAGCTCTCGGGGCTGAAATAGCCGCCGTGGCCGAGGCTGAAGCCGCCCTGGTACTCGTCGTAGCTCATCCAGTTGAGCGCGATGCCCGTCTGCAGTTCGCGGCCCTGGCCGCGGATCGGCCGCAGGTAGGCGCCGGCGTTCAGGCCGGCCGAGCGGTTGTTTTCCACCTGTTTGCCACGATAGAGGTGATAAGCGCCGCCGGCGTAGAAGCCACTGGCACCGTCGTCCCAGGCGTACTGCAGGCGTGCGCCGTTGCGGGTGACGGCGCCCCAGGTCCGGCCCGTCAGCGGATCTTCGGCGCCGGCGTAGGACAGCAGGCTGTCGCTCACCGCGCGGCGTTCCAGCCCCAGCGTGAGCCGCGCATGCTGCCCCAGGGTCGGCCGCCATTCGAGCCCGCCGATCAGGTTGCTCTGTTCGAAGCCAAGCGCGGTGGTGCCGACATCCGCCGCCAGTTGCTCGCCGGACCAGCCGATGCCGAGGCCTACGCCGGCCTCGTCCTGCGAGCCGCCGGCAGCCGGCGCGGCCAGTAGCGCGTTGGCACCGAAGTCGGCGGCATCGTCGGCGCTAAGGCGCCCGGCATCCAGATGCACCGGAGTGACCGTCAGCTCCAGGCGGCCGCTCTCGCCGGGCACCATGGAAAAGCGCAGCGGAGCGCTCCATTCGGTCAGTTCGGAAAGGCCCTCGGTGCCCGAACGCTGGCGGTATTGCGCGCCAACCTGCAGGCGGCTGGCGGTGCGCTCCTGCAGGCTCACCAGCATGCGGTCGATGTCACGCCCCAGATGGACCGTCTGATCGGCGCCGGGAAAGGACGGGGTGAGGCCCGGTACGCCACTGGGGCTGGGCCGCGCCTCGGTTCGCGGGTTGTTCAGGTGATGCTCGAGCAGTTCCGCCGGCAGCGGCCCGGCGGGGGTGTGGTGGGTGCGCTGGGGCGCGGCGGGCAGCGCCGCGCGCGCGTCTTCCAGCAGGGCGATGGCGGTACGGTATTCGCCGCGGGCCTCGGCGATGCGCGCCGAGAGGTACAGCTGGGTGCCCTGGTCGAGACGATCGCCCGCCTGACCAAGCAGCTGTTCGGCGCGTGCGGTCTGGTTGGCGGCGAGGGCGACACTCACCGCCGCCTGCAGTGCCTGCGCGTCGTCGGGGGTCGTCGCCAGGACCTGGCGGTAGAGCGCTGCCGCGTCGTCCAGCTCGCCGGTGGCCTCGTGCAGGCGGCCGCGGGCCAGCAGCAGCGCGGCATCCTCCGGAGTGTCGGCCAGGCTCTGCTCGAGCAGGGTGCGGGCGTGCTGCAGTCGGCCTTCCTCGCGCAGCCGGTCGGCCTGGCTGACCACCATGCCGTTGCGCAGCCGGCGCAGGGTCTGGCGGCCCTCGGCGGACAGTTCGCCGTGGTTTTCCATGCGGTGCATGAGCTGGCTGGCGTCGCTGGCCTGGCCGGTGCTGACCAGCACCGCCAGGTGCGGCAGCAAGGCGCCGGGGTCGGCCTCGGCATGGGCGCGCAGATCCTGGCGCACCATGGTCAGCGCCCATTCGGCTTCGCCCAGTTGCGCCAGGGTCAGGGCCACCTGACCGCGGTTGTCCAGCCCGCTCGGCTGGCGCTGGTACAGCTCGCGCAGGGCGACGGCCAGGGCCGGCCGGTCACCGGCGGCCATCGCCGCCACGGCCTGGTCGATGCGCAGGCCCACGTCGATGCGTTCGGCCAGCGCGGCCAGCTCCGGTCGCGGCGCACTGCTGGCGGGCAACTGGCCGAGCAGTTGGCGGGCGTCGGTCCAGCGGCGCTGGTCCGCGGCGAACACCGCGGCGGCCTGCAGCGCCTCGGAGTCGTCGCTGCGCTGTGCCAGCTGCGCCATCAGTGCCTGGGCACGCTCGGGCTGCTCTTCGCGCTGCAGTCGGCGCGCCTGGGCCAGCCGCACCCAGGGGTTTTCCGGGGCCAGACCGCTGGCCCGCTCGAGCAGCCGGTCGGCCTTGGCGAATTCGCCACGCTCACTCAGTTGCTCGGCGCGCTGGCTCAGCGCCAGGGCTTCCAGGGTGCGGATCTCGGCCAGACGGGCCTGGCTCAGCTCGGGGTACTGGCGCAACAGCGAAGCCGCCTGGGCGGTTTTGCGTTGGGTTTGCAGGGCGGCATACAGGCCGACCACCGCGGTTTCGCTGCCGGCGGCCTCGTTCAGCACCTCGGCATACAGCCGCTCGGCTTCGTCGGCGCGCTCCTGACGCAGCAACAGGTCCGCCTCCAGCAGACGGGCGTCGCGCCGCTGCGCCGGGCTGACCGGGTCGAGCGCCCGCGCCTGGGCGCTGGCCTCGGCCAGTTCGCCCAGATCGGCAAGGCCGCGTGCCTGCTGCAGCGCCTGATAGAAGGTGGCGTCGGCCAGGGCGCCGGCCCACTTGGCGCGCTGGGCCGGTGCCAGGCTCACCGCACGCTGCAGGTGTTCGGCCGCCTCGGCGTAAGCCGCCCGGCGCAGGTGCAGGATGCCCAGACCGCCGTGGGCGTCGGCATCGGCGGAATCGTGTCTGAGCGCCTGTTCGAAGGCGCGTTGCGCCTGGGCATCCTGGCCGTTCTTGAGGGCGGCGAAGCCGCTGGTGCGGGCCTGGTCGGCGGGGCTGACGCGCTTGCCGGCCAGCGCCTTCTCCAGGTGCGCCGGCAGCTGGCGGTCGGCCGGATCGGCCTTGGCGTAGGTCTCGAACAGCGCCCGGTCCGCTTCGCCGGCATCGAGCCAGAGCAGGGCCTGGCGCCACTCGCGGCGGGCCTCGGGCAGCGCGCCGTCGAGTTCGGCGTAGAGCGCGATGGCGTCGCGGCGGGTGGCCTCGCGGTAGCTCAGCGCGCGGGCCAGCGCCAGGCGGATCTGCGGGTTGTTCGGCTGCAGCCGCGCCAGGTTCTGCAGGCCCTGACGCGCTTCGTTCCAGCCCCGCTCGGTGCCGGCCAGGGTCTGGTAGTACTCCAGTGCCAGCTGCGGACGCGGAGGCTGGCCGGCGAGCAGGTCGCGGTAGGCGCGTGCGGCTTTCTCGACCTTGCCCTGGCTGGCCAGCTGGCGGGCGGCCTGCAGCCGCGCGGCATCCAGCGGCTGGCCGGTCAGCGCCTGGGTCAGCAGTTCGATGCCGGGGCTGGTGGGGTGGTGGGCGCGCAAGTGTTCGAGCCACTGGCTGGCGGCCGACATGTCGCCCTGGCCGGCGGCGCTGGCCGCCAGGCGATAGAGCACTTCCTCGCTGTCAGGCTGGACCTGCTGGGCCCATTCCAGACTTTGCCGCGCCAGATCGGGACGGTGGCGTGCGTCCCAGAAGTCGGCTTGGGCCAGCAGTGCAGCCAGGCCTTCGGTCGGCCGCTCGGCGGCCAGTGCCGGGAGTGCCAGGCTGCCGGTCAGACACAGTGCCAGCGGTAGTTTTTTCAAGGTTCCGTAGGCCATCGAGGGGCTCCTGATGATCAGTGCAGGCGCCGAGCGGCGCGGTCGCGAAGAAGGGGATGGAGGGCCGCGGTGACCAGCAGCGCGGCAATCAGCAACAGCGACATCAACAGCACCGGCCGCTCGCCGAGCAGCCAGCGAACACGGACCGACCAGGGCAGCTCGCCCTGGACGAACAGCGCGGCGGTGCGAAAACCGTGCACCTGCTGCTCGCTCTCGAAGTAGGTGAGGTCGCCGCGCATGTTGCGGCGGATCGCCGGCTGGTCGAGGTTGCTGACCATGCGGGGCAGCCAGGCTTCGTCGCCGGCCAGCGTCATCAGCAGCACCCGTTCGGGGTGATAGGGCGATTGCCGGGCGATCAGCCCGCGAAAGCCCGCCTCGCCGCCGACATAGCGCTGCGCCTCGCGGTGCTGGCGTGCCCAGTCGCCCAGCACCACCCGGGCATGGGCTTCCTCCAGCAGGCTGGGGTGGCGCACGTCCAGGCGCTGCTGGTCGAGCCGGTAGGGGCTGTCGCCGAGCAGCGTCGGCACGTCGAGGCGGCGGTCGAGAAAACCCAGCGCCAGCAGGTCGCGGCTGTGCACCTCGCTCAGACGCTCCGTACCGACCAGCACCTCGACGCCCAGCGCCGGGTAGCCGGTGGCCTTGCCGAAGTGGCCGAGCAGGCCGAGCATCGCCTCGACTTCGCCGGTGGTCGGCGCCAGGGGCATCAGCACCGCGGTTTGCGACAGGTCGGCCAGGCGGGTGAAGGGAAATCCCGAGCTGGCGAACAGGGAAAGGTCGGGCAACTGGGCGAAGTGGGTCGTGCCGCTGAAGTCGATGTACGAGCTGCCGTCGATTTCGCTGATGGCGTGCTCGGGCAGCACGGTGCTGCAGTCCGGGTCCGCCCGGCGCTGGATGTCGAAGAAGAAGTCCAGGCGGTTGTCGCCACTGATCAGGTAGGCCGGGATTTCGATCAGCGCCTCTTGCTGGCGGGTCTCCTGCCCCAGGTGGTTGCGGATCTTCTCCACCAGGCCGGTCTTGAGCACCGGCAGCGAGGTCAGATACTTGCCGTTCAGGGCCACATCCAGCCGCGAGCGCGCCGCGTCGAACCAGTCGCCCTCGGGGAAGCGGTAATGAATCAGCATGGGGATGTTGGCGGCGTTCCAGACGAAGGTGTCCGGTGCGGCGCGAAAGCTTAGGCTCATGCTGGCCGGGGTGATGCTGTCGCTGGACAGCGCGCCCTGGCTGATTTCGTCGAAGCGTACGCTGCGTCCGCCGGGGATCCAGTTGGGGGCGTCGTAGGGCTGGCGGGCGAGGGCTTCGGGGGCGCTGACCTGCTGCGCGCTGCCGTGCAGGCTGCCTGAGTCGAGCGCCAGGCGTGCGGCGGCGGCATGCAGGTCGGTGGCATCGGTTCCGCTGACGATCAGCAGCTTGCCCAGCGGATCGCGCGGGTTGTCCACCAGGGCGAGGCCGGCACCGTCTGCGATCGGCGCGCGGACCCCGGCCACCGCGCGGCCCGCCGGGGCGAAGAGGATCGCGTTGCCGCGCGGCAGCTGGTCGTAGAGCACCGGGAAGTCGGCTCCCAGGCGACCGGCCAGCGCGCCGAAATGCGAGGCGACCAGCGCGGCGCTGCGCAGCACACCCGCGTCAGGCTCGCGGGGCAGCACCATCGGCAGGCGCAGGCGATTCATCTGACCCTGGCCGAAAAACGGTGCCGGCAGCAGCGCCAAGTCGTTGTGCAGGTCCAGCCGGCGCAGGGTCAGCGTCACCGCCGAACGCTTGCCCAGCGTTACCAGCAGGGGCGAGGTCTGCGGATCGTCGCAGCGCAGCGCGCTGTCCAGGCGCAGGTCCAGCCGGTTCTGCGGCAGCAGCAGCCGCGGGTCGAGGGTCAGCCTGAGCGGTTCATCCACGGGGTGCTCGGCGACCAGGTCGACTTCCGCCAGCGGCTCGCCGTTGATCCCCACCAGCAGGCGTGAGCCGGCCGGCAGGTGCGGCTCGTGGCTCACGTGCAGCAGCAGTTCGGCGGCGGCCACCACCTGCTGCCGGCTCAGGGAGAACGACAGTCCGGCCTGCGCCTGGCTGCCCCGCAGGGTCAGCCCCTGGGGCTGGCCGAGGCGGCGAAAATCCAGCACCTCGACCAGCGGTTCGGCCTGTTCGCCGGCGCTCGTTGCGCTCCATGCCGGCAGGCTCAGGAGCGTCAGTGCCAGCAGGGCGAGGCTCAGCAGCAGGCGTGGCTGACCGGCGCCGCGCTGCAGCGAGGTCAACGGCGGTGTGGCCGGGTGGGCCCGGCGGGCGAACAGCGCCAGGGCGTTCTTCAGCACGCCGCCCAGGGATTTCAGCGGCTGGTCGCTGGGTCTTGGCTGATCGCGCAACCAGGCATCGGCGCGGCCCATCACCAGGCTCACCAGCACCCGCCGCTGGGGCAAGGGCAGCGGCGCGAAGCGCAGGCGCACCGCGCCGTCCTCGAAGCCGGCGAACTCCACCGGGAACGCGGCGGTGCGGCCACGGGCGGTCAGTTCGACGTCTTCGATGCTTTCCAGCGGCTGTTCGGTGCCGGGGCAGCGCAGGCGCAGGCCGGTCATCGACACATCGCAGGTTTCGCCACGCAGGGTGCGCCCGTTGGCCAGGTACAGGGTGGCCGGCAGGCGCAGGGGCAGGCGGGTGGCGCTGCGCAACTGGCGCGTCTCGCGGGCCACCGCCACCGCCGCGAACAGCACGATCAGGCTGAAGCAGGCCCAGAGGATGTTGATCGCCAGCACGTCCAGCCCGACATCCTGGGCGCCGGCCCAGAAGTAGCGCGCCAGGCCGATGCCGATGGCCAGCACCAGCAGGGCGATGGTGATCAGGTGCGGGCGCACCATGCGGTGGTCGAAGAAGCTCTTGTCCAGCAGTCCGCCCTTGTCGGTGACGTTGAACTTGCCGCGCTTGGGGGCGAACAGGGTCACCAGGGTCGGGCCGAGCAGGTGGAAGGCCAGCGCGGTTTCGTAGATCTCGCCCCAGAACGAGTGGCGGTGGCGACCCTGGATGCGCGCGTTGGTGGTAATGGCGTGCACCAGGTGCGGCAGGGCGTAGGCGAGGATCGCCGCGGCCGAGGAGGCGATGATGTTCTGCCCCAGCAGCAAGAAGGCGATCGGTGCGGTGAGAAACACCACCCGCGGCAGGGCGAACTGAAAGTGCAGCATCGCATTGAGGTAGCACAGCCGCTGCGGCAGGCTCAGGCCGCGCCCCAGCAGCGGGTTGTCGCGGCGCATGATCTGCGTCATCCCGCGTGCCCAGCGCATGCGCTGGCCGATGTGCAAGGCCAGGCGCTCGGTGGCCAGGCCCGCGGCCAGCGGCACGGCGATGAAGGCGGTGCCCCAGCCCTTGCGCTGCAGCTTGAGCGCGGTGTGGGCGTCCTCGGTGACGGTTTCCACGGCAAAGCCGTTGGTCTGCTCGAGCGCGGCGCGGCGAATCACCGCGCAGGAGCCGCAGAAGAACGCCGCGTTCCAGTAATCGTTGCCCTGCTGCACCGGCCCGTAGAACAGCTCGCCTTCGTTGGGCACGTCCTTGCCGGTGGCCAGGTTGCGCTCGAACGGGTCGGGTGAATAGAAGTGGTGCGGAGTCTGCACCAGCGCCAGTTTCGGGTCCTTGAGAAACAGCCCGACAGTGGACTGCAGGAAGGCCCGGGTGCCGACGTGGTCACAGTCGAAGATGCAGATCAGCTCGCCGTCGGTGAGCTTCAACGCGTGGTTGAGGTTGCCGGCCTTGGCATGGGCGTTGTCGCTGCGGGCGATGTAGCCGGCCCCGGCGGCTTCGGCGAAGGCGCGAAATTCCGGGCGGCGGCCGTCATCGAGCAGGTAGACGCGCAGCTTTTCCGGCGGGTAGTCCAGATCCAGCGCGGCGAGCACCGTGTCCTGCACCACCTCCAGGCTTTCGTTGTAGGTCGGCACGTAGACATCGACGCTCGGCCAGGTGCTGGTGTCCTCCGGCAGCGGTGCCACCGGCCGGTTGAGCGGCATCAGGCACTGGAAGTAGCCCAGCACCAGGATCAGCCAGGCATACACCTCGGCGAGGTACAGGCCCATGCCGAAGAAGGTTTCGACACTGTTCTCGAAGTCCAGCGTCTGGGTGGTGCGCCAGTACAGATAGCGGGTCGATACAGCCAGTGACAGCGTGACCATGGCCACCGTGACGGCGAAGCTCTTGCGCCGGTTGAGCAGCAGCATCAGCACGATCAGTGCGACCCCGAGCAATAGCTGCATCGGTACGCTCAGCGGCACCACGATAAACAGCAACAGCGCCGGGCAGGCGACTAGCAGCAGGGCGTAGGCGCACAGGCGCCTCGACCCGGACAGCGGGCGTGGGGTGGACATGGCGGGGTTCCTAGGCGGAGGCGAAGGCGGAGTGGCGCAGCGCCTGCAGGCGCTGGTGCAGCTGGCGGGCCAGCTGCTCGATGTCGTGGGCCGAGGCGGCCGCCGGGTCGACGCCAAACACCGGCGCCTGCATGGCGAGGGCTTCGGCCAGCGTCTCGTCGCGATGCACCAGGCCGATCACGGCTGCGCCCAGGCGCGACTGGAATAGCTCGGTGGTATCGAGATTGAGCTGGCGGCGGCGATCCACCTGATTGATCACGTAGGTCAGCGGCTGGTGCAGGGAAAGAAATTGCCCCTGTTCCAGGGTCGGCAGCAGCGCGGCGCAGGCGGCGTCGGGCATCAGCACCACCACGCGCAGGTCGGCGATCCGGTCCAGCGCCTTGAGCGCCGGCGAATGGCCCGGCGGGGTATCGGCCAGCACCACCATGCGCGGCACCTGCAACAGGGCGCCCAAGCTGCGCGAGAGCAGCGTCGGGTCGTCGCGCAGGCGGGTTTCGAAGCGCTGGCGCTGGGGCTCGTCGGTCTGGCCGTAGGGCAGTACGCCAATGCCTTCGGCGCTCAGCTGCGCCAGCTGGCGCCAGTCGGCCTGGGCGCAGTGGGCGACGAAGCCGCGTCCGTCGCCCAGTGGCAGGCCGAAGTGCAGGCGCAGGGCATTCTGCGAGTCGAAATCGATCACCGTGACCAGGAGACCTTGCTGGCGCAGGGCATAGGCCAGATGGGCGGTCAGCGTGGTCTTGCCCACGCCTCCCTTGGGAGAGGTAAGACAGACGAGCGGCATGGTCTAGCTCCTCGCGCGATCAGGCGGCGGACGGGGTATCCGCGGCAGGTGCGGTCTGCTGGCGAGGGGTGGGGCGCTCGTTCTGCATGACGGCGCGCAGCAACGGCCAGGCAGCGGGACGCGCCAGGATCGGCTGGGCGAATTCGCGGTAGCTTTCGGGGCAGCCTCCGAGGCGCTGCATCAATCGATCGATGTCGTCGTGTCGAGCCATGGTTCACCCTCTCCTGCGGATTTCCTTGAACGCTTTGTCGGCCACTGCTGCTTGCGCCACGTCCTCGGATAAACCGTAGGGTTGTTAGTTCCCCGGCGCAGCGGGCAAATTGGTTGCTGGCAAAAGGCCAAGCGAACCGCTCTGGCACGGGCTTTTTCGCTAAGCCGTTGAATGCACAGGAAAGGGTTGGCGCGTGCCTGGCCTGCGGGCTGATAAGCGGCGGTCACGGGTTCGGCATGCAGGCCATCGGCTGGCGCGCCTGCCCGTTTCACGCTGGCTAGACTGCAAAGGAGCCAGGCTGAATCTGCGCGAGGCCTCCCATGACTCAGCTCCGCGAGCCGCATGAGGTGTTCAACCAGCCGCCGCCTCTGGAAGGGGCCAACCTGTGGCGGCTCGACCTGCCGCTGCGTCAGTGGAGCGCCCATTACGGTGCCGCCTGGGCTGCGCCGAGCCTGGATGAGTACGGCGCGCTGGCCGGCGGGCCGCTGTTCGAGGCGGGCTTTGCCGCCAACGAGCATCCGCCGCGTTTTCGCAGCCACGACCGCTTCGGCCATCGCATCGACCAGGTCGATTTCCACCCCGCCTACCACCTGCTGATGCGCACCGCGGTCGCCCACGGCCTGCCGGCGATGCCCTGGCGCGAGCCGCGCGAGGGCGCGCAGGTGGCGCGGGCGGCGATGATGTACCTGCACAACCAGGCCGACGCCGGCACCAGCTGTCCGCTGACCATGACCTTCGCCGGCGTCGCCACCCTGCGCCAGCAGCCGGAGCTGGCAGAGTGCTGGCTGCCAAAGATCTATGCCGGCGAATACGACCCGCGCCCGCTGCCGCTGGCGGCCAAGGCGGGCGTGACGCTGGGCATGGCGATGACCGAGAAGCAGGGCGGCTCGGACGTGCGCGCCAACACCAGCCAGGCCCGGCCGCTGGGCGCGCGCGGGCCGGGGCGGGCCTACGAACTGGTCGGGCACAAATGGTTCTGCTCGGCGCCGATGTCCGACGCCTTCCTCACCCTGGCCTACTGCCCCGGCGGGCTGAGCTGCTTTCTGCTGCCACGGCTGCGCCCGGACGGTTCGCTCAACGCCGTGCGCATCCAGCGCCTCAAGCACAAGCTCGGCAACCACTCCAATGCCTCGGCCGAAATCGAGTACCACGGCGCACTGGCCTGGATGATCGGCGAGGAAGGCCGCGGCATCCGCACCATTTTGCAGATGGTGGCGCTGACCCGCTTCGACTGCGTCACCGGCTCGGCCTCGCTGATGCGCCAGGCGCTGACCCAGGCGCTGCACCACTGCCGCTATCGCCAGGTGGGCGGCAAGCCGCTCACCGAGCAGCCGTTGATGCAGAACGTGCTGGCCGACCTGGCGCTGGAAAGCGAGGCGGCGCTGGCCCTGGCGCTGCGCCTGGCCCATGCCCTGGATCTGCCCGGCGATCCGCGCCAGCGCGCGTTCGTGCGCCTGCTCACCGCCGCCGGCAAGTACTGGGTCTGCAAGCGCGCGCCGGCGATGATCCATGAGGCGGCCGAGTGCCTGGGCGGGGCGGGCTACGTCGAGGAAAGCATCCTGCCCAGGCTGTACCGCGAGGCGCCGGTCAATTCGGTGTGGGAAGGCTCGGGCAGCGTGCAGTGCCTGGACGTGCTGCGGGCGCTGAACAAGGAGCGCGACACCGCCGAGGCGCTGCTCGCCGAACTCGACGGTGGCGCCGGCGATGCGCGCCTCAAGCGCCACGTCAGCCAGCTGCAGGCCGAGCTGGCCGACCCGGACGACGCGCCCTGGCGCGCGCGGCAGCTGGCCGAGGACATCGCCCTGGCGGTGCAGGCGCGGCTGCTGATGGCCGGCGCCAGCAGCCAGGTGGCCGAAGCCTTTCTCGCCAGCCGGCTGGATCGCGGCGGGCGGGTGTTCGGCACCCTGCCGCGCGGCATCGATGCGGGCGAACTGCTCGCGCGCGCACTGGTCTAGCGCGCTGTGCGATGGATACCCGCCCGCCAATGCGGGCAAGATAAGGCCAAACCCTAGAAGGAACCTGCCGCGTGCCCAACGTTTCCGACGCCTTCGTCCGCGTCCACTCCGCCGAAGAAGCGGTGGACCGTCTTGCCGAACTGCATCGCCATGCCACCTCCGCGCTCAGCCAGTCACTCAAGCGCTATCTCAAGACGCGCAGCGAGCCCGATGCCATCGAAACCAGCCAGTTCCGCTACCCGGCGCTGCGCCTGACCTACGAGTGCCACGGCGAAGTGCCGGCCTCGACCCGCGCCTACGCCAAGGTGCAGACCCCCGGCACCTACAGCGTCACCGTCACCCATCCCGAGGCGTTTCGCGGTTACCTGCTCGATCAGCTGCGTCCGCTGCTGGCCGACTTCAACGTCAAGCTGGAGGTGGGTGTCAGCGACCGTTACATCCCCTACCCCTATGTGGTGGAGCAGGGCGACGAGCTGGCCGGCAGCGGGGTGACCGCCGCCGAACTGGCGCGGGTGTTCCCCAGCACCGACCTGGCCTTGGCCAGCGATGACGTGGCCGACGGGCTGTACGACTGGGAACATGCCGATCCGATGCCGCTGGCGCTGTTCGACGCGGCGCGGGTGGACTTCTCGCTGCGCCGGCTGGTGCATTACACCGGCAGCGACTGGCGCCACGTGCAGCCGTGGATCCTGCTGACCAACTACCACCGCTATGTCGACCAGTTCGTCCGCCACGGCCTCGAGCAGCTGCATGCCGACGGCCGCTTCGTGCGCATGGTGCTGCCGGGCAACGTCACCATCACCCGCCAGATGAGCGAGGAGCAGGCCCAGACGATCATCGACGGGGTGATCTGGCACCGCTACCAGATGCCGGCCTATCACCTGATCGCCGCCGACGGCCACGGTGTCACCCTGATCAACATCGGCGTCGGCCCGTCCAATGCCAAGAACATCACCGACCACCTGGCCGTGCTGCGTCCGCACTGCTGGCTGATGATCGGCCACTGCGGCGGCCTGCGTCAGTCGCAGACCATCGGCGACTACGTGCTGGCCCACGCCTACATGCGCCGCGATGGCATCCTCGACCGGGTGCTGCCGCCGCACATTCCGCTGCCGGCGCTGGCCGAAGTGCAGCAGGCGTTGCAGGAAGCCGCCGCCAGCGTCACCGGCGACCGCGGCGAGGCGCTCAAGCGGCGCCTGCGCACTGGCACCGTGCTGACCTACGACGACCGCAACTGGGAGCTGCGCTGGGCCCAGGAACGCCCGCTGATCAACCTCTCGCGCGCGGTGGCGGTGGACATGGAAAGCGGCACCATCGCCGCCCAGGGTTACCGCCTGCGGGTGCCCTACGGCACGCTGCTGTGCGTGTCGGACAAGCCGCTGCACAGCGAGATCAAGCTGCCCGGCTCGGCCAATGCCTTCTACGAGCGGGCGGTCAGCCAGCACCTGAAGATCGGCATCGCCGCGCTGGAGCTTCTGCGCAGCCAGCTCGACACGCTGCATTCGCGCAAGCTGCGCAGCTTCGACGAACCGCCGTTCCGCTGATGGCCGGGCCAACCGAACAGGACCGCTCGCTGCGCCTGCGCCTTTTGGGCGGCGGTCAGGAGCCGGACCCGCGCTTCTCGCTGGCCAACGAGCGCACCTTCCTCGCCTGGATCCGCACGGCGCTGGCGCTGGTGGCCGGCGGGGTGGCGGTGGAAGCCTTCACCGGCGAGCTGTTCGTTGCGCCGGTGCGCTCGCTGATCGCCGTGGCGCTGCTGCTGCTCGCCCTGCTGGTCAGCGCCACCGCCGGGTTGCGCTGGCTGCGCGTGGAGCGGGCGATGCGCCAGGCGCGACCGCTGCCGTTTCCGCTTCTGGTGCCGCTCTTGGCCATCGGCGGCACCCTGGTGGTGTTGCTGCTGACCGGCGTGCTGCTCTGGCGCGCCGGCGGATGAGTGCGCCGCTGCACGAAGACGCCGGCCTGCAGCCCGAGCGCACGGCGCTGGCCTGGGGGCGCACCATGCTGCTGCTGGTGGTCACCAGCTGCCTGTTCCTGCGCTGGTATCCCTACCACGGCACGTTCGTCATCGGCCTGGTGGTGCTGGCGCTGCTGGCGGCACTGGCGATCTGGCTCACCCAGGGCCGGCGCTACCGGCGCAGCGCGCGGGCGATCGACCAGCAGGGCGTGCAGCTGGAGCTGACCGCGGTGCTTTCGCTGTCGGCCACTGTCGGCGTGCTGGCGCTGCTGGGGATCTACTGCGTGCTCTGGCTGAGCTGACGGGCGGAAATCCGCCAGCGTTTGGCGGATCAGTGCAGCGGTCGGGTCATGTAGGTGGCCGCCACGCGATAGCTGGCCAGGTGCTCGCGCTGCTCGTCGGTCAGCGCCTCGCGCGGGGTAAAGCCCTGCCGCGCCCAGAAGGCTTCCGACGCCTGTACCGACACCAGCGCGCTGTGGCGCAGCTGGCGCGCCTTGCCCAGCGCCAGCTTGTGGCGCACCAGCGCCGGCCCCAGGCCGCGCCCGGCGGCGCGCGGATGCACCGCCAGATCGTGCAGGTACAGGCAGTCGGCGGCCTCTACGGCGGGGAATTCGGCATCCAGCGGGGTGACCTTGCCGAGCTGCGAGGGGTAGGCGAACAGGTAGGCGCAGACGCCCTCGGCATCTTCGGCAACCCAGGCGAACTCGGGATGCGCCGCCAGCCGGGCGCGGATCACCGCTTCGGTTTCCAGGAGGGCTTGGGGGTAACAGTGCTGCTGGATTTCCAGCACCGCGTCGATGTCGCCTTCGCGCATCGGGCGCAGGGATTGCATAGCCGGAGTGTCTCGAAAAAAGAGGCAATCATAAGGCAGTCAGCGCCAGACCGGCAGAAGCCGTGCGGTAATCGCTCTAGCGCGCCCCCCTTGGCGGATGGCCGGCGTATGATGAGAGATCTTTTCCTCGATTGGCTGGTCGGCGCCGTGTGGCTTCTGCGGCCCCTGGCGTTCATGCCGCGTCTTGCGCCCTTCTCGGTGGATTCCCATGCACAAGCGATTTTCCCATCACAGCCTGCGCAACCAGTTCCGCAAACTGTTGGCTTCCGGCCACTGCTATCACACCGCTTCGGTATTCGACCCGATGTCGGCGCGCATGGCCGCCGACCTGGGCTTCGAGGTCGGCATCCTCGGCGGCTCGGTGGCTTCGCTGCAGGTGCTGGCCGCGCCGGACGTGGCGCTGATCACCCTGTCCGAGTTCGCCGAGCAGGCCAGCCGCATCGGCCGGGTGTCGCGCCTGCCGGTGATCGCCGACGCCGACCACGGCTATGGCAACGCGCTGAACGTGATGCGCACGGTGGTGGAGCTCGAGCGCGCCGGGGTCGCCGCGCTGACCATCGAGGACACCCTGCTGCCGGCCAAGTTCGGCTGCAAGTCTACCGACCTGATCGGCATCGACGAGGCCGCCGGCAAGATCCGCGCGGCATTGGAGGCGCGCATCGACACCTCGCTGGCGATCATCGGCCGGACCAACGCCAAGGTGATCCCGGTGGCCGAGGTGATCGAGCGTGCGCTGGCCTATCAGCACGCTGGCGCCGACGGCATCTGTCTGGTGGGGGTGGAGGATTTCGACCACCTCGAACGCATCGCCGCGCCGCTGTCGCTGCCGCTGATGCTGGTGACCTACGGCAATCCGAAGCTGCGCGACAACGCGCGGCTGGCCGATCTGGGCGTGCGCATCGTGGTCAACGGGCATGCCGCCTACTTCGCGGCGATCAAGGCGACCTACGACTGCCTGCGCGAGCAGCGCGGCATCGAGTCGTGCGGGCTGAATGCCTCGGAGCTGGCGATCAAGTACTCCACCGCCGAGGAATACGTGGAGTGGGGCGAGGAGTTCATGCAGGTCAAGGAGTGACCGGCGGCGGGCCGGCAGCGCGCCGGCCCGCGACAGGCATCACTTCTCCAGCTCTTCCTCGATGGCGCGCACCAGGCACTCCTGGTCCGGGCCGACATCCGGGGCGAAGCGGCCGACCACCTGGCCGTCGCGGCTGATCAGGAACTTCTCGAAGTTCCACTGCACTTCCGGGATCGGATTGGTCGGGATGTTCTTGCTGGCCAGGCGCTCGCGCATCGGGCCTTCGCCGGTGGCGTGCGGCTGGGCTTCGGTGAGCGCCTGGTAGAGCGGGTGCTTGTCTTCGCCGACCACCGAGATCTTGGAGAACAGCGGGAACTGCACGTTGTAGGTGCTGCTGCAGAACTGCTCGATCTCTTCCTCGCTGCCCGGCTCCTGGCCGAGGAAGTTGTTGGCGGGAAAGCCGAGGATCTCCAGACCCTGGCCGCGCATGGTCTCGTAGAGCTTCTCCAGGCCTTCGTACTGCTTGGTCAGGCCGCACTTGGACGCCACGTTCACCACCAGCAGGACCTTGCCCTTGTATTGCTCGAGGGTGGTGGGCTCGCCCTTGATGGTCTTCAGCGGGATTTCAAAGAGGTTCTGGCTCATGGTGGTCCTCAGGCGATAGGTGGAAGCGGCTGAGCGTAGCGCAAAACCCTGCGTTTCGCTCAACCATACTGGCAAAACGGCGGCATCGTGCGCGGCGCCATGTACAGCTTGGATCGCATGGCGGGCGCTTTCGCAGCGGCCGGGCGACGAACTGCCGAGTGGCGCGAACCTTGCCCGGGCCTGCGGGTCCGGTTCAGCAGGTCCGCCAACTTGTCGAGGAATGCCCATGCCCGCCCTGCGCCTGCCCCATGCGCTGTCCGTTCTGATCCTGGCCGTCACCAGTCTCTCGATCGCTGCGCAGACCCTGCCGCCGCGGCTGGACGTGCCCTACGTGCCGACGCCCGAGGCGGTGGTCCTGCGCATGCTGCAGATAGCCGAGGTGGGCCCCGAGGACTATGTGATCGACCTGGGTTCGGGCGACGGGCGCATTCCGATCGCCGCGGTACGCGACTTCCGTGCCCGCGAGGCGCTGGGCATCGATCTCAATCCCCAGCGCATCGCCGAGGCCGAGCAGAATGCCGAGATGGCCGGGCTCACCGACCGGGTGCGCTTCGTCGAGGGCGATCTGTTCGAGCAGGACATCTCCAGCGCCAGCGTGCTGACCATGTACCTCTTGCCGCGGGTCAACCTGCGCCTGCGCCCGGTGATCCTCGAGCGCATGGCGCCGGGCACCCGGGTGGTCTCGCACGCCTTCACCATGGATGACTGGGAGGCCGACCACAGTGAGATGGTGCAGGGCAGCTACATCTATCTGTGGATCGTGCCGGCCCGCGTGGACGGCCAGTGGGAGGTGCAGAACGGCCAGGGCGAGCGCTTCACCGTGCAGCTGCGCCAGCGCTTTCAGATGATCGACGGCAGCGTGCAGGACGGCCCCTACTCGGCGCCGCTGGCCGGCCGGCTGAACGGCGCACAACTGACCCTGGACATGGGCGGCGAGCGCTATGTCGGCCGCGTCGACGGTGACCGCATCGAGGGGCTGGGCGGCGAGGGGGCGGTCGGCGGCTGGAGCGCCCGGCGGCTCTGAGGAGGGCCGCGCGCATGCGCCATGGCTTGTCGGTGGTCGATGGGGTGGCCGTGCTGGTCGGCGTGGTGGTGGGCGTCGGCATCTTCGGCTTCCCGCCGCTGGTGGCCCAGCATGCCGGCAGCGCCTTCTGGTACCTGCTGCTGTGGGTGGCCGGCGGCGCGCTGATGCTGGTCGGCGCGCTGTGCTACGCCGAACTGGGCGCCAGCTATCCGCATCACGGCGGCGAATACCATTACCTGCGCCAGGGCTGGGGCGCGCGGATCGCGCTGCTGTTCGCCTGGGCGCGCGGCACGGTGATCCAGACCGGCGCCATCGCCACGGTGGCGTTCATCTACGGCGAGTATGCCCAGCGCCTGCTGCCGCTGGGAGCGCACGGCCCGGCCTGGCACGGCGCACTGGCGGTGGGCGTGTTCACCGCGCTGAACATGCTCGGCACCCGCGAGTCGGGGCAGACCCAGCGCTGGCTGAGCGGGATGACCCTGCTGGCGCTGCTGTGCATGCTGCTGGCCGGGCTGTTCAGCGCCGTGCCGGTGCCCGCGGCGGCCGAGGCGCCGGTGGGGGTGGCGCCGGCGACGCTGGCGATGGGCATGGTCTTCGTGCTGCTCACCTACGGCGGCTGGAACGAGGCGGCGTATCTCTCCGGCGAGCTGCGTGACCCGACCCGCGACGTGGTGCGCGTGCTGGTGCTCGGTGCGCTGCTGATCACGGCGCTGTACGTGCTGGCCAACTGGGTGCTGCTGGAGGTGTTCGGCCTGGCCGGGCTGCGTGCCTCGCAGGCGGTGGGCGCCGAGCTGATGGCGCGGGTCGCCGGGCCGTCGGCGGCGGCGCTGTTTTCCCTTTTGATCTGCTGCGCGGCGCTGTCGACGCTCAACGCCACGGTGCTGACCGGCGGGCGCCTGTATTACGCCCTCGGCCAGGATGTGCCGCGCCTGGCAGTGCTCGGCCGCTGGGACGCGCGCGGGCAGACCCCCGGTCCGGCGCTGGCGCTGCAGGGGCTGATCACCCTGCTGCTGGTGCTGTTTGGCAGCACCACCGGCAACGGCGTGGAAACCATGGTGGCCTATACCGCGCCGGTGTTCTGGCTGTTCATGGCGCTCACCGCGCTGTCTTTGGTGCGCCTGCGCCGCCGTCATCCGGGGCGGGCGCGGCCGTTTCGGGTGCCGCTGTATCCCTGGCTGCCGCTGGTGTTCGCCGCCAGTTGCCTGGGGCTGTTCTGGTCCAGCGCGTTGTACGCCGGCAGTGGCGCCTGGCTCGGGCTGCTGGTGCTGCTGGCCGGGCTGCCGCTGTTGTGGCTGCGCCAGAGCGCGGTCGCCGAACCGGCCGAGTAGTTGCGAAAAGCCTCGGCGGGGGGCAGTCTGCGCGACGCAACCCCCTTTCGAGAGCTGTTATGGACAACAAACTGCTGCGCACGCCGGGTGCCTGGGCCTATCTGGTCGCGATGTTCCTCAATGCGTTCGTCGATCTCGGGCACAAGGTGGTGATCCAGAACACCCTGTTCAAGGTGTACGACGGCCCCACCCAGGTGATGCTCACGGCGCTGGTCAACGGACTGATCCTGCTGCCGTTCATCTTCATGTTCAGCCCCTCGGGGCATGTCGCCGACCGCTTCTCCAAGGTGAAGGTCATGCGCCTGGCGGCCTGGGCCGCGGTGGGCATTTCGCTTTGCATCGTCGCCGCCTATCACGCCGGCTGGTTCTGGCTGGCGTTTGCCATGACGCTGCTGCTCGCCGTGCAGTCGGCGTTCTACTCACCGGCCAAGTACGGCTACATCAAGCGGCTGTTCGGCCAGGCGCATCTGGCCGAGGCCAACGGGCGGGTGCAGGCGGTGTCGATCATCGCCATCCTGGCCGGCACCTTCGTTTTCACCGCGCTGTTCGAGGCGAGCTTTCCCGCCGAGCACGGCGGCCCCGGCTCGATCCTCCAGGCGATCGCCCCGCTCGGCTGGCTGCTGGTGGTCGCCAGCGCCTTCGAGCTGGCGCTGCTCTACCGCCTGCCGGACCGTGACGAGCCCCGCGCGCTGCCGCCGTTCGACTGGCAGCGCTATCTGCGTGGCCAGCTGGCGGCGAACAACCTCAAGGCCATCGCCCAGCGCCGGGTGATCCGCCAGTCGATCATCGGGCTGGCGATGTTCTGGTCGGTCGGCCAGGTGCTGCTCGCCGCCTTCCCGGCCTACGCCAAGGAAAGTCTCGAGGTGACCAACACCCTGGTGGTCCAGGGCATCCTCGCCGCCAGCGGTATCGGCATCGCCCTGGGGTCGGCGCTGGCCAGTCGCTGGTCGCAGAACCGCATCGAAACCGGGCTGATTCCGCTCGGCGCGCTGGGCATCGCCGTCGGGCTGTGGCTGCTGCCGAGCATGGATACCGCCCTGGCTCATGCGCTGAATTTCGTGTTCATCGGCACCATGGGCGGGCTGTTCATCGTGCCGCTCAACGCGCTGATCCAGTTCCATGCCCGCGAGGAGGAGCTGGGCACGGTGCTGGCCGGCAACAACTGGGTGCAGAACGTCTCGATGCTGAGCTTTCTCGCGCTCACCGCCGGCTTTGCCCTGGCCGGGCTGGAAAGCCTCTACCTGCTGCTGATGATCGCGGCGGTGGCGGTGCTCGGCGGCCTGTACACCGTGCTGCAGCTGCCGCAGAGCCTGGTGCGCTTCGGCCTTGGCCTGTTGATGCGCCAGCGCTACCGGGTCCGCGTGCATGGCCTGGAGCACCTGCCGGCGCAGGGCGGGGTGCTGCTCTTGGGCAACCACATCAGCTGGGTGGACTGGGCCATGGTGCAGATCGCCTGCCCGCGTCCGGTGCGCTTCGTGATGCTCGCCAGCATCTACAACCGCCCGCTGCTCAAGCCGTTTCTCAAGGCGCTGGGCTGCATTCCGATCCAGCAGGGCAGCGGCGCCGGCAGTTCGCTGGAGCGGGTTGCCGAGCTGCTCAATGCTGGCGAGGTGGTCTGCCTGTTCCCCGAAGGGGCGATCAGCCGCACCGGCCAGCTCGGTGAGTTCCGCAAGGGCTACGAGCGCGCCTGCGAGAAGGTCGGCGCCGACGTGCTGATCATTCCCTTCTACCTGCGCGGCCTGTGGGGCAGCCAGTTCTCGCGCAGCTCGAGCAAGCTCAAGGAGCTGCGCGGCAGCCCGCTGCACCGCAGCGTGATCCTCGCCTTCGGCCGCCCGCTGCCCAAGGACACGCCGGCCGATGTGCTCAAGCGGCGGATCTTCGACCAGGCGGCACGCTCCTGGCAGCACTATGTGGACGAGCTGCCGACCCTCGCCGATGCCTGGGTCGAGGCGGTCAAGCGTCGGCCCGGCGAGCTGGCCATCGCCGATGGCCTGGGCAAGCCGCTCAACGCCGCCCAGGCGCTGGCCGGCAGCCTGGCGATGGCGCGGCGCTTCGCCCAGTGCCGCGAGTCGACCCTCGGTCTGCTGCTGCCCACCAGCAACGCCGGGGTGCTGGCCAACATGGCGGTGCTGTTGGCCGGCAAAACCCTGGTCAACCTCAACTACACCGCCAGCCAGGAGGCGCTGCGCTCGGCCATCGAGCAGGCCGGGATCCGCACCGTGTACAGCTCGCGGCGCTTCGTCGAGAAGCTCGAGCAGCGCGGCCTGGCGCTGGACGAGGTGCTGGTCGGCTGCGAGGTGATCTACCTCGAGGACCTGCGCGCCACCTTCAGCAAGGCCGAGCTGCCCGCCCTCTGGCTGGCCGTGCGGCTGTTGCCGGCGTGGCTGCTCAAGGCCCTGTTCAGTCGCGCCCATGATGCCGGTGCGATTGCGGCGATCCTGTTTTCCAGCGGCAGCGAGGGCGTGCCCAAGGGCGTGATGCTCAGCCACCGCAACCTGATGGCCAACCTCAAGCAGACCTCGGACGTGCTCAACACCGAGCACGACGACGTGGTGATGGCGTCCTTGCCGCTGTTCCACGCCTTCGGCCTGACTGTCACCCAGTTCCTGCCGCTGATCGAAGGCCTGCCGCTGGTCTGCCAGGCGGACCCCACCGATGTGGTGGGCATCGCCAAGGCGGTGGCTACCCATCGCGCCACCATCATGTGCGGCACCAGCACCTTCCTGCGCCTGTTCGTGCGCAACAAGAAGGTCCACCCGCTGATGCTCGACAGCCTGCGCGTGGTGGTGGCCGGCGCCGAGAAGCTCTCCGACGAGGTGCGCGACTCGTTCAAGCTCAAGTTCAACAAGGAGATTTACGAGGGCTACGGCGCCACGGAAACCGCGCCGGTGGCCTGCGTGAACCTGCCCGATGCGCTGGATGTGGCCTACCTGCAGGTGCAGCGCGGCGGCAAGCCGGGCACCGTGGGCATGCCGCTGCCGGGCAGCAGCCTGAAGATCGTCGATCCGGACACCTTCGAGGAACTGCCCAGCGGCGTCGAGGGCATGATCCTGATCGGCGGCCCGCAGGTGATGCAGGGCTATCTCGGCCAGCCGGAAAAGACCGCCGCGGCGATCCGCGAGCTGGATGGCGAGCGCTGGTACGTCACCGGCGACAAGGGGCGACTGGACGAGGACGGCTTTCTCACCATCGTCGACCGCTATTCGCGCTTTGCCAAGATCGGCGGCGAGATGGTCAGCCTGGGGTCGGTCGAGCGCGCGATATCCCAGGCCATCGCCGATCCGGAGGTGGAAGTGATGGCGGTCAACCTGCCGGACGAGAAGAAGGGCGAACGCATCGTGGTGCTGCACGAGGCGCCTTTGGCGGTGGACGAGATCAAGCGGCGCATGCTCGAGGCCGGCTGCAATCCGCTGATGGTTCCGGGCGACTGGCTGCAGGTCGAGGCGCTGCCCAAGCTCGGTTCGGGCAAGGCCGACGTGGCCAGCGCCAAGGCACTGGCGGCGGCCGGCGCGCTGCTCACGTCCTGAGTGCCGTGGCGCTCAGCGACGCGCGTCTTCGATGCCGTGCTCGTGCAGCCAGGTGAGCGCGTATTCGCGCAGCTGCACGGCCTGGTAGCGCTCCCAGGCGGCCTTCACCTCGGGGAAGGCGCGCAGCTCGAAGTCGAAGCTGCGCAGTGGCCGGCGGTCGTTCAGCGCGCCGGCCAGCACGGTGTGCGCGTGCGGGTTGTGCTGGGTGAGCAGAAAGGCCTCGCGCATGGCCACCGCTTCGGCCAGGCCGAGCGGTTCGATGGGCAGGTAGCGGTCGTCCTGCACCTGGTATTTCTCCTCGGCGCCCGGTGGCGGTTCGCCCGGCGCCACGGCCAGCACCGCACCGGAGTCGAGGTCGAGAAAGTGGGCGGTCGGCTCGCGGCTGTCCATGGCCTGGATCAGGCGGTCGAGATCGAGGGTCAGAGGGCGCATCGGCAGTCTCCGGCAGCATGGCCTTGCTGTGACCGCAGGCGGCCGCCGGGGTGCGTCAGAACAGGCGCGCGAGCAGGGCGGTCACCGCGGTTTCCACCCGCAGGATACGCTCGCCGAGCTGCACCGGGGCCAGGCCAGCTTCGGCGAATTTATCCACTTCATAGGGAATCCAGCCGCCTTCCGGGCCGATCGCCAGGGTGACCGCTTGTTCGACGGCGCGCGGGCAGGCGGGGTAAGCGCCGGGGTGGCCGACCAGGCCGAGCGTACCGGCGGCAAGTAGCGGCAGGCGGTCCTCGACGAAAGGCTTGAAGCGCTTTTCGATCACTACCTCGGGCAGCACGGTGTCGCGCGCCTGTTCCAGGCCCAGCACCAGCTGTTCGCGGATCGCCTCGGGCGTGAGGAATGGCGTCTGCCAGAAGCTCTTTTCCACCCGGTAGCTGTTGAGCAGCACCAGGCGCGGCACGCCCATGGCGGCGACGCCCTGCAGCACCCGGCGCAGCATCTTCGGTCGCGGCAGGGCGAGCAGCAGGGTGATCGGCAGCTTGGCCGGCGGCGGGGTATCCAGGCGGACCTGCAAGAGGGCTTCGTGCGCGTGCAGGTGCAGCAGTTGGCCGGTGCCCATCAGTCCGCCGAGTGCGCCGACGCGCAGACAATCGCCTTCGGCGGCGCGGTGCACCTCATGCAGGTGGGCCAGACGGCGGTCGCCGCGCAGCAGTACGCGATCGGCGCCGACGAAATCGTCAGGCTCGAGCAGCAGCAGGTTCACGGGCGCGGCGCGGGCGGCTGGTGGTCTTCGCCGGTCGAGGCGGCCTCCTCGGCAGGGTCTTGCGCGCGCCGGCGCACCAGGCTGCCGGCAATCACGCCGCTCTCGAACAACAGCC
Organism: Pseudomonadaceae bacterium; assembly: GCA_030602315.1. GTDB lineage: Bacteria > Pseudomonadota > Gammaproteobacteria > Pseudomonadales > Pseudomonadaceae > Azomonas. The sequence goes on along the minus strand of JAUVZY010000008.1, from coordinate 88,942 downwards.
ACATGGGCACGGCGAGCAGGGTCTGCGAGAAGATGTCCGGCGGCGTCAGCAGCATGCCGACCGCGAAGCAGCCGACGATCACATAGGGCCGGCTCTTGCGCAGCGTGGCGACATCCACCAGGCCCACCCAGATCAGCAGGAAGGTCGCCACCGGGATCTCGAAGGCGATGCCGAAGGCGAAGAACAGGGTGAGGACGAAGTCGAGGTACTGGCCGATGTCGGTCATCATCGCCACGCCTTCGGGCGTCACGCTGGCGAAGAAGCCGAACATGATCGGGAACACCACGAAGTAGGCGAAGGCCATCCCCGCGTAGAACAGCAGGATGCTGGAAATCAGCAGCGGCACGGCGACGCGCCGCTCGTGGGTATACAGCCCGGGCGCGATGAAGCCCCAGATCTGGTAGAGCACCACCGGCATCGAGGCGAACAGGCTGACCATCAGGGTCAGCTTGAAGGGCGTCAGGAACGGCGAGGCCACGCCGGTGGCGATCATGCTCGCGCCTTCGGGCAGGTAGGCGCGCAGCGGCGCGGCCACCAGCGCGTAGATGTCCTGGGCGAAGTAGAACAGCCCGGCGAAGATCAGCAGGATCATCGCCACGCACTTGAGCAGGCGGCTGCGCAGTTCGGCCAGGTGCGTGACCAGGGGCATTTCCTGGTCGTCGTGGGCGGGGGTGCTCATTCGGTGGGCGCGTCCGGGCGTTTGGCGGGGGGCGGGCTGGCTACGGTGGCCTCGTTGCCCGGCGCCGATTGGGCCTCGGCGTCACTGGCGGCCGGTGTGGCAGGCTCGCTGGGCATGATGCTCTGCTTCATCTGCCGCTCCAGTTCGAGAATGCGCTCGTTGTGCAGCTGGCGACGGATTTCATCGGCGCCGATCTCGCGCTCCACTTCGGACTTGATCGAGCTGAAGCTCTGCTTGAGCCGGCCGATCCACAGACCGGCCATGCGCGCGGCCACCGGCAGGCGCTCGGGGCCGAGCACCACCAGGGCGACCAGACCACAGAGCAATAGCTCGGTGAAGCCGATATCGAACATGGCGCGTCAGTCTTTCTTGGTCGGTTCTTCGACCTTGCGCGCCTGCGCATCGATGGTGTGGCCGGGCTTGTCGTCGATGGCCGGCTTGTCTTCTTCCTTGTCCATCGACTTGCGAAAGCCCTTGATCGCATCACCGAGGTCCGAGCCCAGGCTCTTCAGGCGCTTGGTGCCGAACAGCATGACCACGATCAGCAGGATGATGAGCAGTTGCCAGATGCTGATGCCGCCAAAACCCATGGTGTCTCTCCGTCAGGAAATCAGGATTGCGAGCGTGCGGCTTTTTCCGCGTGCCCGGAAAGACCGAAGCGCCGGTCCAGTTCGTCGAGTACCGCCTGCGGATGCTGGCCGAGGGCGGCGAGCATCACCAGGCTGTGAAACCACAGGTCGGCGGTTTCGTAGATCACATCGCTGCAGTCGCCGCTTGCCGCGGCGTCCTTGGCGGCGAGGATGGTTTCCACCGATTCCTCGCCGACCTTTTCGAGAATCTTGTTCAGGCCCTTGTGGTACAGGCTGGCGACGTAGGAGCTGTCGGGGGCGGCGCCTTTGCGCGCCTCCAGCACTTCGGCCAGGCGGGCGAGGGTGTCACTCATGGGCATGCTCCGCGTAGATGGCCTGCGGGTCCTTGAGCACCGCATCGACGGTCTTCCAGGCACCGTTTTCGTAGACCCGGTAGAAGCAGCTCTCGCGGCCGGTGTGGCAGGCGATGCCGCCGATCTGCTCGACCATCAGGATGATCACGTCGGCGTCGCAGTCCAGGCGCAGTTCGTGCAGCTTCTGTACATGGCCGGACTCTTCACCTTTGCGCCACAGCTTGCCACGCGAGCGCGACCAGTAGATGGCACGGTTTTCCTGCGCGGTGAGGGTCAGCGATTCCCGGTTCATCCAGGCCATCATCAAGACCCGCCCGCTGCGGTAATCCTGCGCGATGGCCGGGACCAGGCCATCGGCGTTCCAGTTGATTTCGTCCAGCCAGTTCATGCGTGTCTCCGTCAGGCTGCCAAGTGTGCCAGTCGATCCGGGCGCTGGCTATCGGCGCACGATGAGAAACAGGCCGCCGGCCAGCATCAGCCAGGCGGGCCAGGCCTGCAGGCTCTGCAGCGGGGCTGCCGCGGCGGCGGCCTGCACCACGCCGCCGGCCAGCAGGCCGGCACCGGCCAGCCGCGCCGGCCAGTCGGCACGATCGTCTTCCTGCCAGCGCGGGCGCGGGTTGTCCAGGTGCGGGTTGGACAGCTGCTCGAGCAGGTCGCGGGTCATGTTGGCCAGGTGCGGCACCTGTTCCAGCTGGCTCTGCACGTTCTTCAGCAGCTGTTTGGGGCTCATGCGCTGGCGCATCCACTTTTCCAGGTACGGCGCGCCGGTGGCCCACAGGTCCAGCTCGGGGTAGAGCTGGCGACCCAGGCCCTCGATGTTGAGCAGGGTCTTCTGCAGCAGGACCAGCTGCGGCTGCACTTCCATGTTGAAGCGCCGCGCGACCTGGAACAGGCGCACCAGCAGCTGGCCGAAGGAGATGTCCTTCAGCGGCTTTTCGAAGATCGGTTCGCACACGGTGCGGATCGCCGCTTCGAACTCGTTGACCTTGGTTTCCGCCGGCACCCAGCCCGAGTCGATGTGCAACTGGGCGACCTTGCGGTAGTCGCGCTTGAAGAAGGCCATCAGGTTGCGCGCCAGGTAGTCCTGGTCTTCCGGGGTCAGGCTGCCGACGATGCCGCAGTCGATGGCGATGTACTGCGGGCTCCACGGCTGGTGGGTGCTGACGAAGATGTTGCCGGGGTGCATGTCGGCATGAAAGAAGCTGTCGCGGAACACCTGGGTGAAGAAGATCTCCACGCCGCGTTCGGCCAGCGCCTTCATGTCGGTGCGCTGATCGGCCAGCGCCTTGAGGTCGGTCACCGGGATGCCGTAGATGCGCTCCATCACCAGCACCTGCGGGCGGCAGTAGTCCCAGTAGACCTGCGGCACGTAGAGCAGCTGGGAGTTCTCGAAGTTGCGCTTGAGCTGGCTGGCGTTGGCCGCCTCGCGCAGCAGGTCGAGTTCGTCGTAGATGGTCTTGGCGTAGTCGTCGACCACCTCGACCGGGTGCAGGCGGCGCGCCTCGCGCGAGGCCTTCTCGGCGAGCTTGGCGAGCAGGTAGAGCCAGGCGATGTCCTGATCGATGATCGGCTTGAGACCGGGGCGGATCACCTTGACCACCACTTCCTCGCCCGTGCGCAGCTGCGCCGCGTGCACCTGGGCGACCGAGGCCGAGGCCAGCGGCTTCTGGTCGAAGCGGGCGAAGATCCGCTCGACCGGCGCGCCGAGCTGGCGCTCGATCAGCGCGATGGCCTGCTCGGAGGGGAAGGGCGGCACGCGGTCCTGCAACAGCGCCAGCTCGTCGGCGATGTCCGGTGGCAGCAGGTCGCGGCGGGTGGACAGGAGCTGGCCGAACTTGATGAAGATCGGCCCCAGCCCTTCCAGCGCCAGGCGCACCCGCGCGCCGCGCGAGAGCGTTGCCTTGCGCCGCGGAATCCAGCGCCACGGCAGCAGAAAGCGGGTCAGGCGCAGCCACCAGGGCAGCGGTAGGTCGAGAATCAGGTCATCGAGGCGGTAGCGGATGACCACCAGCAGGATGCGGAACAGGCGCAGGGCGGCAGCGAGAAGCTTCATTGATCGGAGCGCGTGGTGAGGTGCTGGGCGAGGCGCTCGATACGCGCTTCGAGTCGGGAGAGGCTGAGTTTGAGCTGATCCAGCTCGCTGAAGCGGGCGTCCGCCTCGGCCTGGCCGACCAGCGCGTGGGTTTCTTCGCGCAGGTATTCGGCGACGGTCTGCTCGAGGCTGCCGGCGCTGTGCCGGGCCCAGCGCGCCGGGGCGCGCAGCAGCGGGCCGAGCAGGCCGCTGCCGAGCGGGCCGAGCCAGCCGGCCAGCTCGTGTTCCCAGTCGAGGTCCAGGTCCTGGAGGATGGCAGTGAAATCCAGCAGCAGCTGGGTGTCGCCGTCGATGGATACCTCGGGGCCATGCAGCACCGCGCTCTTGTCGCGGGCCAGCGCCAGGCGCGCCAGGCTGGCGGCCGGCGCCCGCAGGCGCACGTCGGCCTCGCCTTCCCAGTGCAGCGCCAGGCGCAGGCCCTCGCCGTCGGGCAGGATGAACAGCCGGGTGGCCGGGCTGGCGCAGTCGATCTCGATCAGCCGGCCGGCGAGCCGCTGCAGGCGTGCCAGGGCGGCGCCATCCAGACGCAGGAGGCGGTTCAGGCCGCGCTCGACACCGGCCAGCAGGGCGGCGCTCAGCATCAGGGCTTGACGCCGCGGTGCAGGGCGACGATGCCGCCGGTCATGTTGTGGTAGGTCACCCGCTCGAAGCCGGCGATTTCCATCATGCCCTTGAGGGTTTCCTGGTCCGGGTGCATGCGGATCGACTCGGCCAGGTAGCGGTAGCTGTCGGCGTCGTTGGTGATCAGCTTGCCCATCAGCGGCAGCAGGCTGAACGAGTACTGGTCATAGGCCTTGGACAGCAGGGCGTTGGTGGGCTTGGAGAACTCCAGCACCAGCAGCCGGCCACCCGGCTTGAGCACGCGCAGCATGGAGGCGATGGCGTCCTCCTTGTGGGTGACGTTGCGCAGGCCGAAGGCGATGGTGACCACGTCGAAGTGGTTGTCGGGGAACGGCAGCTTCTCGGCGTCGGCCTGGACGAACTTGACGTTGCCGGAGATGCCCTGGTCCATCAGCTTGTCGCGGCCGACCTTGAGCATCGAGGCGTTGATGTCGGCCAGCACTACCTCGCCGGTGGGGCCGACGATGCGCGAGAACTGGCGGGTCAGATCGCCGGTGCCGCCGGCGATGTCGAGCACGCGGTTGCCCACGCGGGCGCCGGATAGCTCGATGGTGAAACGCTTCCACAGCCGGTGGATGCCGCCCGACATCAGGTCGTTCATCAGGTCGTACTTGGCCGCCACCGAGTGGAACACCTCGGCCACCTTCTGGGCCTTCTGGCTCTCCGGCACGCTCTGGTAGCCGAAGTGAGTGGTCGGTTCTGCGTCACGCGCGCTGCGATGATCGGTCATGGCTGTCGTCCACCGAAAAGTTGGCCGGCATTGTAAACGCAAAAGGCGCGCGCCGGCTGCAGACGGGGCATTGCGTCGCGGGTGTTAAGCTCTGCGCCCTTTTCCCTGGTTCTGGAGCTGTTGATGACCTGCATTACCGTCGAGCGTTCGCATGCCTTGGGGCGCGAGCGCGCCCGCGAAAAGGCCGAGGCGCTGGGCGAGCGGCTGACCCGGGAGCTGGGCGTGGTCTGTCAGTGGCAGGGCGATGTGCTGGCGGTGCGCCATGCGGGCGCCAGCGGACACATCGAAGTGGCTGACAACCGGGTGGCGGTGATGGTGAAGCTCGGCCTGCTGATGGGGATGATGGCCGGCTCGATCCAGCAGCAGATCGAGCGTGCGCTGGACAAGGCGCTGGTCGATTAGAGCATCAGCTTGACCACCGACACGTCCGGGTCGCGCGACTTGCCGGCGGCCTGAAGCTCGGCCAGGTACTGCTGCCAGAGGCTGTCCTGGTTTCGTGCCAGATGCTCCAGGTAGCTCCAGGTGTACAGCCCGCTGTCGTGGCCGTCGCTGAAGGTCAGCTTCAGGGCGTACTGGCCGGCCGGCTCGACCTTCTCCAGCGCGACGTTCTGCTTGCCGTACTGCAGGATCGGTCGACCATGCCCCTGCACCTCGGCCGAGGGCGAATGCACGCGCAGGAATTCGGCGCCGAGCGTGTAGGACTCGTTGCCGTACTGCAGCTCGAGGGTCTTCGAGGCCTTGTGCAATTTGATCGCGGTGGGGAGGGACATCGTGGGTTCCTGCGGGTAGGGGCCGTAGGGTGGACAACGCGCGCAGCGATTGTCCACTCAGGCCAAGTGCGTGGTGGCGGTAGGAAGCCGCTGCGCGGCTTTCCTACCCTACGGTCAGGCGGGCCACCACGGGTTACAGGATGTAGCGCGACAGATCCTCGTCCTGCGCCAGTTCGCCCAGGTGGCTGTTGACGTAGTCGGCGTCGATCGAGATCGGCGTGCCGCCCTGCTGGCCGGCCAGGTCGCCGGCGGAGAAGGAGACTTCTTCGAGCAGGCGTTCGAGCAGGGTGTGCAGGCGGCGGGCGCCGATGTTCTCGGTCTTCTCGTTCACCTGATAGGCGATCTCGGCCAGGCGCTTGATGCCGCTCTCGAGAAACTCGATGTCCAGGCCCTCGGTCTTGAGCAGTTCGCGGTACTGCTCGGTGAGCGAGGCGTGCGGCTCGCAGAGGATGCGCTCGAAGTCGTTGGGCGTCAGCGCCTTGAGCTCGACGCGAATCGGCAGGCGGCCCTGCAGCTCGGGCACCAGATCGCTGGGCTTGGCCAGGTGGAAGGCGCCGGAGGCGATGAACAGGATGTGGTCGGTCTTCACCATGCCGAGCTTGGTGTTCACCGTGCTGCCTTCGATCAAGGGCAGCAGGTCACGCTGCACGCCCTCGCGGGACACGTCGGCGCCGGTGGTGTTGCCGCGCTTGGCGACCTTGTCGATCTCGTCGATGAACACGATGCCGTGCTGCTCGACCGCTTCCAGGGCGCGGGCCTTGAGGTCTTCCTCGTTGACCAGGCGCGCGGCTTCCTCGTCGCGGATCATCTTCAGCGCGTCCTTGACCTTGAGCTTGCGGGTCTTCTTCTTGCCCTTGGAAAGGCCGGAAAACAGGCTCTGCAGCTGGTTGGTCATCTCCTCCATACCGGGCGGGGCCATGATCTCCACGCCGGCCGGCAGCTCGGCCACCTCGATGTCGATTTCCTTGTCGTCCAGCTGGCCCTCGCGCAGGCGCTTTCTGAACAGCTGGCGGGTGTTGGAGTCCTCGTTGCGGATCGGCTCCTCGGAAAAGCCCACCGTGGTGCGCGCCGGCGGCAGCAGGGCGTCGAGGATGCGCTCCTCGGCGGCGTCCTCGGCGCGGTAGCGCATCTTCTGGATTTCCTGCTCGCGCAGCATCTTCAGCGCGGCATCGGCCAGGTCGCGGATGATCGACTCGACATCGCGGCCCACGTAGCCCACTTCGGTGAACTTGGTCGCTTCCACCTTGATGAACGGGGCGTTGGCCAGCTTGGCCAGCCGGCGGGCGATCTCGGTCTTGCCGACCCCGGTCGGGCCGATCATCAGGATGTTCTTGGGCGTGACTTCCTGGCGCAGCTCGGCCGGCAGCTGCATGCGCCGCCAGCGGTTGCGCAGGGCGATGGCAACGGCGCGCTTGGCATCGTCCTGGCCAATGATGTGGCGGTTGAGTTCGTGGACGATCTCGCGGGGCGTCATGGACATGCTGTGTACTCCGGAGCGATTCAGAGGGCCGAATCCAGCTCTTCGATGGTCAGGTTCTGATTGGTGAAGACGCAGATGCTGCCGGCAATGTTCAGTGCCGTTTCGGTCACTTCACGAGCGGTCATGTCTGACTTGTGCTGCAGCAGAGCCAGCGCGGCGGCCTGGGCGAAACCGCCGCCCGAGCCCATGGCGATCAGGCCATGCTCGGGTTCGACCACATCGCCGTTGCCGGTGATGATCAGCGAGGCGTCCTTGTTGGCGACTGCCAGCATGGCTTCCAGGCGGCTCAGGGTGCGGTCGGTGCGCCAGTCCTTGGCCAGCTCGACGGCGGCGCGCACCAGATGGCCCTGGTGCTTCTCCAGCTGGCCCTCGAAGCGCTCGAACAGGGTGAAGGCGTCGGCGGTGGCGCCAGCGAAGCCGGCCAGCACCTGGCCGTGGTACAGCCGGCGGACCTTCTTGGCATTGCCTTTCATCACGGTGTTGCCGAGCGATACCTGGCCGTCGCCGCCCATGACGACTTTGCCGTTGAGGCGGACTGAAACGATGGTGGTCAAGGGGAAACTCTCCGCGCTAGGTGGCCCTGGGGCCGATTGGGCGGATATGGGGCGCGGGCGTGGGCTTTTCAACCGCCGCTCATGCGGCGTGCGACCAAGGTTGCAGGCGCGGCTACTGCAACCTTGGTGGCGTTACGGGTTCTGGCGGCGCTGCGGCAGCAGATTGGTGAACCCGGCGGCGGCCAGCTGACGCTGGACCTGGGTCATGCGGCCCTGGTCGGCGTAGGGGCCGACCAGCACCCGGTGCCAGGTCTCGCCGCGCACATCGCCGGTTTCCACGCGCACGTCAAAGCCCAGCAGGATGATCTGCGCACGCACCTTGTCCGCCTCGTCGGCCCGGCGGAAGGAGCCTGCCTGCAGGAAGAACTGCGTGGTCGGCGCCTTGGCCACGGTGGTCGGCGCGGGGGCGGGGGGCGTTTGTGCCGGGGCCGGTGTCGTGGTGGCGGGCGCCGGCGGCGTGCTGGGCGCGACGGGCGGTGCCGGTGGCGGCACCTCGCCGCGCAGCGCGGCCTCGGCGCGGGCGGCGTCGATCCGCGCGGCTTCCTCGGCCGAGACCGGCTTGGCCGGCGGTGGGGCGGGCGGCGGCGGCTCCATGCCGGGCGGCAGGATCACTTCCGATTCGGGCAGCAGCGTATAGAAGTCATACTTGGGTTTGGGCGAGGCCTGGCCGTCGTTCTTCGGTCGTGCCGGTTCGGGGCGCGCGGTCTTTTCCACCGGGCGTTTGACCGAGTCGTCGCCGGGCTCGAGGCTGAACAGGAAGAAGCCGAAGGCTCCGATGACCAGCCCGCAGGCAAGCCACACCCAGCCAGGCAGGGGCTTGCGCTGCGGCGGCGCTTGGTAGCGGCTGGCGCCGCGTTTGGGAGCTTTCTTGGTGGCCATGGTCGTCCGTTACATCCGTTCCAGCGGTTCCAGCCCGAGCAGTTCCAGGCCCTGGCGCAGGGTGCGGCCGGTCAGCGCGGCCAGCGCCAGGCGGCTGGCGCGTACGGCCGGGTCTTCGGCGGTGAGCACCGGGCAGTTTTCGTAGAAGCTGGAGAACAGGCCGGCCAGATCATACAGGTAAGCGCAGAGCAGGTGCGGCAGGCCCTTGTCGGCGACGCTGCCGAGCACCTCGCCGAACTGGGCGAGCTTGGCCCCCAGCGCTTGCTCCTGGTCCGCCTCGAGCACGATCGTGCCGCGCGCGGCGGCCATGTCGGTGCCTTCCTTGCGGAAGATGCTCGCCACGCGGGTGTAAGCGTAGAGCAGGTACGGCGCGGTGTTGCCTTCAAAGCTCAGCATCTGCTCGAAGTTGAAGCAGTAGTCGCTGGTGCGGTGCTTGGACAGGTCGGCGTACTTGACCGCGCCGATGCCGACGGCGCGCGCGATCCGGCGCAGTTCACCTTCGCTGAGCTCGGGGTTCTTGCTTTGCACCAGGGCAAAGGCGCGTTGCTCGGCTTCGTCGAGCAGGTCGATCAGCTTGACCGTGCCGCCATCGCGGGTCTTGAACGGGCGACCGTCCGGGCCGTTCATGGTGCCAAAGCCCATGTGCTCGAGGGCGATCTCCGGTCTTACCAGTCCGGCCGCGCGGGCGACGGCGAAGACCATCTGAAAGTGCAGGGCCTGGCGCTGGTCGACGAAGTACAGCACGCGGTCGGCGGCCAGCTCCTGGCTGCGGTAGCGCATGGCGGCCAGGTCGGTGGTGGCGTAGAGGTAGCCGCCGCCGGCCTTCTGTACGATCACCGGCAGCGGGTTGCCTTCGGCATTCTTGAATTCATCGAGGAACACGCACTGCGCGCCATCGCTTTCCACCAGCAGGCCTTGGTCGCGCAGCGTGGCGACGATGGTCGGCAGGTCGTCGTTGTAGGCGCTTTCACCGCGCACGTCCGCCGCGCCGAGGGCGACGCCGAGGCGATCGTAGACTTCCTGGCAGTGCGACAGAGACACATCGTTGAAACGGCGCCACAGGTGCAGGCACTGTGCATCGCCGGCCTGCAGCTTCACCACCAGGGCGCGGGCGCGTTCGGCGAAGGCGGCGTCATCGTCGAAGCGTTTTTTCGCCGCGCGATAGAACTGCTCGAGGTCGGCCAGCTCGCTTTCGGCGGCGGCGGGGTTTTCTTCCAGGTAGGCCAATAGCATGCCGAACTGGGTGCCCCAGTCACCGACATGGTTCTGGCGGATCACCGTATCGCCAAGAAAGCTCAGCACCCGCGCCACGGCGTCGCCGATGATGGTCGAGCGCAGGTGGCCGACATGCATTTCCTTGGCGAGGTTGGGCGAGGACAGGTCAACCACCACGCGGGCGGCCTGGCCGGACCGGGTGATGGCCAGGCGCGGGTCGGCCAACGCGTTTTCCAGGCGGCGGGCGAGCGCGGCGCTGTTCTGGAAGAAGTTGAGAAACCCGGGGCCGGCGATTTCCACCTTGGCGATGCTGTCGTCTGCCGGCAACGCCGCGATCAGCTTTTCTGCCAGCTCGCGCGGCTTCAGGCCGGCGGGCTTGGCCAGCATCATGGCGATGTTGCTGGCGAAGTCGCCGTGGGTCTTGTCCTTGGTGTTTTCCACCTGAATGGCCGGCGTCAGCCCTTCTGGCAGCACGCCCTGCTCGGTCAGGCGGGTGAGAGCGTGCTGGATGAACTGGCGAATGGTGTCTTTCATGGTCTGCTCTTGGGCGGAGACGGCAGCGCCGTGCAGGAGGATGTCGAAAACCGCGCATTATCCCCGCCCTGCGGCTCGTGCTTCAAGCATCGGCGCCGCGCGGGCTCAGTACAGGTCCATCGGGTCGACATCCAGTGACCAGCGCACGCTGCGCGCGCCGGGCAGCGTCTCGATCGCCTCCAGCCACGGGCCGAGCAGCCGGTGCAGCGGCGCGCGGGCCTGACTCTGGATCAAAAGCTGTGCGCGAAAGCGGCCTGCGCGGCGTTCCATCGGTGAGGGAATCGGGCCGAGCAGTTCTACGCCCGCCAGGTCAAGCTGCTGGCACAGTTGTTCGGCGTGGCCGCAGGCGAGGTCGAGAAAGGCTTCGGCCTGCCCTGGTCGGTGCGCCTCGGCGCGCAGCAGGGCCAGATGGGCGAACGGCGGCAGTGCTGCGGCGCGGCGCTCGGCAAGGGCCTGCTCGGCGAAGGCGAAGTAGCCCTGCTCGGTCAGTTGCACCAGCAGCGGGTGATCGGCCAGGTGGGTCTGGATGATCACCCGGCCAGGCTCTGCGGCGCGTCCGGCGCGTCCGGCCACCTGCACGATGAGCTGGGCCATGCGCTCGCTGGCACGAAAATCGGCCGAGAACAGCCCGCCATCGGCATCGAGGATCGCCACCAGCGTGACCCGCGGAAAGTGGTGGCCCTTGGCGAGCATCTGTGTGCCGACCAGCAGGCAGGGTTCACCCTTGTGGATGGTGTCGAGCAGGCGGTCGAGCGAGCCCTTGCGCGCGGTGCTGTCGCGATCGACGCGCAGCACCGGGTAGTCGGGAAACAGCAGGGCGAGGCGCTCTTCGGCGCGCTCGGTGCCGGCGCCGACCGGGCGCAGGTCGACATGCTGGCATTGGGGGCAGCGGATCGGCGGTCGCTCGACATGCCCGCAATGATGGCAGCGCAGTTCGTTGTGGCGCTGGTGCAGGGTGGTGCGTGCATCGCAGCGCGGGCATTGGCTGATCCAGCCGCAGTCGTGGCAGAGCAGGGTGGGGGCAAAGCCGCGACGATTGAGAAAGACCAGCACTTGCTGGCCGGCCGCCAGGGTCTGGCCGATGGCCTGCTGCAGCGGCGCGGAGATGCCCGCTTCCAGTGGTCGGCTCTTGACGTCCAGGCGCAGAAAGCGCGGTGCGTGCGCCCCGCCAGCGCGCTGGTCGAGGCGCAGCAGGGCATAGCGCCCGGTGTGCGCGTTGTGCAGGCTCTCCAGTGACGGGGTGGCCGAGCCGAGCAGCACCGGCACGTTTTCCATGCGTCCGCGCACCACCGCCAGGTCGCGGGCGTGGTAGCGCAACCCTTCCTGCTGTTTATAGGAGCCGTCGTGTTCTTCGTCGACGATGATCAGGCCCGGTCGCTTGAGCGGGGTGAAGATCGCCGAGCGGGTGCCGATCACGATGTCGGCATCGCCGTCGCGCGCGGCGAGCCAGGCATCGAGGCGCTCGCGGTCGGTGAGGTTGGAGTGCAGTAGCACGATTCGCGCGTTGAAGCGCCGCTCGAAGCGGCTCAGCGTCTGCGGGCTGAGGTTGATCTCGGGGATCAGCACCAGCACCTGCTTGCCGGCCTCGAGTGCACCGTGGATGAGCTGCAGGTAGACCTCGGTCTTGCCGCTGCCGGTGACGCCGGCCAGTAGAAACGCCTGGAACGCGCCAAACGCGGCGCGCACGGCCTCGACGGCCACGCGCTGCTGGCTGTTGAGGTTCAGTTCCGGCTCGACCAGCCAGGAGCCCTGGTGTCGCGGCGGCACGCTGCTGCGCCATTCCCAGCGCAGCAGCCCTTTGTCGAGCAGGCCTTCGAGGCTGGCGCGGTTGAGCTGCAGTTTGGCGAGCAGCTCCTGGGAGACGCCATGCGGATGCTGGGTGATCGCCCGCAGGGCCTCGCGTTGTCTGGGGGCACGTTCCAGGCGCGGATCGTCGAGCCGGGCGTGTGGTGTGGCGAGCCAGTAGCGCTGCTGCCTTACCTCGGCGACTTCGCCCTGGCGCAACAGCGTGGGCAGCGCCCAGTTGAGCGTGTCGCCCAGGCTGTGCTGGTAGTACTGCGCGGTCCACAGGCACAGCTGGAACAGGGGCGCGGGCAGTGGTGCGGTCGCATCCAGCAGTGCTTCGGCGCTGCGCAGTTTTTCTTCTGGGACTTCGCTGTGCTGCACGCGTTCGATCAGTATGCCGATCACCGAGCGCTTGCCGAATGGAACGCGCAGGCGCACGCCCGGCTGCAGGGCGGCCCCAGACACGCCCTCGGGCGCTCGGTAATCGAACAGGCGGCGCAGGGGCGACGGCAGCGCCAGGCGCAGAATGGGAGCGGACAAACGGGCCTCCGGGCAGAAGGCGCGATGATAGGGGAAAGTCGCCGCCCACGGCAGGTTGCCGCTGAAAAGCTTGACGTCAGCCGGAGTGCGTCTGGTGGTCAGTGGTTCTTGCGTCGCCGGGGGCCTCTGGTATGATCCGCCGCTCTTTCCGTGCGGTACTCGACATGGGGTCGGGTGGCGGCACGTCAGATCCGAGGATTCATCCATGAAAGCCGACATCCATCCGAATTACGTTGAGATCGAAGCCACCTGCAGCTGTGGCAACGTGATCAAGACCCGCTCCACGCTGGGCAAGAACCTGAGCCTGGACGTTTGCTCCGAGTGCCATCCGTTCTACACCGGCAAGCAGAAGGTGCTGGACACCGGCGGCCGCATCGATCGCTTCAAGCAGCGTTTCGGTGTGTTCGGCAGCAAGTAAGCCGAAGCCTCTCGATGGCGGGCCTCGCTGGTTTTCGCGATCGACTGAAAAAGGCGCTCCTGGTGGGCGCCTTTTTTGTGGCCGCCTGTCAGGTTCACGCCGCTTCCTCCTGCGCGCCGCCTGGCCCGCTGACGCAGGTGCAGGTGGCCAATGTCATCGACGGCGACACCCTGGCGCTGAGCGACGGTCGACGGGTGCGGTTGATTGGCATCAATGCGCCGGAACTGGCGCGTGACGGGCGTCCGGCCGAGCCTTTTGCCCGTGCGGCCAGGCAGCGTCTGCAGGATCTGGTCGCCGCTAACGGTCAGCGGATCTCGCTCAGTGTGGGGCAGGATCCCAGTGATCGGTATGGTCGCGTGCTGGCGCATGCCTTCGGCGGCGACGGTCAGAGCTTCGAGGCGGTCTTGATCGGTGCGGGGCTCGCCCTGCATGTGGCAATCGCGCCCAACGTGGCGCTCGCCGGGTGTCTGGCTGAGCACGAGGCGCGTGCGCGGGCTGGACGATCGGGGCTGTGGCAGCGTTTGACGGCGGTGCCTGCGGCGGATCTGCGTCAGCCGGGCTTTGCCCTGGTCGAGGTCAGCGTCGCGCGGGTCGAGCGCAATCGCGGCGGTTTGTGGCTCGAGACGGATGAGGACCTGGTGCTGCATGTGCCGGCCAAGGCCATGGAGCGCTTCGAGGTCCAGGCCTTGCAAGCCATGGTCGGGCGGACGGTGGAAGTGCGCGGCTGGGTCATCGAGCGCCGCCAGAAGCGGCCGGGCGCCCGCTGGCTGATGCCCCTGAGTCACCCCAGCATGCTTGCCCTGCAATAGGGCATCGGACCATCCCCACCTGACCGGTGCCGGCCTTGTGGGGGCGTGGCTTCTTGCGTATTCTCGCCGACCTGTTTGCCGAAATAGATCAAGCGGAATGCGACTATGACAGACCTGAAGACTGCTGCTCTTGCCTACCACGCCGAGCCTCGCCCCGGGAAGCTGAGTGTCGAGCTCACCAAGCCCACCGCGACCGCGCGTGACCTGTCGCTGGCGTACAGTCCCGGGGTGGCCGAGCCGGTCCGTGAAATCGCTCGGGATGCCGAGCTGGCATATCGTTACACCGGCAAGGGCAACCTGGTCGCAGTCATTTCCGATGGCACCGCCATTCTGGGGCTCGGTGATCTCGGTCCGCTGGCCTCCAAGCCGGTAATGGAAGGCAAGGGTGTGCTGTTCAAGCGTTTTGCCGGTATCGATGTATTCGATATCGAGGTGGACGCCGAGAGCCCCCAGGCATTCATCGATACGGTAAAGCGCATCTCCATCACCTTCGGCGGCATCAACCTCGAGGATATCAAGGCGCCGGAGTGCTTTGAAATCGAGCGCACGCTGATCGAGCAGTGCGATATCCCGGTGTTCCACGATGACCAGCACGGCACGGCGATCGTGACTGCCGCCGGCATGCTCAATGCGCTGGAAATCGCCGGCAAGACGCTGCCTGAGGCGAAGATCGTCTGCCTGGGTGCCGGTGCAGCAGCCATTTCCTGCATGAAGCTGCTGGTGGGCATGGGTGCCAATATCGAAAACATTTTCATGATCGACCGCAAGGGCGTGATCCACTCCGGGCGTGACGATCTGAATCAGTACAAGGCCGTGTTCGCGCACGATACCGAGAAGCGTACCCTGGGCGACGCGCTCGAGGGTGCCGACGTGTTCGTCGGGCTGTCCGGGGCGAACTTGCTGAGCCCGGAAGACCTCAAGCGCATGGCGCCGAATCCGATCGTGTTCGCCTGCTCGAACCCGGACCCGGAAATCAAGCCCGAGCTCGCCGCTCAAACCCGCGATGACGTGATCATGGCCACCGGGCGTTCGGACTACCCGAACCAGGTCAACAACGTGCTTGGTTTCCCCTTCATCTTCCGTGGCGCGCTGGACGTGCGTGCCAAGCGCATCAACGAGGAAATGAAGATTGCCGCCGCGCACGCGTTGCGCGAGCTCGCCAAGCTTCCGGTGCCCGACGAAGTGAAGGTCGCCTACGGTGTGGACAGCCTGGAGTTCGGTCGTGACTACATCATTCCCAAGCCGATGGACCCGCGCCTGATTACCGTGGTGGCCGATGCCGTGGCCAAGGCGGCGATCGAAACGGGCGTGGCCACGCTGCCGTATCCGGCGCATTACCCGCTGAAGTCGGTAGCCGACGTGTTCAACGGCTGAGTCTCGGCCGATGAGCTCCCTCCGCCACGCAGGCTCTGTGAAAATCTGACAGTCTGCTGGTGGGCTTCAAGACAATGCCCGTATCGAACGATACGGGCATTGCCGTTTAAGGGCGGCATCCAGCTGACCGAAGGCGCGCCGAGCGCCCCGGTTCTCCCGCCGCTGAGCCGGGTGGCGCCGGCATACAACGCAAGCGAGCCACCAATATGCTTGGGCGCGACGGCTGACTGATCTCTTGTCGAAGATCGCTTGCACGTCTGCATGAAAAACGCCCCGGGATCTGCCGGGGCGTTTGCTGGGTTGCCGCTACCGTTCACGCAGCGGGGTTGTCGTTCGCTGCGATTAGCGATCAGAACAGGTCCATGGGGGCGTTTTCCGAGGCCGGTAATGGCGTTGCCGGGTCATTGAAGTCCGCGGCGGCTGGCGGTGTGTCCTCGGTCTTGAATACCTCGAAATAGGCGTCGGCCGTGTAGGCGTTCGCTGCCCGCCCGGATGCCGGGTCGATACGCAGCGTCACGATGCCATCTGGTTCTGCAGGGGGGTGTTCCGGCAGGCCCTTGAGTGCGCCCGCCATGTACTGCATCCAGATGGGCAGTGCCACGGTGGAACCGTACTCGCGGCGTCCCAAGGTCCGCGGTTGGTCGAAGCCGGTCCAGACGGTGGTGACCAGATCGGCGTTGTAGCCGGAGAACCAGCTGTCGAACGAGTCGTTGGTCGTGCCGGTCTTGCCGGCCAGATCGTTGCGGCCCAGTTCCATGGCGCGCCGCCCGGTGCCTCGGCGGATCACATCCTGAAGCATGCTGGTCACGATATAGGCGGTTCGTTCGTCGATCACCCGCTCCGCTACCGGTGCGGTTTCCGTCGAGTCGGGCGAGGCTGTCGCGAAGTTGGCTGCTGCGGAGGGTACTTGTCGGGGCGTGGCCTGGAAGAGCAGTGTGCCGTCACGGTTCTCGATGCGCTGGATCAGATGCGGTTCGATGCGGTAACCGCCATTGGCGAATACGCTCCAGCCCGCCGCCACTTCGAGCGGCGTCAGTGCGGCCGTGCCCAGCGCCATGGAGAGGTTGCGCGGTAGATCCTGACGGTCGAATCCGAAGCGGCTCACATAGTCGATGGCATAATCGATCCCAATCGTTTGCAGCAGTCGGATCGAGACGAGGTTGCGGGACTTGTAGAGTGCTTCGCGTAGGCGGATCGGGCCAAGGAACGTATTGTTGTCGTTCTTCGGGCGCCAGATCCGGTCCATGCCGGCCTCGACGTAGACGATCGGGGCATCGTTCACCAGGCTGGCCGCGGTGAAGCCTGCGTCGAGTGCGGCGCTGTAAATGAACGGCTTGAAGCTAGAGCCGGGCTGACGCTCGGCTTGCACGGCGCGGTTGTACTTGCTTTGCCCAAAGGAGAAGCCGCCCACCAGTGCCTTGATCGAGCCATCTCGCGGGTCGAGCGATACCAGTGCGGCCTGCGCTTCCGGAACCTGGCTGAACGCCAGTGCGTCTGCGCTCTGCCGCACGCGGATGATGTCGCCGACCTGCACGACCTCGGCCGGGCCGTTTGGTCGTGGCCCCAGGCTGTTGGCATTGATGAACGGGCGCGCCCACTTCATGGTTTCCCATTCCACCCGCCCCTCGCTCCCGTCGCGCAGCTGCACGGCGATATGGTCGCGGTTCACTGCGGTCACCAGGGCCGGTTGCAGGCCGCCGAGGTTGCGTGCATTTCTCAAGGCCTGCACTTGCTCCGCGCTGGAGCGGCCGCCAAGGCGTGCCTCGGGGCCGCGGTAGCCGTGGCGCTGGTCGTATTCGATCAGACCTCTGATGACTGCGCGGTTGGCCAGATCCTGATGCTCGCTGGAAACTGTCGTGTAGACACGAAACCCCTCGGTATAGGCGAGGCTGCCATAGCGGCCCACCATTTCCGCGCGTGCCATCTCAGCAATATAGGGGGCGTCCACTTCAGGTGGCGAAACGTGGTAACTGGCGTCCACGGGCTCGGCGAGCGCGGCAAGATAGCGCGGCTCCTCGATCATGCCGAGCCTGTGCATGCGGCCGAGAATCCAGTCGCGGCGTGCCTTGCTGCGCTCGGGGTTGACCAGGGGGTTGAAGGCGGACGGTGCCTTTGGCAGCCCGGCGATCATCGCCAGTTGTCCGAGAGTGAGCTCGCCGATGGGCTTGCCATAGTAGACTTGAGCTGCCGCTTCGATTCCGTAGGCGCGGTTTCCCAAGTAGATCTTGTTCACATAGAGTTCTAAGATTTCATCTTTAGAAAGTTCTCGTTCTATTTTTAATGCAAGCAAGATCTCGTTGATCTTTCGCGAGAAACTGCGCTCGCTGCTTAAGAAATAGTTTTTTGCTACTTGCATCGTAATGGTGCTGCCGCCACTGCGAATTTGGCCGGATTGCACCAGTTCACCGGCTGCACGCATCAGGCTGGCGATGTCAACGCCTCGGTGCGCCAGAAAACCGTCGTCTTCGGCTGCGAGAAGGGCGTTGATGAAGTCTTTCGGAATTTGATCGAAGCGAATCGGCGAGCGGCGCATCTCGCCAAACTCGGAGATCAGCTTGCCATCACTGCTGTACACTCGAAGCGGTATCTGCAGCTGGATGCTCTTGAGCGCGTCCACCGATGGCTGGCTCGGGTTGAGGTAGAGGAACGTCCCGCTCAGGCCGATGGCGATTGCAGAAACAAGGGCTAAAAAGGTCCAGAGGACGAACTTCACGACTGCCATGGATAGGGAATTCGAGCTGCGCAGGACGTGCGGCGACTGCCGCCGTTGAAAGGGAAAGTCGATCACATTATAGGCGTTTTTTCTTTCGCTGGGGCATTTACGCTTCTGTCAAGTCTGGTATTTAATGCCCCGAAACAGCATTAATCCGTAAATCGCGGATATAGATAGGAAATCGGCCGTGCTAGGGCTCTTCAGCAAAAAAGCGCAATCGCTGCTTGGGATCGACATCAGTTCGTCGTCCGTCAAGCTTCTGGAACTAAGCCGCTCCGGCGGGCGTTATAGGGTGGAAGCCTATGCGGTAGAGCCTCTGCCGCAGAACGCCGTAGTGGAAAAGAACATTGTCGAGCTTGAGGGCGTGGGCCAGGCGATCGCCAAGGTCATTGCCAAGGCTCGCACCAATGTGAAGTCGGCGGCGGTGGCCGTGGCGGGCTCGGCGGTGATCACCAAGGTGATCGAGATGGAGGGAGGGGTCAGCGACGACGAGCTGGAAAACCAGCTCAAGATCGAGGCAGATCAGTACATTCCCTACCCGCTGGAGGAAGTCGCACTCGATTTCGAGGTGCTCGGTCCGTCGGCACGCAATCCCGGGCGCGTCGAGGTGCTGCTGGCGGCCTGCCGCAGGGAGAACGTCGAAGTGCGCGAGGCCGCTCTGGCGCTGGCAGACCTGTCGGCGAAGGTGGTTGACGTCGAAGCCTACGCCCTGGAGCGCGCTTGTAGCCTGCTCGATTCGCAGATCGGCAATGGCGGTCATGAGCAGACCGTCGCGGTCGTTGATATCGGTGCCACCATGACCACGCTCAGCGTCCTCCATAAGGGCCGTACGATTTACAGTCGGGAGCAGCTGTTCGGTGGTTTGCAGCTGACCGAGGAAATTCAGCGTCGCTACGGATTGTCGTGGGAAGAGGCGGGACTGGCCAAGAAAAAGGGGGGGCTGCCCGACGACTACCAGAGTGAAGTGCTGCAACCGTTCAAGGAGGCAGTGGTGCAGCAAGTGTCCCGCTCCCTGCAGTTCTTCTTTGCCTCTGGGCAGTTCAATGACGTGGACTGCATTCTGCTGGCCGGTGGCACCGCTTCGATTCCGGGTCTGGATAAGCTGATCCAGCAAAAGATCGGTACACGCACGCTGATAGCCAACCCCTTCGCCGACATGGCGCTAAGCAACAAGGTCAATCCCGGCGTGCTTGCCAGTGACGCGCCGGCGCTGATGATTGCCTGCGGCTTGGCTATGAGGAGTTTCGACTGATGGCGAGGATCAACCTACTCCCCTGGCGGGAGCAGCAGCGTGAAGAGCGCAAGAAGCGCTTCGTCGCTACTCTGGGTGCCGTTCTGGTGGTTGCTGCCGGCGGCGTGTTCATCGGCGATCAATACCTGAACAACGCCATCGGCTATCAGAATGCTCGCAATGAGTACATCAAGAAAGAAATCGCTGTACTCGATGCGCGTATCAAGGAAATCAAAGAGCTGAAGCAGCGGCGTGCGGAGTTGATCGAGCGGATGAAGATCATCCAGGATCTGCAGGGTAATCGGCCGATCATCGCGCGGGTGTTTGACCAGTTCGTGCGTACCCTGCCCGATGGGGTTTATTACAACGAGCTGAAGATGGCGGGTAAGACCATCGCTATCAATGGTGCGGCGGAATCCAACGCGCGGGTTTCGGCGCTCATGCGCAGCCTGGATGGTTCCGAGTGGCTTGCCTCGCCCAACCTTAATGAGGTGAAGGCAGCTAGCTTGGCCAATAGTGATCTGGGGAACAATTTCCAGTTGACCGTCCAACAGACTCAGCCCGGTACCGATGAAGCCAAGGAGGCACGGCAATGAGTCTCGCCCAATCCATGGAGAGCCTGCGCAAGCTGGATCTCAATGACCTCGACTTCAACAACGTCGGCTCCTGGCCTGCGCCTGTAAAGGTCATTGCCTGTCTTTTGCTGCTAGTGCTGGTTCTGTTTGCCGGCTATCACTTCCACTTGAAGGATCTTCAGGCGCGTCTGGAGCAGCAGCAGTCTCAAGAGGTCACGCTCAAGCAGCAGTTCTCCAACAAGGCGTTTGAGGCGGCCAACCTTGAGGCCTACAAAGAGCAGATGGCAGAGATGGAGGCTAGCTTCGGCGAGATGCTGCGCCAGTTGCCAAGCGATACTGAGGTGCCTGGTCTTCTGGAAGATATTTCCAAGACCGGACTCGGTAGCGGGCTCGAGTTCGAGCAGATCAAGCTGCAGCCCGAAGTCACTCAGCAGTTCTATATCGAGTTGCCCATCCAGATCTCGGCGGTCGGGAACTACCACGAACTCGCCACTTTCATCAGTGGCGTCGCCAGCCTGCCGCGTATCGTCACGCTTCATGATTTCGATATCAAACCCGTCGCTGCCGGTGCTAACGCCAGGCTGCGCCTGAATATCATTGCCAAGACCTACCGCTATAACGACAAGGGGGTGCAAAAGTGAAAGGCTCCCGGCTTCTGATTGTCGCGACGTGTGCAACTCTTTTGAGTGGTTGCCTTGGCGGCAATGACTTCTCCGATCTCGATGCATTCATGGCCGAGCAGAAGGCCCGACCCAAGGGGAAAATCGAGCCACTTCCGGTTTTTCCGCCCTATGAGGCCTTTACTTACGCCGCTTCGGCATTGCGTTCGCCCTTTCAGCCGCCTGTGCGAATTGCACTGGACGATCGCGAGCGCGGCAATCGCGATGTGCGGCCGGATGAGGGGCGGCCGAAGCAGTATCTCGAAAGCTTCAGCATTGATGAGTTCATCATGGTCGGTACGCTCAGTCGTGCCGATGGGATGTACGGCCTGGTCAGGGGCGGTGGGGGAGTTCATCGCGTTGGCATAGGCGATTACCTGGGGCGCAATCACGGCCGGATCATTGCCATTGACGGAGCCGAGTTGCAGGTGGTTGAGATCGTTCCTGATGGTGTAGGGGGCTGGCTGGAACGTCCGCGAACCTTACCTCTTAAAGAGCGTTCGTGAGGCGCGGAGCATCGAACATGGAAAAAATAACCCGGTCAGCAAAACGGAAGCATTTTATGAAGCCCACTTTTTCGCGCCTGAGTCTCGCGGTTCTGGCGACGTTTGCCTCGCCCTTGTTGTTGGCGGCAAACCTCAATTCGATGGATGTGGCATCCCTGCCCGGTGATCGTGTGGAACTCAAGTTCACGTTCGACGAGCCGATCGCCCAGCCCCGCGGTTATACCATCGACCAGCCCGCCCGAATCGCCATTGATCTGCCCGGTGTGACCAATAAGCTGGGTAGCAAAAAGCGCGAGTTGAGTGTGGGCAATGCCCGTAGCCTGGCTGTCGTCGAGGCGGCCGGTCGCACGCGCCTGATCGTGAATCTGAATCAGCTGGTGCCGTACAGTACTCGCGTTGATGGCAACAACCTGTTCGTCATGCTCGGTGAGGGGCAGGTTGTCGCTTCGGCGCCTGTCGCTACGCCTGTCGCCGCGACAGCGGTGGCGCCGGTTCAGGCGTCTCCGGTGGCTCCGGTTCGGGCGGGCATCAGCAATATCGACTTCCAGCGCACCGGGGAAGGTGCCGGGAATGTCTTGATTTCGCTTTCTGACGCTTCGGTCGTGCCTTCCATCGAGGAGCAAGGCGGCAAGATTCTGGTGCGTTTCCCTCGCGCAGAGCTGCCTGAGCCGCTGCGTGTTCGGCTCGATGTGCAGGATTTCGCAACGCCGGTCAAGTTCATCAATGCGTCCAAGGAGGGCAATGGCGCCACTGTTGCCATCGAGCCATCTGGCGGCTTCGAGTATCTGGCGTTCCAGACCGACGACAAGCTAACCGTCAGCGTAAAAGCGGTAAAAGAGCAAGCGGCAAGCCAGGCTAGGGACAAGTTCGCTTACAACGGCGAAAAGTTGTCGCTGAACTTCCAGGACATTGACGTGCGCTCCGTGCTGCAGTTGATCGCGGACTTTACCAATCTCAACCTTGTCGCGAGCGACACGGTGCAGGGCAATATCACGCTGCGCTTGCAGAATGTGCCGTGGGATCAGGCGCTGGATCTGGTACTCAAGACCAAGGGCCTCGATAAGCGCCAGGTTGGTAATGTGCTGCTCGTTGCACCCGCCGAGGAAATCGCTGCGCGTGAGCGGCATGAGCTGGAATCGCAGCGCCAGATTGCCGAGCTTGCGCCGCTTCGCCGTGAAGTGGTGCAGGTGAACTACGCAAAAGCGGCTGATATTGCCAAGCTTTTTCAGTCGGTAGCCAATCGGGAAGGCAATGTAGATGACCGCGGGTCAATCGCAGTCGATGATCGTACCAACAACATCATCGCTTATCAGACCGACGAGTGTTTGGAAGAGCTGCGCCGTATCGTCGCGCAGCTGGACATTCCGGTGCGCCAGGTGATGATCGAGGCGCGCATTGTTGAGGCCACCGTGGGTTATGACAAGGCGCTCGGCGTACGCTGGGGTGGAAGTTACACCAATGATCAGTGGGCACTGTACGGCAAGGATGGCGCCACATCATTCGATGACACGCGTGCCTATCTGCCGGGAACGCAGGATATAGGGTCGTTTTCGCTTCAAGATGGCGTTGCGCCTGTTCCCTTTGTGGACCTGGGTGCGCTCGGCAGCACCTCCGGGTTGGGCATTGGCTTTCTCTCAAATCACCTGATTCTCGATCTTCAGTTGTCGGCTATGGAAAAAACCGGCAACGGTGAAGTGATTTCCCAGCCAAAGGTTCTGACTGCGGACAAGGAAACCGCCAAGATCTTGCGGGGTACCGAGGTGCCGTACCAAGAGGCGAGTTCCAGTGGTGCGACCTCGACCAGCTTCAAGGAGGCAGCGCTGTCGCTGGAGGTTACGCCGCAGATCACTCCGGATAATCGCATTATCATGGAAGTGAAAGTCAACAAGGATGCGCCGGATTACTCTCGCTCCGTGAATGGCGTGCCTCCGATCGATACCAACGAGGTGAACGCCAAGGTTCTGGTTAACGATGGCGAAACGGTGGTCATCGGAGGGGTGTTCTCCAACATCCAGCAGAAGTCCGTCGACAAGGTCCCCTTCCTTGGTGACGTACCCTTCGTTGGGCGACTGTTCCGTCGCGACGTCGTTCGCGAGGGCAAGGAGGAGCTGCTGATTTTCCTGACTCCGCGTATCCTAGATACCCGTGCCATTGCCGTGAATCAGTAGAGTCCTTGCGCAATATCATCCTCATCGGCCCGATGGGTGCTGGAAAAAGCACCATCGGGCGCTTGCTTGCTAAAGAGCTGCGTCTCGCCTTCAAAGATTCCGACAAGGAAATCGAAGTCCGTACCGGGGCGAATATTCCCTGGATCTTTGATGTGGAAGGCGAGCAGGGCTTTCGCGAGCGGGAGCACGCCGTCATTGCCGATCTATGCCAAATGGAAGGGCTGGTCATCGCTACGGGTGGCGGTGCAGTCATGCGCCCGGATAATCGCGAAGCGCTCCGGCGCGGCGGACATGTCATCTATCTATGCACCTCCATCGAGCAGCAATTGGAGCGTACGGCCAAGGATCGCAATCGTCCGCTGCTACAGGCTGATGATCCGCGAGCGGTGCTGTCGGCGCTTCTCGAAAAGCGAGATCCGCTTTATCGTTCGGTCGCAGACGTCATTGTGGAAACCGATGAGCGCCCGCCGCGAATGGTAGTAAGCGAGATTCTTGCTCGCCTCGCTGATCTGGAGGTCGCTGAACGCAGCGACGGATCTGCGTTATCCTAAGCGTTTTACGCTGGAGGGGTCATGCGGTCGATTCGCGTCGAATTGGGTGAGCGCAGCTATCCCATTTACATCGGCAACGGCGCTCTGGATCAGGCGGCGCTTTTTGCTGCTCACATCAAGGGGCGTCAGGTTGCGGTCGTGACCAACGATGTGGTGGCGCCGCTTTATCTCGAGCGCCTTTGTCAGGCGCTGTCCGGATTTTCCATCACCCCGATCATTTTGCCCGATGGTGAGGTTCACAAGGATTGGCAGACGCTTCAACTTGTGTTCGATGCGCTGCTGGGTGCGCGGCATGATCGCAAAACGACCCTGATTGCGCTGGGTGGCGGTGTGATTGGTGACATGACCGGCTTTGCCGCCGCCTGCTATCAGCGCGGTGTCGATTTCATTCAGGTCCCGACCACGCTGCTGTCCCAGGTTGACTCGTCGGTCGGCGGCAAGACCGGGATCAATCATCCGCTGGGCAAGAACATGATCGGGGCGTTTTACCAGCCTCGGGCTGTTGTCATCGATATCGATACCCTTCGGACGTTGCCGTCACGTGAGCTCTCGGCCGGGTTGGCGGAGGTCATCAAGTACGGGTTGATCCATGATCAGGAGTTCCTGGGTTGGCTTGAGCAGTACATCGATCGGCTGTTGGCGCTGGATGCCGCCGCGTTGCTCGAGGCAATCGAGCGCTCCTGTGTCATCAAGGCCGAGGTCGTAGCGGCCGACGAGCGAGAGGGTGGCATTCGTGCCATTCTCAACTTGGGGCATACCTTCGGTCACGCGATAGAAACTCACATGGGTTATGGCAGCTGGTTGCATGGCGAGGCGGTGGCGGCTGGAACGGTCATGGCCCTGGAGATGTCGAGGCGTCTTGGTTGGTTGGCCGAGCGCGATCGTGATCGCGGGATCCGTCTACTGCATCGCGCCGGATTGCCGGTCGCGCCGCCGGCCGAAATGACGCCCGAAGATTTCAGTCGTCACATGGCCGTGGATAAGAAGGTGTTGGATGGCAAGCTTCGTCTCGTCCTGTTGCGCCGGTTAGGTGATGCGGTGGTTACCGGTGATTTCGCTCCCGAGGCACTGGCAGGCACATTTGCCACCGATTTTGCTGCGTTGAAGCATCAGGTTTGCGCATGAGTGATTTATCAGGCGATCTCTTCGCTGGTAGTTCTTGGCTGGAGCACCTCGGGTTGCTCCATGATCCGTTCTCTGACCAGGCTTCGACCTTCCGGTTCTATCCGGCGCAGCGCAAGTCGGTACTTGCGCAGCTACATCATTTGGCGCGTTACAGCCAATTGATGCTGCTGGTGGTCGGGCCGGCCGGTAGTGGTAAATCGCTGCTTCGTCAGGCGCTGATGGCTAGCAGTAGCAAGCAGGCCACGCAGTGCGTTTCGCTCTCGGCGCGAAGCTGTGCTGCGCCTGAGGATTTGCTCGAACGCATCGCCACCCAGTTGGGGCTCGCGCAAGCGAGTGAGGCGGCGGTGATGGCTCGTGTTGCTGAGGCTAGCCTGAGCAGCCAGGAGATATATCTGCTGGTAGATGACGCTGAGCACCTGTCAGTCGAGGCGCTGCGTGTGCTGCTTGCGCTGTCGACGGGCGACGCCCAGGGGCGCGTTCATGTGTTTCTGTTTGGCGCGCCGGTCGCTGCCGAGCGCCTTGCGCAGTTGCGCATCGCCGATGAAGCAGTGCACGTCATCCATCTTCAGCCTTACGGCTTCGACGAAACCGTTGCCTATCTTTCGCAGCGCCTTGAGTCCGCCGGGGGTGGAATCGATTTGTTCGATGAGGTGGCGCTGGAGCAGATTCATCGCGAGTCGGAAGGCTGGCCTGGGCGCATCAACCAATTGGCGCGTGCGCGATTGATGGCGCTGGCGGGCGAAGAGGCGGAGGCGCTGACTCTGCGGGTGCCGCCGGCCCCGAGGTCGTTCGCGTTGCCGTTGCGTTATCTGGTGGCTGCTGCCGCAGTCGGCGTTGCCGTGTGGGTGGCCGTCTCCTTCTTTGCCGGTCAGAACGCTGGCGGTAGCAAAGCGCCCGCGCTCGACAGCGCTGCTTTGCCTGCCGACGACGCGTCTGGGCGGGAGGAAGTGCGTGCCCCGATCGAATTTGCCGGCAAGACCCAGCCACTGCCGTTGCCGTTGGTGGGCGAGTCGCAGCCCGTGATGCGTGAGCCGCTGGCTTCGGGTGCTGGGGGGGAGGCAGATCTCGATGAGCTCGAGGCGCTGCCCGAGGTTCGTGTGTCGGCGCCTTCTGAGGCCGGCCCGGTGCGCCCGGTCGAGGTGGTGCAGCCGGTCGGTGCTGCTGCGGTGGCTGCTTCGGAGCCGCCTGTACGAGCGCCAAATACGGCGCCTGCGGTCGTTCGCCCGGCCCCCGCCCCCGCCCCCGTCCCCGCCCCGACTGCGTCGGCGGCTACGCCGGCGCCTCAGCCTGCCCGTGCTACGGTTTCGTCTCCGGCGCAGCCGTCCGATTGGTATCTGGCGCAGCCGGCAGGTAGCTTCCTTTTGCAGGTGCTGGGCACGCGTTCGGAGCAAGTGGCGAAAGATTTGGTGCGCAAGCATGGCGAAGGCTATCGCTACTTCACCAAGCTGCATGAGGGCAAGCCGCTGCATGTGGTGACCTTCGGCAGATTCGCTTCGCGCAACGAGGCTGTGCGGGCTGTAGAGCGCCTGCCGGTGGCACTCAAGGCTTCCAAGCCTTGGGCGCGTCGCTTCGAGGATGTCCAGCGAGAGATCCGCGCGGCTCGCTGATGCACGATTGGTCGGACAGAAAATGTTCGACCAATTGTTGTTTTATCTCTACTTGACTATGTAAACTGCTCAGCCTTTTGCCCGCGCTAACTCTGGGCTTCGCTCTATTCGTCGGCAAGGGGTTGATTCGCAACGAAAATAGCCGGTGGAGAGCCTATGAGAGCAGGTTTATATCGTCCTGAAGAATTCAAGGATAACTGCGGCTTTGGTCTAATTGCCCACATGCAGGGCGAGGCTAGCCATCACCTGCTGAAAACCGCCATCCAGTCGCTGACCTGCATGACTCACCGCGGCGGCATCAACGCTGACGGCAAGACTGGCGACGGTTGTGGCTTGCTGCTGCAAAAGCCTGATTCCTTCCTGCGCGCGATCGCTCGCGAGCAGTTCAATGCCGAACTTCCGGCCCAGTACGCCGTCGGCATGATTTTCCTCAGCCAGGACCCAGCCAAGGCGCAAGCTGCGCGAGACGTGCTGGAGAGCGAGGTGGCCGCGCAGGGGCTCAAGCTCCTCGGCTGGCGTGATGTGCCGGTTGATCCCAGCGTGCTTGGTCCGCTTGCCCTTGAGCGCATGCCGCAGATTGCCCAGATCTTCGTAACTGGCGATGGGTTGTCTGACAGCGAGTTCGGCGTAAAGTTGTTTTTCACGCGTCGCAAGGCCGAGCAGGCGCTGCAACACGATAGCGAGTTCTATGTCTGCAGCCTGTCGGACAAGGACATCGTCTATAAGGGCCTGATGATGCCCGCCGATCTCGCGCAGTTCTATCCGGACCTGGGCGACGAGCGCATGGCCACCGCCATCTGCGTGTTCCACCAGCGCTTCTCCACCAACACGCTGCCCAAGTGGCCGCTGGCTCAGCCGTTCCGTTTCCTCGCGCACAACGGCGAAATCAACACCATCACTGGTAACCGCAACTGGGCCAAGGCGCGCCGTACCAAGTTCGCCAGCCCGCTGCTGCCGGAACTTGCCGAACTGGGTGAGGTGGTGAACCGCACCGGGTCGGACTCTTCCAGCATGGACAACATGCTCGAACTGCTGGTCACCGGTGGCATGGATCTGTTCCGCGGCCTGCGCATGATCATTCCGCCGGCCTGGCAGAACGTCGAGACCATGGATCCGGATCTGCGCGCCTTCTACGAATACAACTCCATGCACATGGAGCCGTGGGACGGTCCGGCTGGCGTGGTGTTGACCGACGGCCGCTATGCCGTCTGCCTGCTCGATCGCAACGGTCTGCGTCCGGCCCGCTGGGTCACGACCAAGAACGGCTATATCACCCTGGCCTCCGAGGTCGGCGTATGGGACTACCAGGCCGAAGATGTGATCGCCAAGGGCCGTGTCGGCCCGGGCCAGATCCTCGCGGTCGACACCCTTACCGGCGAAATGTTGCAGACCAGCGATATCGACAATCGCCTCAAGAGCAGTCAGCCCTATAAAAAGTGGCTGCGCGACAATGCCCTGCGCATCCAGTCGACCCTGACCGATAACGAGCAAGGTCTGCCTTGCTACGACACCGATCAGCTCAAGCAGTACATGAAGATGTTCCAGGTCACCTTCGAAGAGCGTGACCAGGTGCTTCGTCCGCTGGGCGAGCAGGGCCAGGAAGCGGTTGGTTCGATGGGTGACGACACGCCGATGGCGGTGCTGTCCAAGCGCATTCGCTCGCCATACGACTACTTCCGTCAGCAGTTCGCCCAGGTGACCAACCCGCCGATCGACCCGCTGCGCGAGTCCATCGTGATGTCGCTGGAAACCTGCCTCGGGGCCGAGCGCAACGTCTTCGAAGAAACCGGCGAGCATGCCAATCGGGCGATCCTGACCACTCCGGTGATCTCGCCGACCAAGTGGCAGACGCTGATGACCCTGGATCGCCCCGGTTTCGCGCGCCAGGTCATCGACCTCAATTACGATCAGAGCATCGGCCTGCAGGCGGCAGTGGAGAACATTGCCGATCAAGCCGAGGAGGCCGTGCGTTCGGGCAAGGTTCTGCTGGTACTGTCCGATCGGCAGATCGAGCCGGGCAAGCTGCCGGTGCACGCCTCGCTGGCCGTTGGCGCGGTGCACCACCGCCTGACCGACAAGGGCCTGCGCTGTGACGCGAATATCCTGGTGGAGACCGCCACGGCCCGCGACCCGCACCATTTCGCCGTGCTGATCGGTTTTGGCGCCACTGCGGTGTATCCGTACCTGGCCTACCAGGTGCTGAACGATCTGATCCGTTCCGGCGAGATCCTCGGCGATCTGCACGAAGTATTCACGCATTACCGCAAGGGCATTTCCAAGGGCCTGATGAAGATCCTTTCCAAGATGGGGATCTCCACGGTGGCGTCCTACCGCGGCGCACAGCTGTTCGAAGCGGTCGGTCTGGCCGACGAGGTGGTCGAGCTCAGCTTCCGTGGTGTGGCCAGCCGCATCAAGGGCGCGCGCTTTGTCGACATCGAGGCCGAACAGAAGGCCCTGGCTGCCGAAGCCTGGAATCAGCGCAAGGCGATTCAGCAGGGCGGCTTGCTGAAGTTCGTCTACGGCGGTGAATACCACGCCTACAATCCGGACGTGGTCGGCACGCTGCAGGCGGCCGTGCAGACCGGCGAGTACCAGAAGTTCAAGGAATACAGTGCGCTGGTCGATCAGCGCCCGGTATCCATGCTGCGCGACCTGCTTAAAGTGAAAGAGGCGGACAAGCCGCTGGCACTGGAAGAAGTCGAGCCGCTGGAAGCGATCCTCAAGCGCTTCGACTCCGCAGGTATCTCCCTGGGCGCGTTGTCGCCGGAGGCGCACGAAGCGATCGCCGAGGCCATGAACCGCCTGGGCGCGCGCTCCAACTCCGGTGAGGGCGGTGAAGACCCGGCCCGTTACGGCACCATCAAGAGCTCGAAGATCAAGCAGGTGGCAACCGGTCGTTTCGGTGTGACCCCTGAGTACCTGGTCAACGCCGAAGTGCTGCAGATCAAGGTGGCCCAGGGCGCCAAGCCGGGCGAGGGTGGCCAGTTGCCCGGTGGCAAGGTCAATCCGCTGATCGCGCGCCTGCGCTACTCGGTGCCGGGCGTGACCCTTATTTCGCCGCCGCCGCACCACGACATCTACTCGATCGAAGACCTCGCCCAGCTGATCTTCGACCTCAAGCAGGTCAATCCGGCGGCGCTGGTTTCGGTGAAGCTGGTGGCCGAGCCTGGCGTCGGCACCATTGCCGCCGGCGTGGCCAAGGCCTATGCCGACCTGATCACCATTTCCGGTTACGACGGTGGCACCGGCGCTTCGCCGCTGACCTCGATCCGTTATGCCGGTAGCCCGTGGGAGCTCGGCCTTTCCGAGGCGCACCAGACCCTGCGTGGCAACGATCTGCGCGGCAAGGTGCGAGTGCAGACCGACGGCGGCCTGAAGACCGGGCTGGACGTGATCAAGGCAGCGATCCTCGGCGCCGAGAGCTTCGGCTTCGGTACCGCGCCGATGATCGCCCTGGGCTGCAAGTACCTGCGCATCTGTCATCTGAACAACTGCGCCACCGGCGTGGCCACCCAGAACGATCGCCTGCGCAAGGAGCATTTCATCGGTACCGTCGAGATGGTGATGAACTTCTTCACCTTCGTCGCCGAGGAAACCCGTGAGTGGCTTGCGCGGCTGGGCGTGCGCAGCCTGCAGGAGCTAATCGGTCGTACCGATCTGCTCGAAATGCTGCCGGGCGAAACCGCCAAGCAGGCCAACCTGGACCTGAGCCCGCTGCTGGGCAGTGACCAGATTCCGGCGGACAAGCCGCAGTACTGCCTGGTGGAGAAGAACCCGCCGTTCGACCAGGGGCTCTTGGCCGAGAAGATGGTCGAGCTGGCCAAGGACGCGATTGCCGGCAAGCAGGGCGGCGAGTTCGCCCTCGACATCTGCAACTGCGACCGCTCGATCGGCGCCCGCGTGTCGGGTGAGATCGCCCGTCAGCACGGCAACCAGGGCATGGCCGAGGCGCCGATCACCTTCCGTTTCAAGGGCACCGCGGGCCAGAGCTTCGGTGTGTGGAACGCCGGCGGTCTGAACCTCTACCTCGAAGGCGACGCCAACGACTACGTCGGCAAGGGCATGACCGGCGGCAAGCTGGTGATCACCCCGCCCAAGGGCAGCCCGCTGAAGACCAACGAGTCGGCGATCATCGGCAACACCTGCCTGTACGGCGCAACCGGCGGACGTCTGTTCGCCGCCGGCACCGCCGGCGAGCGTTTTGCCGTGCGCAACTCCGGTGCGCACGCGGTGGTGGAAGGTACCGGCGATCACTGCTGCGAATACATGACCGGCGGCTTCGTCTGCGTGCTGGGCAAGACCGGCTACAACTTCGGTTCCGGCATGACCGGCGGCTTTGCCTATGTGCTGGACATGGACAACACCTTCGTTGACCGCCTGAACAACGAGCTGGTGAACATCCAGCGCATCACCGGTGAGGCGATGGAGGCCCATCGTCACCATCTCAAGGGTGTGCTGGAAGAGTACGTCGCCGAAACCGGCAGCGCCTGGGGCGTCGAGTTGCTCGACAACCTGGACGACTACCTGCGCCGCTTCTGGCTGGTCAAGCCGAAGGCCGCGAACCTGGCGTCGCTGCTGTCCGATACCCGGGCCAACCCGCAATAAGCAGCCGCAAGCCGCAAGCCCCCGAGGGCTTGCGGCCACCTGATGAGTTTGCAGCCGCGGGCTTGGCGTCGGCGGCTGCTGTTACGAGGTTTTGAAATGACTGAACGTCTGAACAACGACTTCCAGTTCATCGAGGTCGGGCGCAAGGATCCGAAGAAGAAGCTGCTGCGCCAGCGCAAGAAGGAATTCGTCGAGATCTACGAACCCTTCAAGCCCCAGCAGGCGGCCGAGCAGGCCCATCGCTGCCTGGGCTGCGGTAACCCCTATTGCGAGTGGAAGTGCCCGGTGCACAACTACATTCCGAACTGGCTGAAGCTGGTCTCGGAAGGCAACATCCTGGCCGCGGCCGAGCTGTCGCACCAGACCAACACCCTGCCGGAAGTTTGTGGTCGCGTCTGCCCGCAGGACCGCCTGTGCGAAGGGGCCTGCACCCTGAATGACGGTTTCGGCGCGGTGACCATCGGTTCGGTGGAGAAGTACATCACCGACACCGCCTTCGCCATGGGCTGGCGTCCGGACATGTCCAAGGTCAAGCCGACCGGCAAGCGCGTCGCCATCGTCGGCGCAGGCCCCGCGGGCCTGGGCTGTGCCGACATCCTGGCACGCAATGGCGTGACTCCGGTGGTATTCGACAAGAACCCGGAAATCGGTGGCCTGCTGACCTTCGGCATCCCCGAGTTCAAGCTGGAAAAGAACGTCATGACCCGTCGCCGCGAAGTCTTCACCGGCATGGGCGTCGAGTTCCGCCTGAACACCGAAGTGGGCAAGGACATCGAAATCGACCAGCTGCTGGAAGAGTTCGATGCCGTGTTCCTCGGCATGGGCACCTACACCTACATGAAGGGCGGCTTCCCGGGCGAGGACCTGCCGGGCGTCTACGACGCGCTGGATTTCCTGATCGCCAACGTCAACCGCTGCCTGGGCTACGAGAAGTCGCCCGAGGACTACGTGGACATGAAGGGCAAGCGGGTGGTCGTGCTGGGCGGTGGCGACACCGCGATGGACTGCAACCGTACCTCGATTCGCCAGGGCGCCAAGAGCGTGACCTGCGCCTACCGTCGTGACGCGGCCAACATGCCGGGTTCGCGCCGCGAGGTGAAGAACGCCAAGGACGAGGGCGTGAAGTTCCTGTTCAACCGCCAGCCCATCGCCATCGTCGGCGAAGGCAAGGTGGAAGGCGTCAAAGTGGTCGAGACCCGTCTCGGCGAGCCCGATGCCCGCGGTCGCCGCAGCCCCGAGCCGATTCCCGGCTCCGAGCAGATCCTGCCGGCTGATGCGGTCGTCATTGCCTTCGGTTTCCGGCCGAGCCCGGCACCGTGGTTCGAGCGCCTCGGCATCAAGACCGACAGCCAGGGTCGTGTGGTGGCGCCGGAGATCGGCGAGTTCAAGCACCAGACCAGCAACCCGAAGATCTTCGCCGGCGGCGACATGGTCCGCGGATCGGATCTGGTGGTGACGGCGATCTTCGAAGGCCGTGAAGCGGCCAACGGCATCCTCGACTACCTCGGCGTGTGACCGGCCGGGCGACTGTGACGCGTGCGGCAGAGGCTCTGCGACGCGGCGCAGTCCGCCTGACCTGCATCAACACGAGGACGCAAAGGCACGGTGATCACCGTGCCTTTTATTTTGTGCTTTGCGACAATGCGCGGCACTTTCTAGCTGGAATCGCCCCATGACTGCTCTGAAGAACGATCGTTTCCTTCGCGCCCTGCTCAAGCAACCCGTCGATGTGACCCCGGTCTGGATGATGCGCCAGGCCGGCCGCTATCTCCCGGAGTACCGTGCCAGCCGCGCCAAGGCCGGCGACTTCATGAGCCTGTGCATGAACCCCGAGCTGGCCTGCGAGGTCACCCTGCAGCCGTTGGAGCGCTACCCGCTGGACGCGGCGATCCTGTTCTCGGACATCCTCACCATTCCCGATGCCATGGGGCTCGGCCTGTATTTCGAGACCGGCGAAGGCCCGCGTTTCAAGAAGGTGATCAATACCCCGGCGGACATTGCGGCGCTACCGGTGCCGGATCCGGAAAAGGACCTGGGCTATGTGATGGATGCGGTGCGCACCATCCGCCGCGAGCTCAACGGCCGTGTGCCGCTGATCGGCTTCTCCGGCAGCCCATGGACGCTGGCCACCTACATGGTCGAAGGCGGTTCGTCGAAGGATTTTCGCAAGTCCAAGGCGATGCTCTACGACAACCCCCAGGCCATGCATCAGCTGCTCGACAAGCTGGCGCAGGCGGTGACCAGCTATCTGAACGGCCAGATCCGGGCCGGCGCCCAGGCAGTGCAGATTTTCGATACCTGGGGCGGCAGCCTGTCGGATGCGGCGTACCGCGAGTTCTCGCTGTTCTACATGGAGCGCATCGTCCATGGGCTGATCCGCGAGCAGGACGGCCGGCGCATTCCGGTCATCCTGTTCACCAAGAACGGCGGGCAGTGGCTGGAAGCGATGGCCGACACCGGCGCCCACGCGCTCGGTCTGGACTGGACCACCGACATTCGCAATGCCCGTGCCCGCGTCGGTGACAAGGTGGCGCTGCAGGGCAACATGGACCCGAGCGTGCTGTACGCCAACCCGGCGGCGATCCGCAACGAGGTGGCGCGCATTCTCGAGCGTTACGGCCACGGCAGCGGCCACGTGTTCAACCTCGGCCACGGCATCACCCCGGAGGTCGATCCGGCGCACGCTGGCGTGTTCATCGAGGCGGTGCACGAGCTGTCGGCGCAGTACCACCACTGACCGCTCAGAGGTAACGCAAAAGGCCGGGATTTCCCGGCCTTTTGCATTTCAGGGCTGCTTGTAGTGAGCGGGCGTGTCGCCCTTGGGATGGGCGTGCACCTTGGAAACGCGTACATCGGTCAGCGCATTGTCGCGGGCGAAGTGCAGGATATCCTCGGCACGTGCATCCTCGGCCGGGATCGCGCCCTGGGCGAACTCGGCACGATGCTTTTGCAGCAGCCGGTAGGTCGCCTGTTCCTGGCTCATCGTCTCCTGCTCGGCGTCGAACACCTCGACCATCGGCTGGTTACGAAACAGGTAGTTGATCTCGAACTTGTGGTCTTTGATCACGGGCGTCTCCTTTGGAGCACTCGGGCGGGCCGGTTTTCCGTGAGACTCGGCAGGCAAGGCGAACGTTCCTGCGCAGGGACCGGCGTCCCGGCTGCAATGCCAGGACGCACGGTGGATTACGGCAGCTTGGCCAGATCGGCCTTCAGCGCCACGCCGGCCATGATCGCCCCGGCATGGCATTCGTACTTGGCGGCGTCCTTGTATTCGACGTGCTTGTAGTTGCTGGCGATGTTCACCACGGCATTGGCGCCGGCGTTCTTCGCCGCGTTCTGCATCGCGATCAGCGCCGACTGCAGCGCCCAGCTGCAGGCTGCCTCGTCGCTCTTGTTGAACGCGTTGGTCTTCTTGCTGGTGGTGACGCCGCTGCGCAGCACCTGGCCGCCGGGATTCTGCGCCAGGTGGAACGTCACGCTGCCATCCAGGCGACCGGCCGCCACGGCTTCGTCCACCACCTGCTGGAAGGGCAGGTAATGGGTGGTGTCACGGGCCTGGCTGACACCGGGCAGGGCACACAGCGCCAGCGCTGCGCCAATCCATGCGGTCTTGTTCATTGCGATTTCCTTTGCGTGTGGGAGGAGCCGGTCAGCGCCAACGGCGGAAGATCAGCGAGGTGTTCACCCCGCCGAAGGCGAAATTGTTGTTCATCACATACTCGTGCTGCATCGCCCGCGGCGCGCCGACCAGATAGTCCAGTTCGCCGCAGCGCGGGTCGATCGCCTCGAGATTGAGCGTGTGGATGTAGCGGTCGCGGTTCATCATTTCGATGGAAAACCACGACTCCAGCGCACCGCAGGCCCCGAGGGTGTGGCCGAGGAAGCTCTTCTGCGAGCTGATCGGCATGCGCGAGCCGAACAGCGCCTGGGTGGCCTGGGTTTCGGCGATGTCGCCCTGTTCGGTGGCGGTGCCGTGGCCGTTCACATAGCCGATCGCCTCGGCAAGCAGGCCGGCGTCTTGCAGCGCCAGCTCCATGGCCCGGCGCATGGTGGCCTGCTCGGGCTTGGTGGCGTGGATGCCGTCGGCATTGCTGCCGAAACCGACCAGCTCGGCGTGGATGGTCGCGCCGCGCGCCAGCGCGTGCTCCAGCTCTTCCAGCACCAGCATGCCGGCGCCCTCGCCGATCACCAGGCCGTCGCGGCCGCTGTCATACGGACGTGGCGAGGTGTGCGGCGCGTCGTTCTTCAGGCTGGTGGCATACAGTGCGTCGAACACCATGGCCTCGGTGGCGCACAGCTCCTCGGCGCCGCCGGCGAGCATCAGCGGCAGGCGGCCGAACTTGATTGCCTCGTAGGCATAACCGATGCCCTGGCTGCCGCTGGTGCAGGCGCTGGAGGTCGGAATCACCCGGCCGGTGAGGCCGAAGAAGATGCTCACGTTGGCGGCCGTGGTGTGCGGCATCATGCGGATGTAGGAGTTGGCGTTGAGCCCGTCGGCCACCGCGTTGAGCAGCATGTTGCCGAACGCCTTGATCTCCTCGGTGCTGCCGGTGGACGAGCCGCAGGCCACGCCCATGCGCCCGTCGCGGATGCCTGGATCGTCGAGCAGCCCGGCGTCGGCCAGCGCCTGTTCGGCGGCCTTGACCACCAGTTGCGAGACGCGGCCCATGCTGCGCAGCTGCTTGCGATTCCAGTGCTTGGGGGGGGCGAAGTCATCCACCGGGCCGGCCAGGCGGGTATTCAGTTCGCTGTAGCGGTCCCACTCGTGCATGCGGCGGATGCCGCTGCGGTTGGCCGCGAAGTTGGCCTCGATGCTGGCCCAGTCGCTGCCCAACGAGGTGATGCCGCCCATGCCGGTGACGACGACGCGCTTGAACCCGGCCATCAGCACAGCCCGCCGTTCACGGCCAGCACCTGGCGGGTGATGTAGCCGGCCTCGGCCGACATCAGGAAGGCGACCGCCGCGGCGACCTCTTCCGGGGTGCCCATGCGCTGGGCCGGAATCATCTTCAGCATTTCTTCCAGTGGCAGCTGCTCGTCGAGCATGTCGGTGTCAATCAGCCCCGGTGCGACGCAGTTGACGGTGATCCGGCGCTTGGCCAGCTCCACCGCCAGCGCCTTGGCCGCGCCGATCACCCCGGCCTTGGAGGCGCTGTAGTTGACCTGGCCGCGATTGCCCACCAGCCCGGAGACCGAGGTGATACAGACGATCCGCCCCGGCGCGCGGCGGCGGATCATCGGCATGGTCAGCGGGTGCAGCACGTTGTAGAAGCCGTCGAGGTTGGTGCGCAGCACGCTGTCCCAGTCGTCCTCCGAGAGCGCCGGGAAAGCGCCGTCGCGGGTCAGCCCGGCGTTGCAGACCACCCCGTAGTAGGCGCCATGGGCGTCGATGTCGGCTTCCAGCGCGGCGCGGCAGGCGGCACGGTCGGCCACGTCGAACTGCAGCACGCGGGCCTGGCGGCCGAGCGCCAGAATTTCTGCCTGCACCGCTTCGGCCTCGTCGCGGCGGCTGCGGCAGTGCAGGACGATGTCATGCCCGGCGCGGGCCAGACGCAGGGCGATGGCGCGGCCGATGCCCCGGCTCGAGCCGGTGACCAGGATGCTTTCACTCATAAGGCAGACTCTTGTAGATAGCGCGCCACTTCGGGCGGGCGGAACACATTCAGGCGGGCTTCGACGGCAACGCCGGGCGCCGCGATATGGCACTCGAACACCCCCATGCCGTTATCGTCCTGCAGCGAGCAGCGCACGCCGATCTGCAGTTCGGTGCCCGGCGCGAAATGCTCGACATTGCACTGGTAACTGCGCGTGCCGAGCAGAAAACCCAGTTCCACCGGCAGTCCGGCCAGCCGCGCGCGGCAGCCGGCATAGGCGGCGATCGCCTGGGCCATGATTTCCAGGCCGACCCAGGCCGGCAGCTGGCCGTCGTCCTGGCTCAGCAGCAGGCCCTCGCGCACGGTGAAGCGGGCTTCGAGGCTTTCGTCGTCGAAACGGGTGATGGCGTCGAGCAGGATCATCTCCCCGGCATGGGGAATCAGCTCGGCAACCGGCCAGTCGATCATGGCGCGTCTCCGAGGATCAGGCAGAGGTTGTTGCCGCCGAAGGCGAAGGAGTTGCTCATCAGCCGGCGCGGGCCCTGGGGCGGCAGGTGGCGGCCGGGGCCGACCAGATCCAGGCGCGGCAGCGCCGGGTCGGACTGGCCGTCCCAGCGGTGCGGCGGCAATGCGCCGCTCGGGTTGTGCGCCGACAGGGTCAGCCAGCAGAAGGCCGCCTCCAGCGCCCCGGCCGCGCCGAGGGTGTGGCCGGTCAGCGGCTTGGTCGACGAGCAGGGCACGCCGGCGGGGAACAGCGTCGCCACCGCCGCGCTTTCCATGGCGTCGTTGTGCGGCGTGGCGGTGCCATGCAGGTTCAGGTAGTCGATCTGCTCCGGCGCCAGGCCGGCCTGGGCGAGCGCCTGGCGCATCGCCTGCAGGGCGCCGCGGCCCGTGGGTTCGGGCGCCGAGATGTGGTGGGCGTCGGAGCTGGCACCGCCGCCGAGCAGGGCGATGCTCGGCGCTTGCGCGTTCGGGCGTCGGCTCATCAGAAACAACGCGGCGCCCTCGCCGATGTTGATGCCGCCGCGATTGAGCGAGAACGGGTTGCACAGCCCCTCGCAGGTGGCCTCGAGCGCGCTGAAGCCCTCCAGGGTCAGCTCGCACAGGCTGTCCACCCCGCCGCACAGCACGGCGTCGCAGACGCCGCTGGCGAGCAGGCGCCGCGCGCTGAGCAGCGCACGGCCGCTGGAGGTGCAGGCGGTGGAGATGCCGTAGGCGGGCCCGCCAAGGCCGAGCCAGTCGGCGAGAAAGGCGGCCGGTGCCGCCAGCTCCTGTTGGCCGTAGTGGTAGCTGGCCGGCAGCTGGCCCTGGCGCACATGCGCGGCGATCCCGGCGGCGGCTTCGGCCACGCCGCTGGTGCTGGTGCCGAGCACCACGCCGATGCGCTGGGCGCCGAAGTCGGCGATGGCCTGGCGGATCGGCGCCTCGATCTGCCGCGCGGCGGCGAGCAGCAGCTGGTTGTTGCGCGTGGCCAGCGCGGCATTGGCGTCGGGCAAGGGCGGCAGCCCGCCGGCCACCGAGCCGGCCAGCAGCGTGCGTCCGGCGATCGCCCGCGGATAGGGGCGCAGACCGCTCGCATCGCCCTGCAACAGGCGCCCGGCTACCTCGGCCTGGTCGTGGCCGAGGGCGCAGATCACACCGAGGGCATTGAGGTAGGCGGTCATGGCAAGGCGGCTCCGTCCGCGAGGGGCGCGACACGATAGGTCAGCCCTTTGCCCATGTCGAGCAGCAGCAGGCGCCGGTCGAGGCTGCTGCGCCAGTGGCCGGGCAGCCAGCGCTGTGCGCCGCGCTGGCCGGCCGCCGGGTAATGGCGGGTCAGCTCGGCGTCCGGGGTGAGCGCGAACAGCGTAGCGGCAAACAGCACGCGCGCCTCGGCGTTGGGTGGCAGCAGGCCGTCGGCGTGCCACTGGCCCGCCTGCAGGTGTTGCCTGGCCAGCGGCACGCCCAGCGGGTCGAGCAGGGAAAAATGCAGCGCCGCGCCGTCGGCCTGGATCACCAGGAAGAAGTCCCGCTGCGTGCCGGCCTGTTCACGCTGCACATGCAGTTGCCGCGGCAGGGTGAGGGCCGGCGCGTCGCTCGGCAGCGGCGCAGGCGCGGCGCAGCCGGCCAAAAGGGCCAGGCACGCCAGCGCCAGCCGGCCGCGCATGGAACCAGACAACAGGGCAGGCATCGCCGACTCAGACGCCTGCCGGGCTGGCGCACAGCTCGGCCAGCACGCCAAGGCGGCGCTTGGGTTCGGTGACGTAGGGATTGTTCTCGTCCCAGGCGTAACCGGCGAGGATCGAGCAGATCATCCGGCGGATCTGCGGCTGGGCGCGTTCGTAGTAGATGACGTCCTGGAAGCTGCCGTCGTACCAGCCTTCCACATAAGCGCGGAAGGCATCCACCCCGCGCTTGAGCGGCCGGGCGAACTGGTGCTCCCAGTCCACCGCCTCGCCGCCCAGCTGACGGTGCAGCAGGTGGGCCGCCATGCTCGCCGAGCGCATGGCGATGGTCACGCCGGAGGAGAACACCGGGTCGAGGAACTCGGCGGCGTTGCCGAGCAGGGCAAAGCCGTTGCCGTGCAGGCTTTTCACGTTGGCCGAGTAGCCGTCGATCAGCCGCGCCGGGGTGTCCCACACGGCGTTCGCGAGGATGCGCCGCAGGTTCGGTGCCTCGGCGACGAACTGCTTGAGGCAGGCGTCCAGATCCACCGGGCGGCCTGCATAGCGCTCGGCGGCGGCGACCACGCCCAGCGAGCAGCGGCCGTTGCTGAAGGGGATGGTCCAGTACCAGACGTCCTTCAGCTCGGGATGGGTGGTGATCAGGATCTTCTCGCGGTCGAAGCGCGGATCGTCGATGCGGTCCTCGATATGGGTGAACACGGCGCGGCGCACCGGGAAAGCCGAGGGCGCCTCGAGGTCCAGCAGGCGCGGCAGCACGCGGCCGTAGCCGCTGGCGTCGAGCACGAAGGCGGCGTCCAGCCGGTATTCGCTGCCGTCGGCCCGGCGCACGCTGAGCTGCGGCCGCGCACCGCTGAAATCGGCGGCGATCACTTCCTCTTCATAGCGGATTTCCACGCCCTGCTTTTGCGCCTCGTCGGCCAGCAGCTTGTCGAAGCTGGCGCGCTGCACCTGGTAGGTGCTGCCATGGCCGGGGGTGAACTTGTCGCGGAAATCGAATTCGGTATAGCGCGCGTCGCAGCCGAAGGCCGCGCCGTGCTTGGTCTGGAAACCGGCCGCCTGCACCGCCTCGAGCATCCCGGCTTCCTCGATGAAGTCCAGGCAGTGCGACAGCAGGCTCTCGCCGATGCAAAAGCGCGGGAAGACCTGGCGCTCGATGACCAGCACGTCGTGCCCCTGGCGCTTGAGCAGCGCGCCGGCGATGGCGCCGGAGGGGCCGGCGCCGATGATCACGACTTCACGGGATTGCAGTTCAAGCGGCGCCATGGGGGCTCCTTGTGGCGATGGTTCCCTGGGTGGGGCGAATGCCGATCAACATCGGCAAGAGCGTCGAGAAAAGGCTCATCAGCAGCAGGCTGAGGTAGGCCGAGGGGGCCAGCAGCTGATGCTCCAGCAGCAGGTTGAGAAACACGATCTCGGTCAGCCCGCGGATGTTCAACAGAACGCTTTCGCGCCAGCGCTGGCCCGGCAGGGCGGTCGGGTCTGCCCAGCGCAGGCCGAGCCAGTTGCCGGCCAGCTTGCTGGCGATCGGCAGGACCAGCAGCGCCAGCAGCGGCAGCAGGGCCTCGGCAGCCCAGCTCTGGTCGAGCCGGACCTTGAGCACGCCGACGGTGAGAATCAGCGGCACTGCGAACAGGCCGAGCAGCTGCTGCCAGCGTTCGGGCGTGCCGGGCAGGCGCAGCGGCTGGCGGTGCCAGGCGAGGTTCAGCAGGTAGCCGATGCCGAACACCAGCGCATTGCAACCGGCCAGCTGCAACAGCGGCAAGAGCACCACGAACGGCAGGCTGTAGGCCAACGGCTGGCGAACGCCCAGGCGATGCAGCAGCCAGGGCAGCGCGGCGCCGGCCAGCGGGCCGAGCAGGGTCAGCGGCGCGGCGCTGCCCTGTACCAGGCCGAAGATGCCCCAGCAGGCCAGGTCCACCAGCACGGCCGCGTGCAGCAGGCGGCGGGTGGCCTGAGCGTCGTAGCCGATATGGCTGAGGTAGAGAAACAGCACCGGGATCGCGGTGATCGAGAACAGCAGGCCGATGCCGATGGCGCTGGCCCAGGACAGCCACGGCAGCAGCCAGGCGGCGCAGGCCAGGCCGCAGGCGAACGGCACGGCAAAGCTCGGCACGGCGATCTTCAGGCTTTGCGTGCTGACTTCCAGCTCGGCGATGTCGCTCAGGATGTGCACCAGCAGCAGGCCGAACGCGAGCGGGTACAGCACGCCGAGCCAGTCCGGGGCGAGTAGTTCGGCCGAGAGGCCCGGCGCGTCGGCCAGCAGCAACGCGGGGATCAGCAGGCAGGCGGCGAGCAGCTGGCTGACGATCGGCACCAGCCCGAGGCGCCGGCCGAGGCGGGTCGCCAGCCAGAACAGCGGCGCAATCGCCAGCCAGAACGCCAGGGCGGTCATGCCACGGCCTCCGCCAGTGGCTGGCGTGCGCTGGCCCGGCCGGCCCAGGGTGCCAGCAGGAAGCTGAACGCCAGGCCCAGGCTCACCGTCAGGCCGAAGTCGGCCACCGCCGGGGTGGCGGAGAAGGCCAGCAGGCCGAAGGACAGCCAGGCGGTGAGCCCTGACAGCAGGATGCCCAGAAGGCTCACCGCCGCGCCGCCGACGCCTTCATGCATGAGGATCGCGTAGTCCACCCCCAGCGCGCTGACCAGCAGCAGGCCGAACAGCCCGAGCAGGGTCAGCGGCTGGCCCAGCCAGCCGAGCACGGCCAGCGCCAGGGCGCAGGCCAGCAGCGGCAGGGCGACGATGCGCAGACTCTGGCGCAGGCCGAGTACCAGGCCGAGCAGGCCGGCGATCAGCACGCAGGCGATCAGCTTGAGCGCACCGGCCTGGCGCTGGGTCTGCGCGAAGCTGGCGTTCAGCTCGGCCACCCGGTCGATCAGCCGCACCCCGGTCAGCCCGTCGGCGAGGCCGGCCAGCGCCCGGGCGTCGGCCAGCCCGCGCAGGGTGATCAGCCCGGCCACCCCGCCGCGCCCGTCCGGCCCCAGCCACAGCGGGCGCCACGCGGTGGCCGAGGCGCCGGCCAGGGCGGCGTCGATGTTCTGCAGTGGCAGCTGCAGCAGCGCCTGGCGCTCGGCCAGCAGCTGCGCCTGGGGAACGCCCAGCGCCCGCAGCGCCTGCCAGTGCGCCGGCAGGCGCTCGAGGGCCTCGCGCAGGCGCTGCTGCTGCTCGGCGCCGGCCACGCGCTGGCTCAGCGCCAGGTAGCCGTCCAGTGCGCCACGCTGCACCAGCCGGTCGAGACGCTCGGCCAGCGCCTGCTGGCGGGCCAGCAGCGTCGATTCGTCCGGCGCCTCGACGAGAAAGAACTGGCTGGTCGGCTGATGGCCGGTGAGGGCGGCGAGGCGGCGTGCCTCTTCGAGCAGCGCCGGCGACGGCGCCACCCACTGGCGCAGATCGTTGTCCAGGCTCAGGCGGCTGAGGCCGCTGGCGGCCAGCCCCACCAGCAGCACGACCAGCAGCGCCGGGTGGCTGCGCGCCAGCAGACCTTCGCGCAGGCATTCCAGCCGGCTGGCCAGGGCGAGCAGCGGCGGCCAGGGTTGCAGCCGCTCGCTGGCCAGCAGCGGCGCCAGCGCCAGGGTGCTGGCATAGGCGGCGAGCAGCCCGGCGGCGGAGAACAGCGCGATCTGGGTCAGGGCCGGAAACGGGCTGAAGGCCAGCGCCAGGTAACCGATCAGGCTGCTGACCAGGCTCAGGGTCAGCCCCGGGCGGGTCAGGCGCAGCAGCTCGGCGCTGCGCCAGGGGGCGTGGCTCCAGCGCTTGGACAGCAGGTGCAACGGGTAGTCGATGGCCACGCCGATCAGGCTGCCGCCCAGGACCAGGGTGAGCAGATGGATCTGGCCGAACAGGGCGACGCAGGCGGCGGTGCCGCTGGCGAGCCCGGCCAGCACCGGCAGCAGGGCGAGCAGGGCGCGCCGGCTGCGAAACACCAGCAACAGCAGCGCCAGCACGGCGCAGGCAGCGCCGCCGCCAAGCCAGGCAATCTCCCGCGCGGCGCGCTGCTGGGCCTCGGCGGCGTGCAGTACGCCGCCCGCCGCCAGCAGCTCGCCACCGCCGGCGTGCACCGCTTCGCGCAGCTCGTGCAGCTGCCCGGTGATGGCCGCTGCCTGGTCGAGGGCGAAGGCGTCGGCGGCGGTTCGCAGGCGCAGCAGCACCCAGTGGCGACCGTCCGCCTCGACCATCAGCGCGCCGCTTTGCGGGTCGGGCGCCAGCGGTCCGGCCAGCTGCTGCAGGCGGGCCGCGGCCTGCCCGGCCAGCCCCAGCCAGTCGCGCTCGGTCGGCAGCGGCGAGCCATGCAGCGGGCTGAACAGCGCCTGGGCGCGCTGTTCGAGGTAGCGTTGCGGATCGCTGGCCAGCAGCTCGCGCAGGGCGGGGTCGGCCAGCGCCAGACGCCCGCGCAGCAGTTCATCGATCAGTGCCTGGCGATCGCCCTCGACGCGCCAGTGCAGCGTTTCGAAGCGCGCACTGGCGAGCAGGGCGTGGGCCTGGCGCTCGGCGAGAGCGTAGGCCCGCTCGCGTACCGGGTGGCCGATCAGGATCAGCAGCTCGCGGTTGAGCGCCTCCTGCACGC
Organism: Pseudomonadaceae bacterium; assembly: GCA_030602315.1. GTDB lineage: Bacteria > Pseudomonadota > Gammaproteobacteria > Pseudomonadales > Pseudomonadaceae > Azomonas. The sequence continues at coordinate 45,461 of JAUVZY010000008.1, read as the reverse complement.
GGGCTTCGGCGCGCTGGCGCAAGGTGTCCTGCGCCGCCCCCGGCAGCAGCGCGAGCAGGTCGCTGGATAGCGGCGCCGCGCCGCGCCACTGCCAGAGGGTGAGCAGCACGAGGGCGGCGAAGCCGGCGGCGAGCAGGCGCAGGGCGCGCTTTTCAGTCGCCAAGGTCGCGCCGCTCCTGCTCGGTCAGGGTCGTGTCGGCGGCGCTGTCGGGCAGGCTGACCCGGGTGAGGTCGCCCTGCCGTTCGCTGACCTCGACACGGCTCACCTGGGCGCCGCCTTCCACGCGGATGGCCTCAAACACCTGCGCCAGCAGGCCGCCGCGCGGGGTCAGCTGCAGGCGCCAGTGCTCGGCCGTGCCGTCGAGCTGCGGGGTGAAGTCGGCGCTGAGGGTGGCGATGTCGCCGCCGAGCAGGGCCAGCAACAGCTGCTGTTGCCGGTTGCCGCCGGCGCCGTTCGGCTGGACCTGCCAGGCGCCGTCGCTGCGCTGGGCGATGCCCCGGGCGGTGATCCGGTAGTCGAGTGCGAGGGGCTCGCCGATTTGCCAGAGCAGGCCCTGGCCGCGCGCCAGCACGAAGCGGCCACGGCTGACCAGTGGCTGCGGCAGGCCGCGCAGGTGTTTTTCCTGGACGAACTGGCCACGCACGACGGCGGGCTCGGCCAGCTGGCGGGCAAGCGCGTCGAGGTCGAAAGCCATGGCCGGCCAGGCCGCCATCAGCAGCAGGCTCAAAAGCAGCCCGCGCCGGGCCGCGTGCGCGGGGCGCTCAGACGGACGCATCGGCCAGCGCCCTCTCCACGGCTTCGATGAACACCGGCGGCGAGACGAACTGCATCTCGCCGCTGGCAATCTCCACCGCCACCTGCACGCTGCTGCCGCGGGTCATGCGCTCGCCGCTCTGCGCGTCGACGATCAGGTAGTTGATCTTCAGGCGGTTCTCCCACTCCACCAGGTCGGCACGCACGCGGATCGTCTGGTTGAAGGTGGCGCCCCTGATGTAGCGCAGTTGGATGTCGATCACCGGCCAGGCGTAGCCGGCCTCGCGCATCTGCCGGTAGTTGTGGTCGAGGCGGTCGAGCAGGGCGCAGCGGGCGACCTCGAAGTACTTCACGTAATGGCCGTGCCAGACGATTTCCATCGAGTCCACGTCGAAGAACGGCACCTGGATGTCGACCTCCACCGAGAGCGCGCCGGGCTTACGCATACAGCCCCCAGTGGCGGCTGCGGATGCGCGCCAGGCACAGGCGCAGTTCGCCTTCCAGGGCGCGGTCCTCGATCAGCGGGGCGAAGTCCTCGGCCAGTTGCTCGTGCATGCGTGCCAGCGGCTGCGGCAGCGGGCGGGCATCGGCCTGCTGGCCGCGCAGCCAGACGCCCTGTTGGGCGGCGAGCAGGGTGGCGGCGGCGACCTGTTCGGCGAGCTCCAGGCTGCGCAGCGCATCGCGGGCGGCGATGGTGCCCATGCTCACCTTGTCCTGGTTGTGGCATTCGGTGGAACGGGAAAACACGCTGGCCGGCAGGCTGTTTTTCAGCGCCTCGGCAGTCCAGGCACTGGCGCCGATCTGCACCGCCTTGAAGCCGTGGTTGAGCATCGCCGTGGCCGCCGGCGCGCCGGACAGGTTGCTCGGCAGGCCGTGGTTGTAGCGCGCGTCCACCAGCAGGGCGAGCTGGCGGTCGAGCAGGTCGGCGACGTTGCCGATCAGGTTCTTCAGGCTGTCCATGGCAAAGGCGATGTGCCCGCCGTAGAAGTGCCCGCCGTGCAGCACGCGCTCTTGCTCGGCGTCGATGATCGGGTTGTCGTTGGCGCTGTTGAGTTCGGTCTCGATGAACTGGCGCAGCAGGCCCAGGCTGTCGGCCAGCACACCCAGCACGTGGGGCGCGCAGCGGATCGAATAGCGGTCCTGCAGGCGATGCAGCGGCGCGGTGGGCGCGTCGATCGCCAGGTCCTGGCGGATCCAGGCGGCGACCTGCGACTGGCCCGGGTGCGGCTTGACGGCGAACAGGCGCTCGTCGAAGTGTTCCGGGTTGCCCTCCAGCGCGATCACGTTGAGCGCGGTGATGCGCGTGGCGAGCTGCAAGAGGTAGTCGGCGCGGGCGTAGGCCAGGCAGGCGAGGCCGGTCATCACCGCGGTGCCGTTCATCAGCGCCAGGGCTTCCTTGGGGCGCAGGGTCAGGGGCTGCCAGCCCAGCGCGCGCTGCACCTCGCCGGCCTGGCGGCGCTCGCCCTGGTAGAGCACCTCGCGCTCGCCGGCGAGGGTGGCGGCGACATAGGACAGCGGGGTGAGATCGCCGCTGGCGCCCACCGAGCCTTCCTCGGGGATCAGCGGCAGGATGTCGTGGTCGAGAAAGCCCTGCAGGCGCTCGAGCAGCTCGACGCGCACGCCGGACACGCCGTGGGTCAGCGAGCGCAGCCGCGCCGCCAGCACCGCGCGGGTGGCGGCCGGCTCGAGCAGCTTGCCCAGGCCACAACCGTGGAAGGTGAACAGGTGCCTGGGCAGCGCCTCGACCTGCTGCAGCGGCACGGCCACCACGCAGGAGTCGCCGTAGCCGGTGGTCACCCCGTAGATCACGCCCTCGCGGTCGAGCAGGCTGTCGAGAAAGCGTGCGCCCTTGGCGATGCGCTCGCGGAAGGCGGCGTCGCTTTCCAGCCGCGCGGGGGCGCGGCGCTCGGCCACGGCGAGGATGTCTTCGATGGACAGGTGGCGGTCGCCGAAGACCACCGGTGAGGCGTTGCTCATGGGTGTTTCCAGAACGGGTAGAAGTTGAACCACTGCAGCGGCGCCTCCAGGCAGCGCGCGGCCAGGCGGTCGGCGTAGGCCTGCACGTGGCGGGCGATCACCGCCTCGCGCTCGGCGCGGCGCCAGGCAATGCGCTCGGCGAAGGGCTCCAGGTGCAGGTGGTAGTGCGCGCCGTGCTTGAGGCAGAACAGCAGGTTGACCGGGCACTCCAGCAGGCCGGCGAGCAGCCAGGGGCCCTGGGGAAATTCGGCGGGCGCGCCGAGAAAGTCGACGGTGCTGGTGCGCCCGCCGTGCAGCGGGATGCGGTCGCCGGCGATGGCCAGCCACTCGCCGCGCTCCAGGCGCTGCGACAGCTGCAGCATGATCGCCGGGTCCAGCTCGCTGACCTGGATCAGCCGCAGGTTCTGTGCCCCGGCCTCGCCCAGCAGGCGGTTGAACTGCTCGGCGTGGCGCGTGTGCACCAGCACGTTCATGCGCACCTGACGGGTCTCGGCCAGCGCACGGCAGACCTCCAGGTTGCCCAGATGGGCGCCGACCAGCAGCTGGCCGCGGCTGCCTGCGAGCTGGCGGTGCAGTCCGGCCGGGTCGTCGAGGACGATCTGCTCGGGGCCGAGCCGGCCGTTCCAGACGTCCAGCTTGTCCAGCAGGGCGTCGGCGAAGGCCATGAACTGGCGGTGCACCGAGCGGGCGGTGGGCATCAGCGCCTCGCGGCCGGCGAAGGTGGCCAGACGGGTCTGGTAGTCGCGGGCGGCCAGGCGCGCCCGGCGGCCGAACAGGTAGAAGTAGCTGACGATCAGGTACAGCAGCGGCGCCATCGGCCCGCGGCCGAGCCTTCGCACCGCCCAGGCGGTCAGGCGCATCAGCGTGTAGCTGCCGCGCTCGCGCTGCGCGGCCCAGTGGCTGCTCTGGCGCGTGCTCATCGGGCGAACCGGCGGGCGATGAGCTGCGGCGCGCGGGCGAGCATGCCGAAGAACAGCCGGGCGTGCATCTTGGAGATCAGCCAGTTGTCCTGCCACGGGCGGAAGTGCGAAACGCCGTCCTCCGGGTAGTGCACCCGGGTCGGTAGCCAGACCATCGGCTGGTCGGCCCAGTGCAGGCGCACCAGCACTTCCACGTCGAAATCCATGCGCCGGCCGAGGCGCTCGCGCTCGAGCAGCGCGACGGTGGCCGGCAGCGGATAGACGCGAAAGCCGCACATCGAATCGCGGATGGCGCCGGACAGGGTGTTGATCCACACCCAGATGTGGGTCAGGTAGCGTCCGTACAGGCGGCCCTTGGGGATGCTGGCGTCGTAGCGCGGATAGCCGCAGACCACCGCCTCCGGCGCCTGGCAGGCGCGGTCGAGGAACAGACCGATGTCGGTCAGATCGTGCTGGCCGTCGGCATCCACCTGCAGCGCATGCGAGTAACCGAGGCGCGCTGCCTCGCGCAGGCCGCTCTGCACTGCGCCGCCCTTGCCCTGGTTGTGCGCGTGACGGACCAGGTGCACGTCCGGGTGTGCGGCCAGTGCGTCGATCACCGCAGCCGCTTGCGGGCGCGAGGCGTCGTCCACCAGCACGCAGGGCAGGTCCTCGGCGCGCAGCGCGGCGAGCACCGTGGGCAGGGTGGTCTCGTGGTTGTACACCGGGATCACCGCGCAGGGCTTGAACCAGTCCTGCTCGGGGGCGGCGGGCACGCGGGCGGTAGCGGCAGGGATCGGCGCCAGGGGCAGCGCCTGCTGGGCAGGGGCCAGGTCGCAGGTCTCGCTCATGCGGCATCTCCAAGGAGGATACGGCCGGACGAGCAGGGTTTGTCGTCCTGGCTGAAGGCGAAATAGAGCTTGCCGCGCGCGGCATCGAAACGCAGGGTCAGCGCGATGTGGTCGCCGGGGCGGATCAGTTGCTGGAACTTCAGCACTTCCATGCCGCGATAGTGCGCCGGCAGCGGCAGCAGCGTGCGTGCCAGCTGCAGCGCCCAGTCCACCTGCACCACCCCGGGCAGCACCGGGGTCTGCGGGAAGTGGCCGGAGAAGTGGGCCAGATCGAGCGGCACGCGCAGCGTCAGCTGCCACTGGCCGTCCTGCTCGTGCTGAGCCAGGCGCTCGGGCGTCTTCGGCCGCGGCGCGGCGAGCAGTGCCTCGACTTCGGCCTGGGGCAGCTTGCCCTGGGGGTTGGCCGGCAGCTGCGGCAGCAGCCGCCAGCGCCGCGGCAGGGCCAGCGCCTCGCAATGCCCGGCCAGGTGCTGGCGCAGGGTGTCGGTCAGCGCCCGGCGGCCACCGTTGCGCAGGGCGTGCAGGCCCGCGGCGGAGAGCGCGACCAGCGCACCGAGCGAGGCGCGGTTTTCCTGCACCACGCCCAGGCGTGCCTCGGCGACGAAGGGGTGCTCGGCCAGCGCCGCTTCCAGCATCGGCAGGGCGATGCGTTTTTCTTCCAGCTTGACGATGCGGTCGAGCCGGCCCTTGAGCAGGAAGCGGCCGTCCGCCAGCAGGCTGACGGCATCGGCGGTCGGCTCGCCGGCACCCGCCAGCCAGGGCGAGGCCACGTGCAGGGCGCCGGTGTCGCCGTCCTGGTCGATGGCCACGCCCGGCAGCGGCGTCCAGGCCTGGCCGCCCTGGCGCCAGGCGATGCCGCCGGTCTCCGAGCTGCCGTAGACCTCGACCGGGTACTGGCCCAGGCGCTGCTGCAGCCGCTCGGCGGCTTCGGCCGGCAGCGGGCCGCCGGAGGAAAACACCCGGCGCACGGCGGCCAGCGCCGGCCAGTCGAGGTTGTCGCCCATGCGTTTCAGGAGCGCCGGGCTGGCCACCCAGGCAAAGCCGCGCTCGCCGGCAACGAGGCTGGCCTGCTGCAGGTCTTCGGCAAACGGCAGCGCGCGGGCACCCAGCGGGCGACCGGCGCACAGCGGCCAGAGCAGGCGGAACAACAGGCCATAGAGGTGCTGGGTGGAGACGCTGCCGAGCACCTGCGCAGTACCCAGCCGGGCGCCCCAGCACTCTTCGAGGATTTCCAGTTCACCGGCCAGCTGCGCCAGGCGCTTGCCGATCAGCTTGCTCTGCCCGCTGGAGCCGGAGGTGGCGATCAGCAGGCCCTCGTGCGCGGGGTCGAGTTCGGCCGCCGGCAGCGGCTCGCCGAGCAGGGCATCGAGCGGCGTGTCGCCGGGCTGGTCGGTGAGCCACAGCTCCACCGCCGGGGCCAGGCGCGCGCGGCTGGCCGGTTGCAGGTCCGCCGGCAGGAGCACCCGGGCGCCGGCGCGCCAGGCGCCGAGCAGGGCGATGGCCAGCTCGCCGGCGTCCTCCAGATGCACCGCCAGGTCGCGTACGCCGCGGGCGGCCAGGCCGCCGGCCAGGGCGAGCGCGCGGGTCTGCAGGTCGGCGTGGTCGAGCCGTGGCGTGAGGGTGACCGGGCGCGCGTCGGCCGGCCGGGCGAGCAGTGCCTGCAGGGGAATCCAGCTCATGTACGTCTCCTCACCCGCTGGCGCACCAGCCACTCGCCGGCAAACAGCAGGCCCATCAGCAGATAGGCGATCAGCCCGGTGTACAGCGTCCACCAGGCCAGCGGCGCCCACACTGCGAGGCTCGCGGCGATGCCGGCGTTGAGCGCGAAGAAGCCCATCCACACCCAGGTCACCTGGCGCGTGTAGCGCACCGCCGCCGGCGGCAGCTCGGGCTCCTGCAGGCGGGCCAGGCGTTCGATCAGCGGGGTGCTGGCGAGGCTGGCGGCGAACAGTCCGAGCAGGGTCAGGCTGAGCAGCACCGGATACCAGCGCAGCAGCTCCGGCATATCGGCCAGCGCCAGCACGGCACAGAAGGCCAGCGCGGCCAGGCTGGTCCAGTGCCCGCCGGGCTGGGCGCGGGCGAAGGCCAGGCGCGCCAGCCACAGCCCGCCGAGCAGCACGGCGAACAGCCGCGGCGAGAGCGCCTCGCTGCCCAGGTACACGGCGAACGGCCAGGCCAGGCCCGCCAGCAGCAGCACGCCGGCCAGCAGACGGCCGGGCAGGGCGGAGGTGGTCAGGGGCGTCATCGTCGGGCGTCGTCGGCGCTTCAGGCGACTTCCGGGTGGATCAGGCGGTACACCGCTTCCACCACGTCGCCCACGGTGCGCACCGCCTTGAACTCCTCGGCGGCGAGCTTCTTGCCGGTCTGGCGCTTGATATGGTCGATCAGGTCGACGGCGTCGATGCTGTCGATTTCCAGGTCCTGATAGAGGTTGGCTTCCAGCGAGATGCTCGCCGGGTCCAGTTCGAACAGTTCCACCAGGGCATCGCGCAGGGTCTGGAAGATGTCGTCACGGCTATTCACGTTGGCTTCCTCCTTGCTTTCAGGCAACCGCCTTGGCGGCGTCGACGAAGGCGGCCAGGCTGTTCACGCTGGCGAAATGCTTGCGGGTGTCCTTGGCTTCGGCGTCGATCTTGATGCCGAAGCGCTTCTGGATCGCCAGGCCCAGCTCCAGGGCGTCCACCGAGTCCAGGCCGAGGCCGTCGCCGAACAGCGGCTGGTCGGCGGCGATGTCGTGCGGGGTGATGTCCTCGAGGCCGAGGGCGTCGATGATCAGTTGCTTGATCTCAAGCTGCAGTTGGCTCATCTAGGGCGAGCTCCTTCATGAAGTGTCGATGCAGGTAATCGTTGAGCTGGCGCGAGGCGATCGGCGCCGGGCCGCGTGCGGCGAAGGCTTGCGGGTCGATGTCGGCGCCCACCCGCAGCTGGAAGTGCACGCGCTGCGGCGGAATGCGGTACCAGGGCTCGGCCTTGGTCAGGGTGGTCGGCGTCACGCTGATGGTGACTGGGGTGACCACGCGGGCGCCGCGCAGGGCGATGGCCGCCGCACCGCGGTGAAAGCGAGGCGGTTCGCCGGGGGTGGTGCGGGTGCCTTCGGGGAAGATGATCAGCGTCTGGCCAGCCTTCAGGGCGTCGGCGGCAGCATCGAGCATCTCGGCGCTGCCGTCGTTGCTGATGTACTGCGCGGCGCGGACCGGGCCGCGGGTGAAGGGGTTGTCCCACAGGCTCTGCTTGACCACGCAGTTGGCGTCGCGGATCTGCGCGATCAGCAGCACCACGTCGATCAGCGAGGGGTGGTTGGCGATGATCAGCTGACCCGGGCGGCCGAGGCGCTCGGCGCCCTCGACCTCGTAGGTCAGCACGCGCGTGCGGTACATGAACTGGACGAAGGCCCAGAAGCTGCGGCTGACCGTGTGCCGGGCGCGGCGCCGGCGTACCGCGGCATCGCCGGGCAGCAGCGCCTGCAGCGGGAATACCGCCACGCGCAGGAACAGCCCGCCGAGGCCGAACAGGGCGAAGGACAGACCGGTGGCGATCAGCCGCCACGTCCAGGGCGCGTCGGGGCGCTTCAGCGGTGGCGTTGCCAGGTCCATGTGCGGTGCTTCCAGCAGAGGCGGCGGACGCCGGGCATTCCATTGAGGTGGGCGATCAGTTCCAGCGCGTGCGGCCATTCGGCCGGCGCGGCCTCGACGCCCGGTGTCAGGGCAAGCGCCCAGCCGTCGCCGGCAGCGAGGCGCAGGGCGAGGGCGTAGGGGAAGGGCACATCGTCGATCCACGGCCGGTAGAGCGGCGGCGGGCTGTCTTCGGCGATCACCAGGAGCACCTGTGGTGCACCCTCGGCGAGCAGGCCGGCGGCTTCCAGCAGCGCGTGCTCGAGGCCGTCGCCCTCGGCGGCCAGGGCGGTCATCTCGCTGGTGTCGCCGCGCTGGATCGACCACAGGCCGATGATGGCGTTGTGTACCGAGAGGCTGAAGTGGGTGGGCGAGAGGGGTTCTTCCCGCGCCAGCGCCTCGAACAGGGCCAGGCCGCGCGCGGTGTCGCCGTGGCGCGAGCAATACACCAGCGGCATCGGCGGCTGGCCGTCGGCCAGCGGGGTGGCGACGGCGAAGGCCATGCGCGCCAGCCGGCTCAAGCGGCGGCGCTGCATTGCGGGGAGGAAGCCGACGTCGGGCTGGGCGTCGTCGCTGGCGGGGCGGCAGGGCGCTTGCGACCATGCGCGCCAGGCGCCTGCATCTTCCAGCCCGGGCGCCCAGGCACGCCATTGCTCGATCTCGAAGCGGATCACGCGGATACACCTTTCGCCGCACGGCGAAGGTGGCGTGCTGACGTCCCTGTTAGTTCAAGCATCGGTTAACCCATTGGAATGCGCGGCATTATCCAGAGGCGCCCGATGCCAGGCAATGAAAATGGAAACACCTAGACATAAGGTCGAAGGCGTTTGGCTGAACCTTTGCCCGTGTGCGTGGTCGTCGCGCTCAGATGCCGTGCTGGCGCAGCCAGGAAAGCAGTTGGGGCAGCGGCAACGCGCCGCTCTGGCGCGCCACCTCCCGGCCGTCGCGGTAGAGGATCAGGCTGGGGATCGAGCGGATGCCGAGCTGGCCGGCAAGGCCTGCCTGCGCCTCGCTGTCCAGCTTGGCCAGGCGGCAGCGGCCGACCAGCTCGCCGGCGGCCTTATCGAATATCGGGGCGAAGCTGCGGCACGGTCCGCACCAGCTGGCCCAGACGTCCACCAGCAGCGGCAGGTCGCCCTTGATCTGGCTGGCGAAGTGGGCGGTGTCGAGATCGAACGGGCGTGCGCTGAGCACCGGCGCCTTGCAGCGGCCGCAGCGTGGTGTCTGCGCCAGGCGATCGGCGGGAATGCGGTTGAGGCTGGCGCAGTGCGCGCAGGGGACGATGAGGCTGGACATGGGCGGCTCCGAAGGCGGGCGATGCCGGCAATCTGGGGCCGATCGGTGCGCCGATCAAGGGCCGCCCCGGCAGGCCGGGGCGGCAGCAGGTCAGATCCTGGCCGCGGCCAGCGCCTGCTCGAGGTCGGCGAGGATGTCGTCGATGTGCTCGATGCCGATCGACAGGCGGATCAGGTCCTGCGACACGCCGGCCTTGGCCAGTTCCTCGGCGTTGAGCTGGCGGTGGGTGGTGGTGGCCGGGTGGCAGGCCAGCGACTTGGCGTCACCGATGTTCACCAGGCGGGTGACCAGCTTGAGCGCGTCGATGAACTTCGCCCCGGCCTCGATGCCGCCGCGGATGCCGAAGCAGAGGATTGCCGCCGGTTGACCGCCGAGGTAGCGCTGGGCCAGCTCATGCTCGGGATGATCGGCCAGACCGGCGTACTGCACCCAGGCCACCTGCGGGTGCTGCTTCAAGTATTCGGCGACCTGCTGTGCGTTCTGGCAGTGGCGCTCCATGCGCAGCGGCAGGGTTTCCAGCCCCTGCAGGATCAGGAAGGCGTTGAACGGCGACAGCGCCGCGCCCATGTTGCGCAGCGGCACCACCCGGCAGCGGCCGATGAAGGCGGCGGGGCCGAAGGCCTCGGTGTAGGTCACCCCGTGGTAGGACACATCCGGGGTGTTGAGCAGGGGGAAGCGTTGCTTGTGGTCAGCCCAGGGGAAGCGGCCCGAGTCCACCACGATGCCGCCGATGCTGTTGCCGTGGCCGCCGATGTACTTGGTCAGCGAGTGCACCACGATGTCGGCGCCGTGCTCGAACGGGCGGCAGAGCACCGGGGTGGCGACGGTGTTGTCGACGATCAGCGGCACGCCGTGGCGGTGCGCGGCGTCGGCCAGTGCCTTGAGGTCGACGATGTTGCCGGCCGGGTTGCCGATGGTTTCGCAGAACACCGCCTTGGTGCGCTCGTCGATCAGTGCCTCGAGGGCGGCGATGTCGTCATGCGCGGCGAAGCGTACCTCGATGCCCTGACGCGGCAGGGTGTGGGCGAACAGGTTGTAGGTGCCGCCGTAGAGCTTGGCCACCGAGACGATGTTGTCGCCCGCTTCGGCGATGGTCTGGATCGCATAGGTGATCGCCGCCATGCCCGAGGCCACCGCCAGCGCCGCCACACCGCCCTCGAGTGCCGCCACGCGCTTTTCCAGCACGTCGGTGGTGGGGTTCATGATGCGGGTGTAGATGTTGCCGGCGACCTTCAGGTCGAACAGGTCGGCGCCGTGCTGGGTATCGTCGAAGGCGTAGGAGGTGGTCTGGTAGATCGGCACCGCCACCGCCTTGGTGGTCGGGTCGGGGCTGTAACCGGCGTGGATGGCCAGGGTTTCCGGCTTCATGGGGGCGTCCTTTCTGGGCAGTGAAAGGCGCCAAGGATGGCCAGCGCCGCCAGGCCCGTCAACGCGACCCTGGTCGGCGCCGCCCGCCGGGCGTGGTCAGAGCGGCGTCAGCGGGAAGAACAGCGGGATCACCGCGGTGGCCACCAGCCAGAGCAGGATGTTCAGCGGAATGCCCACCTTCATGAAGTCGGTGAAGCGGTAGCCGCCGGCGTTGTAGACGAAGGTGTTGGTCTGGTAGCCGATCGGCGTGGCGAAGCTGGCGCTGGCGGCGAACATCACCGCGACCACGAAGGCCCGCGGGTCGACGCCCAGGTGCTGGGCCACGCCGATGGCGATCGGAGTGATCAGCACCGCCACCGCGTTGTTCGACAGCATCTCGGTCAGCGTCGAGGTCAGCAGGTAGATGATCGACAGCATCAGCAGCGGCCCGGCCCAGGGCAGCCAGCTCATCACCTGGCTCACCACCACCTGCACCAGCCCGACCTTGTCCATGGCAATGCTGACCGCCAGCATGCCGAAGATCAGGCTGAGGATCTTCCAGTCCACCGCCTTGTAGGCGTCGTCGATGTCCAGGCAGCGGGTGGTCAGCAGCACCACCGCGCCGATCATCGCCAGGCCCTCGATGGGCATCACGCCGAAGGCCGCCAGCAGCATCACGCCGAGGGTGACGAGGATGGCGATGGGCGCCTTGTCGCGGCGGAAGGCGCGCTCCTGCACGGTGTTGAGGCTGATCAGCTCGCCGTTGTCGGCAAAACGCTTGATCTGCGCCGGCGTGCCTTCCACCAGCATCACGTCGCCGAACTGCAGTTCGAAGTCGTCGAGGTTGCCGACCACGTTTTCGTCCTGGCGATGCACGGCGAGCACGGCGATGCCATAGCGCGCGGTGAGGTCGAGGTCGCGCATCGGCCGGTGGCTGTAGCGCGAATTGCGCCCGACGATGGCCTCGGCGAGGATCACGTCATGGCTGGTGACGGTCTCGAAGGCTTCGTTGCGGTTGAAGGTCAGGTGCCCCGATTCGCGCAGCTCCACCACGTCCTTGACCTGGCCGTGGATCACCAGCAGGTCGCCGGCGGCCAGTACGGTGTCATGCTGCGGTTCGGTCAGTTCGCTGTCTTCGCGGAAGATCTTCAGCACCTGCAGGCCGCTGCCGCCGTTGAGGTTGGCCTCGGCGATGGATTTGCCGATCACCGGCGAGTTGTGCGGCACCAAAAGCTCGCTCATGAAGGTGCGCGAGAGGTCCGGGCGCAGCTGGCGCGAGAGGGTCTCGCGCTCGGGCAGCAGGCGTTTGCCGATGGTCAGCAGATAGAGCATGCCCGCCGCGGCCATGAACAGGCCGACGCCGGTGATCTCGAAGATGCCGAACGGCTCGAGCCCGGCCTTGCGCGCCACCCCGTCGACCAGGATGTTGGTGGAGGTGCCGAGCAGGGTCAGGGTGCCGCCGAGAATGGTGGCGTAGGACAGCGGGATCAGCAGCTTGGACGGCAGGGTGCCGGCGCGCCGGGCCAGGGCGATGGCCACCGGGGTGAGGATCGCTACCACCGGCGTGTTGTTCAGCGCCGCCGAGATGATCAGCGCGGTGACGGTGATGCCGGCCAGCACCTTTGTCGGGCTGGTGCCGACCAGGTTTCCCAGCCAGTTGCCCAGCGCGTCGATGCAGCCGGTGCGCTCCAGCGCCGCGGAGATGACGAACATGCAGGCGATGGTCACCGGTGCCGAGTTCGACAGCACGCTCAGCACTTCCTTCGGCTCGAGCAGCTGGGTGACCAGCAGCGCCGCCACGGCGATCGCGGCCACCACGTCTGGCGTCCAGCGCTCGCGCACGAAGGCATACAGCACCCAGACCAGCAGGCCGGCGACGAACCAGATCGCGAAAGACTCGGGCAGCATGGAAATCCTTGGCTAGCGGAGCCTGCCCAGGTAGGCAGGCCAAACGGAGGCGAAGATAAATTGCCGGCCTTAGAGAGTCCAAGACTGTTTTCGGATGTTTTTATTACTTTTCGGATTAAAGCGTCTGTCCGCGTTTCGGCCTGTCCGCTGGCGGTTGATCGGCTGGCCGCCGCGCGCAACAGTGACGGCCTGATCGAGCAGGGGAGAAGGCCTCCATGAGCGGCATCGAAGACGACATCGAGCGGCGCATCGCCCGCGCCGTGGCCGGCTGGCAGCAGGGGGTGACACGCCCGGGGGCGCCGCTGGTGATCGACGAGGCCTGGCTGCAGACCCCCCAAGCGCTGCGCCTGCCGTTTCAGGTGCTGAAAAACGCCGGCGTGCCGCCGCGGGAAATCGAGCTGTTGCAGCAGCGTGCCCGCCTGCGCGAGCGCCTCGAGCAGGCCGCCGAGGGCGCCGAGCGCGAGCGCCTGGCACGGCAGCTCTGCGAGCTGGAGCAGAACCTGGCCCTGCGCCTGGAGCAGCTGCGCCGCCTGGGGCAGGGCTGAGCGGAACTTAGCGGGCGTGCCGGCGACCTGAAAGATCAGGACGACTGGAGGGAGACCACCGATGATCGTGCTGGTGATGGGCGTATCGGGCAGCGGCAAGACCACCATCGGCGAGGCGCTGGCGGCGCGCCTGGGCTGGCGCTTTTCCGATGCCGACGAGTTCCACTCCGAGCAGAACAAGGCGCGCATGGCCCAGGGCATCGCCCTCACCGATGCCGATCGCTGGCCCTGGCTGGAGGCGATCCACCATGCCATGCAGCTGTGCGAGCGCCAGCGCGAGCACCATGTATTCGCCTGTTCGGCGCTCAAGCGCGACTATCGCGAGCTGCTGCGGGCCAATCTGGAGCAGCTGCGGATGGTGTTTCTCGACGGCAGCCCGGCGCTGCTCGCCGAGCGCCTGCAGTATCGGCGCGGGCACTTCTTCGCCCCCGAGCTGCTCGCCGATCAGCTGGCCGTGCTGGAGCCGCCGACCGCGGATGAGGCACTGATCGTCGATATCACGCCGTCGCCGGCGGTGATCGTCGAAGAGATCATGGCCGCGCTCGGCCTGCCGGCCGACGATTAGTCCAGCGCCAGACGCAGCGGCAGCATGCTCGATGCTGTGAAGCCGTGGCGGGCGTAGAAGCGCTGGGCGTCGAGGTTGTCGCGGTCGGTGAGCAGGGTGATGCGCCGGCAGCCTCGGGTCCGGGCCTGGGTGATCGCCGCTTCGATCAGGCGTGCGCCAACCCCGGCATTGCGCGCCTGGCCTGCCACCACCATGTCCTCGAGCAGCGCCACCGGGGCGCCGAGCGCGGTGGAGACGCTGTACAGCAGGTTGACCATGCCCAGCGCCTGTTCGCCCTCGAGTGCGATGAAGATCTCCCCGATCGCCGGATCGTCGATGATCGCCGCCAGCCCTCGGCGTTGCGCGGCAGGGTCCGGGACGAATTCGGCCTCCTGGGCGAACAGCAGGCCCAGCAGGTCGCACAGCGAGGGGATGTCGGCGGCAGTGGCGAGACGGATATGCATGGGGCGCTCCTTGCAACGGGGCCTTCACTGTATGCGATGATCCGCCGCTTTCAATAGCCTTACGGATTGAATGGTTATGAGCGCCGACTACACCACCCGCTATTTCACCACCTACAGCGGCGTGCGCCTGCCGCTCAAGCTCACCAACGAGCTGCCCGCGGGCGGGCTGGACAACCGCAACACCTACTTTCGTGGCCAGTTCGACGCCGAAGAGCGCCTGCGCGTGCTGGAGAAGATCGTCTATGCCGAGCTGGAACTGCGTCATGCCTACGACTACCACGCCAATGGCGTGCTCAGGCAGGCGACCATCACCGATGTCGATGGCGAAGTCAGCGTGCTGACTTTCGACGAGAGCGGCCAGCGCGTCTGAGGCCCGCCGTCACCGGCCGGCCTCGGACGCGCGGCTGACCCGGTTCAGGCGCGATCGCGGGCCAGCAGCGGCTTGAGGAAGCGGCCGGTGTGCGAGGCCGCTTGTTCGGCAATCTGCTCCGGCGTGCCGCTGGCGATGATCATCCCGCCCTTGGAGCCGCCCTCCGGGCCGAGGTCGACGATCCAGTCGGCGGTCTTGATCACGTCCAGGTTGTGCTCGATCACCACCACGGTGTTGCCGTGGTCGCGCAGGCGATGCAGCACGTCGAGCAATTGCTGGATATCGGCGAAATGCAGGCCGGTGGTGGGCTCGTCGAGAATGTACAACGTCTTGCCGGTGTCGCGCTTGGACAGCTCGCGGGAGAGTTTGACCCGCTGCGCCTCGCCGCCCGACAGCGTGGTCGCGCTCTGGCCGAGGCGGATGTAGGACAGCCCCACATCGATCAGCGTCTGCAGCTTGCGCGCCACCGCCGGCACCGCGTCGAAGAAGTCGCGCGCCTCCTCGATGGTCATCTCCAGCACCTCGTGGATGCTTTTGCCCTTGTACTTCACCTCCAGGGTCTCGCGGTTGTAGCGCTTGCCCTTGCACACGTCACACGGCACGTAGATGTCCGGCAGAAAGTGCATCTCCACCTTGATCACCCCGTCGCCCTGGCATGCCTCGCAGCGCCCGCCCTTGACGTTGAAGGAGAAGCGCCCCGGTCCGTAGCCGCGCGAGCGTGACTCCGGCACCCCGGCGAACAGCTCGCGGATCGGGGTGAAGAGGCCGGTGTAGGTGGCCGGGTTGGAGCGCGGCGTGCGGCCGATCGGGCTCTGGTCGATGTCGACCACCTTGTCCAGATGATCGAGGCCCTCGAAGCTGTCGTAGGGCGCCACGTCCAGGGTGCTGGCGCCGTTCAGCGCGGTGGCGGTGATCGGAAACAGGGTGTTGTTGATCAGCGTCGACTTGCCCGAGCCCGACACCCCGGTGACGCAGGTGAGCAGCCCGACCGGAATCTCCAGGTCGACATGGCGCAGGTTGTTGCCGCGCGCGCCCTTGAGCTTGAGCAGCTTGCTCTCGTCGCGCGGGGTGCGCTCGGCCGGGTAGCGGATCTTCACCGCGCCGGACAGGTACTGGCCGGTCAGCGAGGCCGGGTTGGCCATCACCTCGTCCGGGGTGCCCTCGGCGACCACCTGGCCGCCGTGCACGCCGGCGCCGGGGCCGATGTCGATCACGTAGTCGGCCAGGCGGATGGCGTCTTCGTCGTGCTCGACCACGATTACCGTGTTGCCCAGGTTGCGCAGGTGGGTGAGGGTGCCGAGCAGGCGCTCGTTGTCGCGCTGGTGCAGGCCGATCGACGGCTCGTCGAGGATGTACATCACCCCTACCAGGCCGGCGCCGATCTGGCTGGCCAGGCGGATGCGCTGCGCTTCGCCGCCGGAGAGGGTGTCGGCGCTGCGGTCGAGGGTCAGGTAGTCGAGGCCGACGTTGACCAGAAACTGCAGGCGCTCGCGGATTTCCTTGAGGATCTTGTCGGCGATCTCGCCCTTCTGCCCGGTCAGGTGCAGGCTGGCGGCGTAGTCGCAGGCCTCGCCGACCGGCATCGCGGTGACCGCCGGCAGGGTCTTGTCGCCCACCCAGACGTGTCGCGCCTCGCGGCGCAGGCGGGTGCCGCGACATTCCGGGCACGGCTGGGTGCCGAGGTACTTGGCCAGCTCCTCGCGCACGGTCTGCGACTCGGTCTCGCGGTAGCGCCGCTCGAGGTTGGGGATGATCCCCTCGAACGGGTGGGCGCGCTTGACGATGTCGCCGCGGTCGTTGAGGTAGCGAAATTCCACGCTGTCCTTGCCGCTGCCGTGCAGGATGGCCTTCTGGTGCGCCTCGGAAAGCTGGCCGAACGGCTGGTCGAGGCTGAAGCCGTAGTGGTTGGCCAGCGAGCCGAGCATCTGGAAGTAATAGACGTTGCGCCGGTCCCAGCCGCGGATCGCGCCCTCGGCCAGGGTCAGCTCGCCGTTGACCAGGCGCTTGGTGTCGAAATACTGCTTCACGCCCAGGCCGTCGCAGGTTGGGCAGGCGCCGGCCGGGTTGTTGAAGGAGAACAGCTTGGGTTCCAGCTCGCTGATCGAGTGGCCGCACACCGGGCAGGCGAAGCGCGCGGAAAAGATCAGCTCCTCGCCGTCTTCGCCCTCCATCGGTGCCACCAGGGCGATGTCGTCGGCCAGCTTGAGCGCGGTCTCGAAGGATTCGGCCAGGCGCTGCTGCAGGTCGCCGCGCACCTTGAAGCGGTCCACCACCACCTCGATGGTGTGCTTCTTGGCCTTTTCCAGCTTGGGCGCCTCGTCCAGCTCATAAAGGCGGCCGTCGATGCGCGCGCGCACGAAGCCGGCGGCGCGCAACTCGTCGAACACCGCCAGGTGCTCGCCCTTGCGCTCGCGGATCACCGGTGCCAGCAGCATCAGCTTGCTGCCCTCGGGCAGTGCCAGCACCTGGTCGACCATCTGGCTGACGGTCTGCGCCTCGAGCGGGATGTCGTGGTCCGGGCAGCGCGGCGTGCCGACCCGCGCGTAGAGCAGGCGCAGGTAGTCGTAGATCTCGGTGATGGTGCCCACGGTGGAGCGCGGGTTGTGCGAGGTGGATTTCTGCTCGATGGAGATCGCCGGCGACAGCCCCTCGATGGTGTCCACGTCGGGCTTTTCCATCATCGAGAGGAACTGGCGCGCATAGGCTGACAGCGATTCGACGTAGCGCCGCTGCCCTTCGGCATACAGGGTGTCGAAGGCCAGCGACGACTTGCCCGAGCCGGACAGGCCGGTGATGACGATCAGCTTGTCGCGGGGCAGGGTGAGGTCGATGTTCTTGAGGTTGTGGGTGCGCGCCCCACGGATCAGGATCTTGTCCAAGACTGCCTCGCATGGCCCGAAGTAAACGCCCGAGTATAAAGTTCGCTGCGACATCGCGGCAAAGTCCGTGCCTGTGCCGTCCAAGGGATGACTGGTAGAATCCGCGGCCGGTCAGAAACGAGCGAGAGATCACATGCAGCAACCCTACACCGAGCGGATGAGCGCCACGGAAGCCCGTGCTTCGGCGAGCCTGGCCCTGGTGTTCGCCTTTCGCATGCTGGGCATGTTCATGGTGCTGCCGGTGCTCGCCACCTATGGCATGGATCTGGAGGGCGCGACGCCCGCGCTGATCGGCTTTGCCATCGGTGCCTATGGTTTGACCCAGGCCTTCCTGCAAATTCCTTTCGGCGTGCTTTCCGACCGTATCGGCCGGTTGCCGGTGATCTACGCCGGATTGCTGATTTTCGCCGCCGGCGCCGTGCTCGCGGCGGTTTCCGAGTCGATCTGGGGCGTGATTGCCGGGCGCATCCTGCAGGGCGCCGGTGCGATCTCGGCGGCGGTGATGGCGCTGCTCTCCGACCTGACCCGTGAACAGCACCGTACCAAGGCGATGGCCATGATCGGCATGAGCATCGGTCTGTCGTTCGCCGTGGCGATGGTCGTCGGCCCGCTGATCACCCGTGGCTTCGGTCTGGCCGGGCTGTTCTGGATTACCGCCGCGCTGGCGCTGGCCGGCATCGGCATCGTCGCCACGCTGCCCAAGGCCGACCGCCGTCGCCAGCATCGCGAGTCGGTGGTCGCCCGCCAGGCGCTCGGCCAGATCCTGCGCCACCCCGATCTGCTGCGCCTGGACCTGGGCATTCTGGTGCTGCACGCGGTACTGATGGCGAGCTTCGTCGCCCTGCCGCTGGCGCTGGTGGAGCAGGGCGCTCTGCCCAAGGAAGAGCACTGGTGGGTCTACCTGACCGCGCTGGGCCTCGGCTTCTTCGCCATGATTCCGTTCATCATCTATGGCGAGAAGAAGCGCCAGATGAAGCGCGTGCTGACCGGCGCGGTCGGCCTGCTGCTGCTCTGCGAGCTGTACTTCTGGCTGGTCGGCGGCTCGCTGTGGACGCTGGTGATCGGCATGCTGCTGTTCTTCACCGCCTTCAACCTGCTGGAAGCCTCGCTGCCGTCGTTGATCAGCAAGGTGGCGCCGGCCGGCGGCAAGGGCACGGCGATGGGCGTCTACGCCACCAGCCAGTTCCTCGGCGCGGCGGTGGGCGGCATCTTCGGTGGCTGGCTCTACCAGCACGGCGGGCTTGGTCTGGTGTTCATCGGCTGCGCCGTGCTCTGCGGCCTGTGGCTCGTGGCGGCGCTGAGCATGAACGAGCCGCCCTACGTGACCAGCCTGCGCCTGACGCTGCCCGAGGCGATGGAGCTGGCGCAGGGCTCGGCGGCCATCGAACGCCTGCTGGCGCTGGAGGGGGTCAGCGATGCGGTACTGGTGGAGGAAGAGCGCGCGCTGTACGTCAAATACGACAGTCAGCGCGCTGCGCGCGAGACGCTGGAGCAGGCGCTGCAAGGCGCCTGATCCCGGCACGACAGGGCGCCTGCGGGCGCCTTTTTTGTGCGCAAAGAAAAAGGGCCAGCTTGCGCTGACCCTTCGGAATTAGTGGTGGCTACGCAGGGACTTGAACCCCGGACCCCAGCATTATGAATGCCGTGCTCTAACCAACTGAGCTACGTAGCCACTCGAGGCGCGCATTATTCTCGCGACGAAACGGCCTGTCAACACCTTGTTTTCAAAAAGATTCCGCCGCAGTTCACGGGCGTGAAGACGGCTCGGGTGCGGCCTTTTCGGCGGCCTGAAAAGTAAAGCCCCGCCGGGTGGCGGGGCTTTGCAGAGGATCAGGCCAGCTTCTTGTACTTGACCCGGTGCGGCTGCGCCGCGGCGTCGCCGAGGCGCTTCTTGCGGTCGGCTTCGTACTCGGTGTAGTTGCCCTCGAAGAAGATCACCCCGTCGTCCTCGTAGGAGAGGATGTGGGTGGCGATACGGTCGAGGAACCAGCGGTCGTGGGAGATCACGATGGCCGAGCCGGGGAAGTCCAGCAGGGCCTCTTCCAGCGCGCGCAGGGTCTCGATGTCGAGGTCGTTGGACGGTTCGTCGAGCAGCAGCACGTTGCCGCCCTGCTTCAGGGTCAGCGCCATGTGCAGGCGGCCGCGCTCACCGCCTGAGAGGTCCTTGACGAACTTCTGCTGGTCGGCGCCCTTGAAGTTGAAGCGGCCGACGTAGCCACGCGACGGTACCTCGTAGCTGCCGACCTTGATCATGTCGAAGCCGTCGGAGACCTGCTCCCACACGGTCTTGCTGCCGTCGAGGTTCTCGCGGCTCTGTTCGACGCTGGCGATCTGCACGGTCTCGCCGATCTCGATGCTGCCCGAATCCGGCTGCTCCTTGCCGGTGATCATCCGCAGCAGGGTGGACTTGCCCGCGCCGTTGCCGCCGATCACGCCGACGATGGCGCCCTTGGGCACGCTGAAGGAGAGGTTCTCGATCAGCACGCGGTCGCCGTAGCCCTTGGTCACGTTGTGGAAGTCGATGACCTTGTCGCCCAGGCGCGGGCCGGCGGGAATGTAGATCTCGTTGGTTTCGCTGCGCTTCTGGAATTCCTGCGACTGCATTTCCTCGAAGCGCTGCAGGCGGGCCTTGGACTTGGCCTGACGCGCCTTGGCGCCCTGGCGTACCCATTCCAGTTCGGCCTTCATGGCCTTGGCGTGGGCGGCTTCGGCCTTGGCCTCCTGGGCCAGTCGGGCGGATTTGGATTCCAGCCACTGCGAGTAGTTGCCCTCGAAGGGGATGCCCATGCCGCGGTCGAGTTCGAGGATCCAGCCGGCAACGTTGTCGAGGAAGTAGCGGTCGTGGGTGATCGCCACCACGGTGCCGGGGAAGTCGTGGAGGAAGCGCTCCAGCCAGGCCACCGAGTCGGCGTCCAGGTGGTTGGTCGGTTCGTCGAGCAGCAGCATGTCCGGCGCGGACAGCAGCAGGCGGCACAGCGCCACGCGGCGCTTCTCGCCGCCGGAGAGGTGCTCGATCTTGGCTTCCCAGGCCGGCAGGCGCAGCGCGTCGGCGGCGACTTCCAGCTGGCGCTCGAGGTTGTGGCCGTCGGCGGCCTGCAGGATGGCTTCGAGCTTGGCCTGCTCGGCGGCCAGCGCGTCGAAGTCGGCATCCGGCTCGGCGTAGGCGGCGTAGACCTCGTCCAGGCGGGCCTGGGCCTGCTTGATCTCGCCCACCGCCTCTTCGACGATCTCGCGCACGGTGCGCTCGGGGTCGAGCTGCGGCTCCTGCGGCAGGTAGCCGACCTTGATTCCCGGCATGGCGCGGGCTTCGCCGTCGAACTCGGTGTCGACGCCGGCCATGATGCGCAGCAGGGTGGACTTGCCCGCGCCGTTCAGGCCCAGCACGCCGATCTTGGCGCCGGGGAAGAACGACAGGGAGATGTTCTTGAGGATCTCACGCTTCGGGGGCACGACCTTGCTGACCCGATGCATGGTGTAGACGTATTGAGCCATGGAAACAGACGCCCGTACGGAGGAATAAAAGGAAGACTGCGAAATCGCAAAGGACCTGGCCTGGAGCCAGGCGCTGTCGAGCCGGCAAAACTACCCGAACGGCCGGGTCAGGGCAAACCTGGCGGCAAGGGCTTGGACCTTGCCCGCATGAAAGCGACTCGCGCCAGCTTGATCGGCTTTCATACCCGCCTTTTCGCGGATGAGGTAGAATCGCGCCCTTTCTCCCTGCAGCTTCTTTCCAGGTGACTTCAATGTTCAGCCGTGATTTGACCCTCGCCCAGTACGATGCCGACCTCTATTCCGCCATGCAGCAGGAAGCCGAGCGTCAGGAGCACCACATCGAGCTGATCGCCTCGGAAAACTACACCAGCCCGGCGGTGATGGAAGCCCAGGGTAGCGTGCTGACCAACAAGTACGCCGAAGGCTATCCGGGCAAGCGCTACTACGGCGGTTGCGAGTACGTCGACGTGGTCGAGCAGCTGGCCATCGATCGTGCCAAAGAGCTGTTCGGCGCCGATTACGCCAACGTTCAGCCGCACGCCGGCTCCCAGGCCAACAGCGCCGTGTTCCAGGCTCTGCTGCAGCCGGGCGAAACCGTACTGGGCATGAGCCTGGCCCACGGCGGTCACCTGACCCACGGTGCCAGCGTCAACTTCTCCGGCAAGATCTACAAGGCCGTGCAGTACGGTCTGAACCCGGAAACCGGCCTGATCGACTACGACGAAGTCGAGCGCCTGGCCCTCGAGCACAAGCCGAAGATGATCATTGCCGGCTTCTCCGCCTATTCGCAGGTGCTGGATTTCGCCCGCTTCCGCGCCATCGCCGACCAGGTCGGTGCGTACCTGTTCGTCGACATGGCGCACGTGGCCGGTCTGGTCGCCGCCGGCGTTTACCCGAACCCGGTGCCGTTCGCCGACGTGGTCACCACCACCACCCACAAAACCCTGCGCGGCCCGCGCGGCGGCCTGATCCTGGCGAAGAAGAACGAAGAGCTGGAGAAGAAGCTGAACTCCGCGGTGTTCCCCGGCGGCCAGGGCGGCCCGCTGATGCACGTGATCGCCGCCAAGGCGGTGTGCTTCAAGGAAGCGCTGCAGCCCGAGTTCAAGGCCTACCAGCAGCAAGTGGTGAAGAACGCCCAGGCCATGGCCTCCGTGTTCATCGAGCGCGGCTTCGACGTGGTCTCCGGCGGCACCCAGAACCACCTGTTCCTGCTCAGCCTGATCAAGCAGGACATCACCGGCAAGGATGCGGACGCTGCCCTGGGCCGCGCCTACATCACCGTGAACAAGAACGCGGTGCCGAACGACCCGCGCTCGCCGTTCGTCACCTCCGGCCTGCGTATCGGTACCCCGGCAGTCACCACCCGTGGCTTCAAGGAAGCCGAGTGCCGCGAGCTGGCCGGCTGGATCTGCGACATCCTCGACAACATGGGCGACGAGTCGGTGGTCGATGCGGTGCGCGAGAAGGTCAAGGCCGTCTGCGCGCGCCTGCCGGTCTACGGCAAGTAAGCAAAACGCTGTGTGAAAAAGCCCGCCCTGTGCGGGCTTTTTCGTTCTAGCTTGAAAGAAAGGATGTGTTCGGAGTGGCCATGAAGCAGTCGTCCGCCGGTATCACGCTGGCTCCGCCGATGATCTATCTGATCTTCGTGCTGTTCGCCTGGGCGCTCAGTACGAACCTGCCGCTGGCCTTGCCCTGGCCGCGCTGGGTCGGCGCACTGGGCTGGTTACTGATCGCCGCCGGTCTGGGCTTGATGCTCTGGTCGGCGGCGGTGATGTTTCGTCAGCGGACCACGCTCAACCCGTTTGGCCAGCCGCAGCACCTGGTGACGAGCGGTCCTTTCGGCTTTTCGCGCAACCCGATCTATCTGGGGGATACGCTGATCTATGCCGGGGTCGGCCTGCTGCTCGGGTCACTCTGGCCGTGGTTGCTGTTGCCGGCGCTGATCGTCTGCATGAACCAGGGGGTGATCGAGCGCGAGGAGCGTTTTCTCGATACGCTGTTTGGCGCGGCCTACCAGCAATACCGGAACCACGTCAGGCGCTGGTTGTGATCTGTGTCTCAGGTTTGCCGCGCGCCTTCGCTATAGTGGCGAGCAGATATCAAGGAGCCTTTGCATGAATCCCAGCGCCCATGACCGTCGTCGTTTCCAGCGCATCGAATTCGACGCCGATACCGTGCTTTCCCAAGGCGAACGGAGCTGGCCGGTGGAGCTGCATGACCTGTCCCTCAAGGGGCTGCTGGTCAGCGAGCCGCAGGAGTGGACGCCCACGCCGAGCGAGCCTTTGGTGGCGCGCATCCTGCTGTCCGAAGACGTTCAGGTGGTGATGGAAGTGGAGCTGGCGCACCGTGAGCGCGGCCAGCTGGGGTTTTTCTGCAAGCACATCGACTTGGATTCGATCATCCACCTGCGTCGTCTGGTGGAGCTGAACATCGGTGACAGCGAACTGCTCGAGCGTGAGCTGGCAGCGCTCGGCCGCGGCTGAACGTTACTCGAACAGCGCATCCAGCGCCTGTTCCAGGCGGGTCACCGCCACCACCTGCAGGCCGGGCGGCGCCTCCTTGGGCGCGTTGCCCTTGGGTACGATGGCGCGCTTGAAGCCGTGCTTGGCCGCCTCCTTCAGGCGCTCCTGACCGCTGGGTACCGGGCGGATCTCGCCGGACAGCCCTACCTCGCCAAACACCAGCAGATCATGCGGCAACGGCCGGTCGCGCAGGCTGGAAATCACCGCAGCCATCAGCGCCAGGTCGGCCGCCGTCTCCACCACCTTCACCCCGCCCACCACGTTGAGGAACACGTCCTGATCGTAGGTGGGAATGCCGCCGTGCCGGTGTAGCACGGCGAGCAGCATCGCCAGGCGGTTCTGATCCAGCCCCAGGGTGACGCGGCGCGGGTTGGCCAGGTGGCTGGTGTCGACCAGCGCCTGCACTTCCACCAGCATCGGCCGCGAACCTTCCCAGGTGGCCATGACCACGCTGCCGGGCACCGACTCCTGGGCGCGGGTGAGGAAGATCGCCGACGGGTTGGAGACCTCCTTCAGGCCCTTGTCGGTCATACCGAACACGCCCAGCTCGTTGACCGCGCCGAAGCGGTTCTTCACTGCGCGCAACAGGCGCAGGCGACCGTCCGACTCGCCCTCGAAATACAGCACGGTGTCGACCATGTGCTCGAGCACCCGGGGGCCGGCGAGCGCGCCTTCCTTGGTCACGTGGCCGACCAGAAAGATCGCCGTGCCGCTTTGCTTGGCGAAGCGCACCAACAGCGCCGCGCTCTCGCGTACCTGGGCCACGCCGCCGGGCGCCGACTGCAACTGCTCGGTGAAGATGGTCTGGATCGAGTCGATCACCATCACTTTGGGCTGCTCGCGGCGGGCGGTGGCGATGATCGACTCGATGCAGGTCTCGGTCATCACCTTGAGTTTGTCCTGCGGCAGGTCCAGGCGCCGGGCGCGCATGGCCACCTGCTGCTGCGATTCCTCGCCGGTGACGTACAGCGCCTTGTAGCGCTCGGCCAGGGTGCACAGCGTCTGCAGCAGGATGGTGGACTTGCCGATGCCCGGGTCGCCGCCGATCAGCACCACCGAGCCATCGACCAGGCCGCCACCGAGTACCCGATCCAGCTCGGTGGAGCCGGTGGCGAAGCGGGGTACGTCCTCGACGCTGACTTCGGCGAGGGTCTTGAGGTTCGCGGTATCGCCCGCCCAGCCGCTGCGCCCGGAGGCGGCCGGGGCGCTTTCGACGACGGTTTCCACCAGGGTGTTCCAGGCGCCGCAGTCGGTGCACTGTCCGGCCCATTTGGGAAAGGTGGAGCCGCATTCGGTGCAGCCGTACATGCGCTTGGCCTTGGCCATGGAGAGCTTCCGCGAAAGACAAAGCGCCAGTGTAGCGTCAGGCGGGAGCGGCTTCAGCCAGTGTGTCTTGGGTGGGGAAAGAAAACGGCCCGGGCGGGACGGCCCGGGCCGGAGGCGGTCAGTGGGCGCACTTGCCGCAGCAGGTGCCCGAGGCATGCCGCAGCTGGCGGGCGATGGCGTCTTTCAGTGCGACGCGCTCAAGCTTCAGGGCGTTGAGGCTGAGGTCGTCGAGCAGCTCGACACCGTCTTCCACGCGGCAGATACGCTTGTCGAGCGCCTCATACTGATCGGCGAGGTTGGCAAAATGCGCGTCGTTCATGCGCAGCTCGCGCAGCAGCTCGCGGGAGTCCTCGAAATCGTGGCTCAGCGGATGATGGTCTACGTGCATGGTGTCAGGGTTTCCTGTGGGGGTTTGCTTCGAGCTTATGCCGCTGCTGGCAGTGTGCTTTGACGCCGATCAATGGGGCGCAGCCGTTGCGGCACAACCGCTGGCGAGCGCCTACAGTCAGTGTAGAAAACGAAGCCGCAGCACAGCGTGGAGGTAGCTATGGGTGTTCTGAGTGAGTTCAAGTCCTTTGCGGTCAGGGGCAATGTCGTCGACATGGCGGTGGGCATCGTCATCGGTGCGGCGTTCGGCAAGATCGTTTCGGCGTTCGTCGACGGGGTGATGATGCCGCCTCTGGGGTTGCTGATCGGCGGTGTGGATTTCTCGGATCTGGTGGTGGTGCTGCGGGCGGCGACCGATCAGGCGCCGGCGGTGGTGCTGCGCTACGGGGCCTTCATCCAGACCGTCGTGGACTTCACCATCATCGCCTTTGCGGTGTTTCTCGGCGTGCGGGCGATCAATCGGTTGAAGCGCCGCGAGGCCGAGGCGCCCTCGACACCACCGGCGCCCAGCCAGCAGGAGGTGCTGCTGACCGAGATTCGGGATCTGCTCAAGGAGCGGCGCTAGGCGCGCTTTGCGCCAGTCAGCTCGCCTTGCAGGCATCGGGGTCCAGGGGGAGAATGGCCGGGATCTACTGGCCTGACTGGCCGCCCATCGCAAGGATTTCCGATGCCCGAGACCTTCGCTGCCAGACTTCGTCTGGCGCCTGAGCAGTTGACCCGCCCGTTCCAGCCCTCGCAGTTCCCCTTCGCCAGCACCGATGACCTGGAGCCGTTTCTCGGCGTGCTGGGCCAGGAGCGTGCCGTGGAGGCGCTCCAGTTCGGCGTGGCCATGCCGCGGCACGGATACAACGTTTATGTGATGGGCGAGTCTGGCACCGGCCGCTTTTCCTACGTCAAGCGTTACCTCAAGGCCGAAGGCAAGCGCATGCCCACGCCGATGGATTGGGTCTACGTCAACAATTTCGACGAATCCCGCGAACCCTGCGCGCTGCAGTTGCCGGCGGGTACGGCGAGCGACTTCATCGTCGATATCGATCATCTGATCGACAACCTGCTGGCGACCTTTCCCGCGGCCTTCGAGCATCCCAGCTACCAGCAGAAAAAAAGCGCCATCGACCGCGCCTTCAACCAGCGCTATGACCGCGCCCTGGATGTGATCGAGAAGCTGGCGCTGGAGAAGGACATCGCCCTGTACCGCGATCCGTCCAACATCGCCTTCACCCCGATGCGCGACGGCAAGGCGATGGACGAGGCCGACTTCGCCCTGCTGCCCGAGGACGAGCGCGAGCGTTACCACGCTGACATCACCGCCCTCGAGGAGCGTCTGAACGACGAGCTGTCGAGCCTGCCGCAGTGGAAGCGCGAGTCGATCAATCAGCTACGCCAGCTCAACGAAGACACCATCCGTCACGCGCTGCAGCCGCTGTTCGCGCCACTGGGCGAAAAGTACGCCGGGTTCAGCGGTGTGCAGAGCTATCTCGAGGCGATGCAGAACGATCTGCTGCGCACGGTCGTCGAGTACCTGGTGGACGAGAATCGCAGCGAGGCGCAGGCGCGCAGTCTGCTGGAAGAGCAGTACAGCCCCAGCCTGGTGGTCGGTCACCATGCGCAGGGCGGCGCGCCGGTAGTGATCGAATCCCATCCGACCTACGACAACCTGTTCGGCCGTATCGAATACAACGCCGACCAGGGCGCGCTGTACACCAGCTATCGCCAGCTGCGTCCGGGGGCGCTGCATCGCGCCAACGGCGGCTTTCTGGTGATCGAGGCAGAGAAACTGTTCAGCGAGCCGTTCGTCTGGGATGCGCTCAAGCGGGCGCTGCAATCCAACCAGCTGAAAATGGAGTCGCCTTTGGTCGAGCTGGGCCGCCTGGCCACGGTCAGCCTCAATCCGCAGGTGATCCCGCTGAAGGTGAAGGTGATCATCGTCGGCTCCCGCGAGCTCTACTACACCCTGCAGGAGCTGGATCCGGACTTTCAGGAGATGTTCCGGGTGCTGGTGGACTTCGATGACGACATCGCGCTCAACGAAGATTGCCTCGAGCAGTTTGCCCAGCTGCTCAAGACGCGCACCTCCGAGGAGAAGATGGCGCCGTTGACCGGCGCTGCAGTAGCGCGCCTGGCCACCTACAGTGCGAGGCTGGCGGAACACCAGGGGCGCCTCTCGGCGAAGATCGGCGATTTGTTCCAGCTGCTCAGTGAAGCGGACTTCGTTCGCCAGCTGGCGCAGGATGCGGTGACCGACGTCGGCCACATCGAACGCGCGCTGAAGGCCAAGGAGACCCGCACCGGTCGCGTCTCGGCGCGGATTCTCGATGACATTCTCGCTGGCATCATCCTCATCGACAGCGATGGCGCGGCCATCGGCAAGTGCAACGGGCTGACCGTGCTGCAGGTGGGCGACTCGTCGTTCGGCGTGCCGGCGCGGATTTCCGCCACGGTGTACCCGGGTGGCTCGGGGATCGTCGACATCGAGCGCGAGGTCAATCTCGGCCAGCCGATCCACTCCAAGGGCGTGATGATCCTCACCGGCTACCTCGGCAGCCGCTATGCCCAGGAATTTCCGCTGGCCATCTCGGCGAGCATCGCACTGGAGCAGTCCTACGGCTACGTCGACGGCGACAGTGCCTCGCTCGGCGAGGTCTGCGCGCTGATCTCGGCGTTGTCGCGCACGCCGCTCAAGCAGTGTTTCGCCATTACCGGCTCGATCAACCAGTTCGGTGAGGTGCAGGCGGTCGGCGGGGTCAACGAGAAGATCGAGGGCTTCTTCCGTCTGTGCGAGGCGCGCGGCCTGACCGGCGAGCAGGGTGTGATCGTGCCGTATGGCAACGTCACGACCCTTATGCTGGACGAGCGGGTGCTCCAGGCGGTGCGCGAGAACCGTTTTCACGTCTATGCGGTCCGTCACGTTGACGAGGCGATGGCCTTGCTGGTCGGTCAGCCGGTCGGCGAAGCTGACGAAAATGGCGACTTTCCCGACGGCAGCGTGAACGACCGCGTGGTCGAGCGCCTGCGCGACATTGCCGAGATGGAAATGGCTGCCGAAGAAAAGCCCGCCCAGCAGACACTTGGTGCCAAGGCCCTGGCTGGAATGCGCGGCGCAGAGCAGGGATGCGCCAGCGACAGCTGAGCCCAAACGGAACGTTCCAGCTGCCGGTGGGTCAGCAAAGTGTGAAGTCTTTCACTTTCTCACCCACACTGTTATCCAGCTCCTGCGGATAACTCAGCGGCTCGATGCGCATGGCAGGCGACGAGCCGGCAGGGAGGATCGCCGTCATGTCGCAAAGCCTGTGTCTGTCTCGTCAGTGCCTGGGGTTGCAGACCCGTATCGAGTGCGTCATCCGGCCGCTGGCCGGCGGGCGAGGACTGTGGACGCTCCTCTGCGCCGCGGGTCTGGCGGGCGCCCAGCCAACTGCAGTGCGCGTCCAGGGGCCGTTCTATGGCTCGCGCAAGGCCGAGGCGGTGCTCGAGGCGATCGGGCGCAACCTCAAGGAGCAGGGTTATGTCGAGGCCGAGGAGCCTTACATCTGGGCGCTGCACATGCAGGCCGAGCTGCGCAAGGTGAACGCGGACCAGACCCTGCTGCCGGGTGGCTGGCAATCGACGACCTGAGTCGGGCGCACCGCCGACAAACGCCTCCACACTTTGCGCCCCTCTAGCCTGGGGGCTGCCGCGTTATACTCGCGCGGTCCTTTGGTTACCCGGGTTCTAGCCTGATCATGATGGAGCGCATTCTCGAGAACGCCATGTATGCCGCACGCTGGCTGCTGGCACCGATCTACTTCGGCCTGTCGCTGGCGTTGCTGGCCCTGGCCCTGAAATTCTTTCAGGAAATCTTCCACATCCTGCCCAGCGTCTTCGCGATGACCGAGGCGAGCCTGATCCTTGTGCTGCTGTCGCTGATTGACATGGCGCTGGTTGGTGGCCTGCTGGTGATGGTGATGATTTCGGGCTACGAAAACTTCGTCTCCCAGCTGGATATTCCCGAGGGCAAGGAAAAGCTCGGCTGGCTCGGCAAGATGGACTCCAGTTCGCTCAAGCAGAAGGTCGCCGCCTCCATCGTGGCGATTTCGTCGATCCATCTGCTGCGCATGTTCATGGAGGCGCAGAACATCCCCAACGACAAGCTGATGTGGTACGTCATCATCCATATGACCTTCGTCGTCTCGGCCTTCGTCATGGGCTATATGGATAAGCTCACCAAGCACTGAGTGGCCCCTGCGGCGATCGGCTGCGCTATACATGGCTTGTACAGTTTGATATTCCTTGTACAAGTTAGCTGCCGAGGCGTCGTGCATGAACCTTTCCGAACTGACGCAGGCTGTCCGCCAGGGGCAGGTCGAG
Organism: Pseudomonadaceae bacterium; assembly: GCA_030602315.1. GTDB lineage: Bacteria > Pseudomonadota > Gammaproteobacteria > Pseudomonadales > Pseudomonadaceae > Azomonas. The sequence continues at coordinate 15,945 of JAUVZY010000008.1, read as the reverse complement.
TCGCTCGACCTGCTCTCGCTGGACGCCTTCTACATTCTCGATATCCACCTCAAGGATCGTCGCCTGCGCCTGCTGGACGAGCGCGGCCAGGTTTTGCATCTGCGCTCGGTGGAGCACGCGCGTGACTTGCTCGAGCCATTGGCCGAGGTGCCGTTCTACCTGGTGCATGCCTCACCCTACGACGAAATGTGCGGGCTGGCCCACGGGCGGCGCGAGCCGCTGCGCCTGCCGATCGGATTGCGTTCCGCCTGGGGGGCGCTGCCGCGTCCGGTGAGTCGCTGATGCGCGGTGCCCTGCGGCTGGTGCTCGGCGACCAGCTGTCCCTGCAACTGGCCTCGCTGGCCGACCTCGATGCGCGGCACGACGTGGTGCTGATGGCCGAGGTCGCGGAGGAGGCCAGCCATGTTCCGCATCATCCGCAGAAACTGGTGTTCATCTTCAGTGCCATGCGCCATTTTGCCGAGGCACTGCGGGCGCGCGGTGTGCGTGTCGAGTATGTGGCCCTCGATGATCCGGATAACCGCGGCAGCCTGGCGGCCGAGCTGCGTCGTTGGGTCGAGCGTCTGCAGCCGGCCTCGGTGCAGCTGACCGAAACCGGCGATTGGCGGGTGGAGCAGGCGCTCAGGGAGAGTGGCGTTGCGATCACCTGGCATGCCGATACCCGCTTCATCTGCAGTCGCCAGGCCTTCGCACGCTGGGCGGCGGGCAAGCGCACGTTGCGCATGGAGTTCTTCTACCGCGAGATGCGCAAACGCACCGGGTTGCTGCTGCGGGCCGACGGCACGCCGGAGGGCGGGGTCTGGAACCTCGACGCGGACAATCGCAAGCCACCGGGGCGCGCCCTGGCTGGTCCGCTGCAGCCGCGCTTTGCGGCCGATGCCATCACCCGGGAGGTGCAGGCGCTGGTGGCGCGTCGCTTCGCGGCTCACTACGGTCGGCTGGAAGGCTTCGACTACCCGGTGACGGCCGAGGAGGCCGAGCGCCTCTGGGCGCACTTTCTGGACTTCGGCCTGGCCGCGTTCGGCGACTATCAGGACGCGATGGTCGCCGGCGAGCCCTACCTGTTTCATGCCCGCATCAGCGCCGCGCTGAACGTCGGCCTGCTCGATCCGCGCCGGCTATGCGTCGAGGTCGAGGCGGCCTGGCGTGACGGACGGGTGCCGTTGAATGCCGCCGAGGGCTTTATCCGTCAGGTGATTGGCTGGCGCGAGTACGTGCGAGGGATCTACTGGCTGCAGATGCCCGGATACGCCACGCGTAACGCGTTGGGCAACCGCCGCGCCCTGCCGGCGTTCTATTGGACCGGGCAGACGCGGATGAACTGCCTGCGTCAGGTGATCGGCCAGACTCTGGAGCATGCCTACGCCCATCACATCCAGCGATTGATGGTGACCGGCAATTTCGCCCTGCTCGCCGGGATCGTGCCGCAGCAGGTCTGCGACTGGTACCTGGCGGTGTACATGGATGCGTTCGATTGGGTGGAGCTGCCCAATACCCTCGGCATGCTGATGCACGCCGACGGCGGTTACCTCGGATCCAAACCCTACTGTGCCAGCGGCCAGTACATTCGGCGGATGTCCAACTATTGCGAGGGCTGCGTGTACAAGGTGAACGAGAGCACCACCGAGGATGCCTGCCCGCTCAATGCGCTTTATTGGCATTTCCTGCTGCGCCATCGCGAAAGCCTGCACAAGAATCCGCGCATGCGCATGAGCTACCTCAGCCTCGAGCGGATGAGCGAGAGCAAGGTCGAGGCGCTGTGGCTGCGCGGCGAGCAGTTGCTGGCCTGGCTCGATGCCGGAGAGCAACTGTGAAGCGCAAGGCTGAGCTGCCATGGCGTACCTGCGTGGTCTGCGGCCTTCCATTCGCCTGGCGCAAGAAATGGGCGCGCTGCTGGGACGAGGTGCGCTACTGCTCGGAGCGCTGCCGGCGTGCCCGGCGCGGTGGCATCGAGGCTTAGGCCATCTGTGCTAGGCTGGCCGGCCTTTCAATGTCCGACTCTGGAGTCTTCATGTCCGAACTCGACCTCTCCACCGACGAAGCCCGCGTCAGCTACGGCATCGGCCTGCAGCTGGGCGGCCAGCTGCGCGACAACCCGCCTCCGGGCGTCTCGCTGGACGCGGTGGTGGCTGGCCTGCGCGATGCGTTCAACGATGCCGGCAATCGTGTGCCCGCTGACGAGCTGAACGCCAGCTTCAAGGTCATCCGCGAGCGCATGCAGGCGGAGCAGGCCGCCAAGGCCGAGGCTGCCGCGGCAGAAGGCCGTGCGTTCCTGGCCGAGAACGCCAAGCGCGAGGGCATCACCGTACTGGCGTCCGGCCTCCAGTACCAGGTGCTCAGCACCGGCGAAGGCCGCAAGCCGACCCGCGAAGACACCGTGCGTACGCATTACCACGGCACCCTGATCAATGGCGCCGTATTCGACAGTTCCTATCAGCGCGGCCAGCCCGCCGAGTTCCCGGTCGGCGGTGTGATCGCCGGCTGGACCGAGGCCCTGCAGCTGATGAACGCCGGCAGCAAGTGGCGCCTGTTCGTGCCGAGCGAGCTGGCCTACGGCGCCCAGGCGATCGGCAGCATTCCGCCGCACAGCGTGCTGGTGTTCGACGTCGAACTGCTGGAAGTGCTCTGACACCCGATCGGCGGGGCGCATGCCCCGCCGATTTGGTCAGCGCAGTGCGCGGGCGTAGCAATAAAGGAAGAGGTTGCGCACCAGCTCCTTCAGCACCTGGGGTTCGTTCGATTCCAGCTCATGCAGATCCAGGCCGCCCTGGTCGCGCAGTTCTTCCAGCGCCTCGGCATCCAGTCGGGCGCAGACGGCGCCGGTTTCCCGGTTGAGAATGCGCAGATAGGGATTGGGGCGCTCCAGCCAGGCATCGATCAGGTAGGTGCTCATGCTCATCCTCCGCTCGGGTTTTGGATGAGAATAATTCCTATTATTGAAAAGGCAAGCGTTTACTTTCGGCTGGCCGGCACACGCCTTGGACGGGCGGGGCGGGCGGCAGCTGGAGTGGATGGCGCAGCAGATCAGTAGGTGCGGGCTACGGCGAAGCGGGCGAGATCGGCCATCGCGTCGCGATACGGACTGGCCGGCAGGGCTTCCAGGCAGGCGATCGCCCGTTCGGCGTATTCCTGGGCCAGGCGCGCGGTGTAGTCCAGGGCGCCGCAGGCTTCGACGGCTGCGCAGATCGGCTGCAGGTCTTCGAGTCCGCCTTTCTGGATGGCCTGGCGCACCAGTGCAGCCTGCTCCGGCGTGCCTTCGCGCATGGTGTAGATCAACGGCAGGGTCGGCTTGCCTTCGGCCAGGTCGTCGCCGACGTTCTTGCCCAGGGTTTCGGCGTCGCCCTTGTAGTCGAGCAGGTCGTCGACCAGCTGGAAGGCGATGCCAAGGAAGTCGCCGTAGCCGCGCAGGGCCTCGCGCTCGGCCTCGCCCGCGCCGGCGAGGGTCGCGGCGCTGTGGGTGGAGGCTTCGAACAGCATGGCAGTCTTGGCGCGGATCACCTCCATATAGGTGGCCTCGGTAGTGCTGGCGTCGCGGACCTTGGTCAGCTGCAGCACCTCGCCCTCGGCGATCACGCGGGTGGCCTGGGAGATGATTTCCATCACCGGCATCGAACCCAGCTTAACCATCATCTCGAACGAGCGCGCGTACAGGAAGTCGCCGACCAAGACGCTCGGCGCGTTGCCCCACAGGGCATTGGCAGTCGAGCGGCCGCGGCGCATGCCGGACATGTCGACCACGTCGTCATGCAGCAGGGTGGAGGTGTGCAGGAATTCGATGATCGCCGCCAGCAGCTGCAGACGGTCGCCCCGGATACCCAGGGCGTTGCCGGACAGCAGGACCAGTAAAGGACGCAGGCGCTTGCCGCCGGCCGAGATGATGTAGTCCCCGATCTTTTCCACCAGCGGCACGCGCGAGGAGAGTTGCTGGCGGATGATGCCGTCGATGGCGGCGAAATCTTCCGCCACGACCTGATAAAAGGATTGGGGTTGCATCGCGGGACGGCGCTCCTCGGAGGTTGCGCGGCATGCTAGGGGGAGGGTAGGGGGCTGTCAAGGCAAGGCCCGGCGGCTCTTGCGTGGGTGTAAGCGCTTGCGTAGAATCGCGGCCCTTAACTTTCCCATGGGCACTCCCTGCCTTACGCAAATGCACGACGTCCTTCGGCCCGTGCAGCCATGCCAGCCGCCAACCATTATTCCTAAGCGCTGGGTGAGCAGGATCAACGGAGATACACGATGTACGCAGTAATCGTTACTGGCGGCAAGCAGTACAAGGTTGCCGAGGGCGAATTCCTCAAGATCGAGAAGCTCGAGATCGGTACCGGCGAGTCCGTGACCTTCGATCGCGTGCTGCTGGTCGGCAACGGCGACGACGTCAAGATCGGCGCGCCGGTGGTTGACGGTGCCAAGGTTACCGCCGAGGTGGTCAGCCAGGGTCGTCACGACAAGGTTCGCATCATCAAGTTCCGTCGTCGTAAGCACCACATGAAGCGTCAGGGCCACCGCCAGTGGTTCACTGAGATCAAAATCACCGGTATCCAGGGCTGATTTCAGCTCGGATCCCAACACAGGAGTATTGAACTCATGGCACACAAAAAAGCTGGCGGTTCTACCCGCAACGGCCGCGACTCAGAAAGCAAACGCCTTGGCGTGAAGCTGTTCGGCGGCCAGGCTGTTCGCGCAGGCAACATCCTCGTGCGTCAGCGCGGCACCCAGTTCCACCCCGGTTACGGCGTCGGTCTGGGCAAGGATCACACCCTGTTCGCGAAGATCGACGGCGTGGTCAAGTTTGAAGTGAAGGGCGCTTTCGGCCGTCGGTACGTAAGTATCGCGACTGCCTAAGCATCGCTTCGATGAAAAAGCCCTGTCCCAGTTGACGGGGCTTTTTTGTTTTTGGCTGTACTGGTTTGTATGCTGCTGTCTTTCGAGGCAGTGGCGAGCGACTCCGGGCGGGGCGGATGGTCGTTATTCAGGCAGGTGTCATCCCCGTCCATGTTCCGATGACCCGCTTTCGCGGCGGGAGGCGTACCCATGAAATTCGTCGATGAAGTATCGATTTATGTAAAGGCCGGCGACGGTGGCAACGGCATGATGAGCTTCCGCCGGGAGAAGTTCATCGAAAAGGGCGGCCCCAACGGCGGTGATGGCGGCGATGGCGGCTCGGTGTTTCTGGTGGCTGACGAGAACCTCAACACGCTGGTCGACTACCGCTACACCCGCCGCTTTCTGGCGCCCAATGGCGAGAAGGGTGGTAGTACCGATTGCACCGGCGCCAAGGGCGAAGACCTGATCCTGCCGGTGCCGGTCGGCACCACGGTGATCGATGCCGCCACGCAGGAGGTTATCGGCGACCTCACCGTGGCCGGTCAGCGTCTGATGGTGGCCCAGGGTGGATGGCACGGCCTGGGGAATGCCCGCTTCAAGTCCAGTACCAACCGGACTCCGCGCCAGACCACGCCCGGCAAGCCCGGCGAGGCGCGCGACCTCAAGCTCGAGTTGAAGGTATTGGCGGACGTCGGTCTGCTCGGCCTGCCGAATGCGGGCAAGAGTACCTTCATTCGCGCGGTATCGGCGGCCAAGCCGAAGGTGGCGGACTACCCGTTCACCACGCTGGTGCCGAATCTCGGGGTGGTCAGCGTCGGGCGTTACAAGAGCTTCGTGGTTGCCGACATTCCCGGCCTGATCGAGGGTGCCGCCGAAGGTGCCGGTCTGGGCATTCGCTTTCTCAAGCACCTGACCCGCACCCGTCTCTTGCTGCACCTCGTGGATCTCGCACCGGTGGATCAGAGCGATCCGGCCGATGCCGCGGAAACCATCCTGAGCGAGCTGGAGAAATTCAGCCCCTCGCTGATGGAGCGTGATCGTTGGCTGGTGTTGAACAAGGCCGATCAGCTGCTCGATGACGAGCGCGACGAGCGGGTCAAGGCGGTGGTCGAGCGACTCGACTGGACGGGGCCGGTATTCGTGATCTCTGCGCTGGAGCGCGAGGGCACCGAGGAGCTGAGTCAGGCGATCATGCGCTATCTCGACGAGCGTACCCTGCGTATCCAGGAAGATCCCGAGTTTGCCGAGGCGCTGGCTGAACTCGATCAGCGGATCGAGGATGAGGGACGTGCGCGGTTGCAGGAGTTGGACGACCGGCGTGCGCTGCGTCGCGCGGGCGTCAAGCCGGCGGCTGAGTGGGAAGACGACGACTTCGACGACGATGACGACGACGAAGGCGGCGCGGAAATCTTCTACGTACGTTGACAGCGGGCGTTTCAAGCGGGCGCCTGGGGAACTGAGCGGATTCGAGGCCAAGCATGCGGGATAAGGTGACCGGCGCCCGGCGCTGGGTGGTGAAGATCGGCAGTGCATTGCTGACGGCGGACGGCCGGGGGCTGGATCAGGCCTCCATGGCGGTGTGGGTTCGGCAGATGATCGCGCTGCAGGATGCGGGCGTGGAGTTGGTGCTGGTGTCGTCTGGCGCGGTGGCGGCAGGCATGAGCCGGCTCGGCTGGACGGCGCGACCCAAGGCGGTTCATGAGTTGCAGGCCGCTGCGGCGGTGGGGCAGATGGGCCTGGTGCAGGCCTGGGAGTCTAGCTTCGCTGCCCATGGCAGGCACACGGCGCAGATCCTGCTCACCCATGATGATCTGTCCGATCGCAAGCGCTACCTGAACGCGCGCAGCACCTTGCGCACCCTGCTCGATCTCAAGGCCATTCCGGTCATCAACGAGAACGACACGGTGGTCACCGACGAGATCCGCTTCGGTGACAACGACACCCTGGCGGCGCTGGTGGCCAATCTGGTCGAGGCCGACCTGCTGGTGATTCTCACCGATCGCGACGGCATGTTCGACGCCGATCCGCGCATCAAGCCCGATGCCTGCCTGATCAGCGAGGCGCGGGCCGACGATCCTCAGCTCGACGAGGTGGCCGGTGGAAGTGGCGGTGCGCTGGGGCGTGGCGGCATGCAGACCAAGCTGCGCGCAGCGCGGCTGGCGGCGCGCTCCGGCGCACACACGGTAATTGCCGGTGGTCGTATCGAGCAGGTGCTCTCGCGGCTGCGTGCGGGGGAGCGTCTCGGCACGCTGTTGGCGCCCGAACGCAATCGGCACGCCGCGCGCAAGCAGTGGTTGGCCGGGCATCTGCAGATGCGCGGGCGGCTTACGCTCGATGCGGGGGCGGTCGAGGCGCTGCGTCAGGGGCGTAGCCTGCTCCCTGTGGGCGTGATTGCCGTCGAAGGCAACTTCCGGCGCGGCGAGATGGTGGCCTGCTGCGGTCCGGATGGTGACGAGGTGGCGCGCGGACTGGCCAACTACAGTGCGCAGGAGGCCCAGCGCATCATGGGGCGTCCATCCGAGGACATCGAGCGCCTGCTCGGCTATATCGACGAGCCGGAGTTGATGCATCGCGACAACATGATCGAGGTGTGAGCATGCGGCGGCCATTGGCGGGTTGGCTCCTTGCGCTTCTCGCGCTGCCCCTTCAGGCGCGCGAGGTCGGCGAGGTCGATACGGTGTTCAAGTGGCTCGGCCCCAATCACAAGATCGTGGTGGAGGCCTTCGATGATCCGAAGGTCGAGGGCGTGACCTGCTATCTCTCGCGTGCCAAGACCGGCGGGATCAAGGGCGGTCTGGGGCTGGCCGAGGATCGCGCCGAGGCTTCGATCGCCTGCCGTCAGGTCGGGCCGATCCGTTTTCGTGCGCCGCTCAAGGATGGCGAGGAGGTATTCAAGGAGCGCACGTCCCTGGTGTTCAAGACCATGCAGGTGGTGCGTTTTCACGACCACGAGCGCAATGCGCTGGTCTATCTCGTCTACAGCGATCGGCTGATCGAGGGCAGTCCGCAGAACGCGGTCACCGCGGTGCCGATCATGCCTTGGGGTGCGCCCGCGCCCTGAGCGGCTGGCTGGTGCGGTGGCGTCGTGGCGTGAGCTGGCGGTGCCGCTGCTTTGCAGGTAGGGGCGTCGTCTTTTCGCGGGGCACAAAAAAACCGGCTCGGGAGCCGGTTTTTTCGCATCATCGGATCGCTCAGGCAGCGGCAGCTTGGCTCATTGCCTTGATGTGAGCGTTCAGGCGGCTCTTGTGACGAGCGGCCTTGTTCTTGTGGATGATGCCCTTGTCGGCCATGCGGTCGATGACCGGAACGGCTGCGGTGTAGGCAGTCTTGGCCTTTTCCAGGTCCTTGGCGTCGATCGCCTTGACCACGTTCTTGATGTAGGTGCGGACCATGGAGCGCAAGCTAGCATTGTGGCTGCGACGCTTCTCAGCCTGAATTGCGCGTTTTTTGGCGGAAGGGCTGTTGGCCACCTTCGAACTCCTCGAAAACTTTGTTGGGGGTTACCAGACAAATAAGGCCGCGAATCATGCCCACGGCTTGGGCGCTTGTCAAGCGCAGTTGCCAGGTGGCGGGTACTGGTTCGGCGCCAGGTGCGCGGCTACACTCGCCGGCCTCGCCATATGCCCGGCGGGCGCCAAGGGTGCTCGCGCAGGCGGCTGTCAGGCTCTGGACTGGGATCGATCATGTCAGAAGATACCGCCAAAGGTGGGCTGCTGCGCTCGGGCGCGGTGGTCAGCGTGATGACGCTGCTCTCGCGCGTGCTGGGCATGGTGCGCGACATGGTGGTGGCCAACTACTTCGGCTCCGGCGCAGCAGCCGATGCCTTCTTCATCGCCTTCAAGATCCCCAACTTCCTGCGCCGGTTGTTCGCCGAGGGCGCCTTTGCCCAGGCCTTCGTGCCGGTGCTGTCGGAATATCGCACCAAGCGCAGTCTTGCTGAGGTGCGCATCCTGATCGATCGCACCTTCGGCATGCTGCTGCTGATCCTCTCGGCGCTGACGGCGCTCGGTGTGCTCGGGGCACCGTATCTGGTGATGCTGTTCGCGCCGGGCTTCTATGACGATCCGGCGAAGCTGGCGCTGGCGGGCGAGCTCTTGCGGATCACCTTCCCCTACCTGCTGCTGATTTCGCTGACCGCGTTCACCTCGGCGGTGCTCAACAGCTACGGGCGCTTCGCCGTGCCGGCCTTCACTCCGGTGCTGCTCAATGTCTGCATGATCGGTGCGGCGATGTTCCTCACGTCGTACTTCGAGCAGCCGATCATGGCGCTGGCCTGGGGGGTGTTCATCGCCGGCGTCGCCCAGCTGGCGTTCCAGTTGCCGTATGTGGCGAGGCTGGGGTTGCTGCCGCGGCCGCGGGTCAAACGCGGTGACGAGGGCGTGCGGCGCATCCTGTTGCTGATGGTGCCGGCGCTGTTCGGGGTTTCGGTGAGTCAGATCAACCTGCTGCTCGATACGGTGCTTGCCTCGTTTCTGCAGACAGGCAGCGTGTCGTGGCTGTATTACGCCGACCGTCTGTCGGAGCTGCCGCTGGGCGCCTTCGGGATCGCCATCGGGACGGTGATCCTGCCGAGCCTGTCGCGTCAGCACGCCGGTGCCGATCCCAAGGCCTTTTCCGCGACCCTCGACTGGGCCTTGCGCATGGTGCTGCTGGTTGGAGTGCCGGCAGCACTGGCGCTGGGGATCCTGGCCGAGCCGTTGATTGCCGGGCTGTTCTTCTACGGTGCGATGACCGAGCAGGCGGTGGTGCAGTCGGCGCGGGCGCTGGAGGCGTACTCGCTCGGGGTGCTGGCGTTCATGCTGATCAAGGTGCTGGCGCCGGGTTTCTTTGCCCGGCAGGACATGAAGACCCCGGTGCGCATCGCGGTGACCTGCATGATCGCCAACATGGTGTTCAATCTGCTGCTGATCTGGCCGCTGAAGCACGTCGGGCTGGCGCTGGCGACCTCGCTGTCCTCCCTGCTTAACGCCTTCTTGCTGTTCTGGGGCCTGTACAAGGCCGGTGTGTTTCGCCCGCAGCCGGGCTGGTGGCTGTTCGCGGGGCGCCTGGCCTGCGGCTGTCTGCTGATGGCTGGGGCGATTATCTGGCTGAACGAGCCCTCGGCGGTCTGGTTCGGCTGGGATTGGCAGCGGCGTGCGCTGCAGTTGGGCCTGTTGGTGACGGCGGGAATCGCGGCCTTCCTCGGCGGATTGGCGATCACCGGCCTGCGTCTGCGCCACCTGCGCCACTGAGCCGCGCGGCCGGCAGGAAAACCGAGGCCAAGCCTGTCGCCGGGGGTGGGGGCTGCGTATAATCGGCCACTTTCTGAGCAAGAAGCGCGGTATGCAGCTGGTCCGAGGTCTTCATAACCTGCAGCCCGAGCATCGGGGATGCGTTGCCACCATTGGCAATTTCGATGGCGTCCACCGGGGGCATCAGGCCATCCTCCAGCGGCTGCGCGAGCGTGCCCAGGAGCTGGGCGTGCCGAGCTGCGTGGTGATCTTCGAGCCGCAGCCGCGCGAATTCTTCGCGCCGCAACAGGCGCCGGCGCGGCTGTCGCGCTTGCGCGAGAAGCTCAGTCTGCTGGCCGAGCAGGGCGTCGATCGGGTGCTGTGCCTGGCCTTCAACCGCCGCTTGCGCGAACTCAGTGCCGCTGACTTCGTGCATGCGGTGCTGGTCGAGGGGCTGGGCGTGCGGCATCTGGAAGTCGGTGACGATTTCCGTTTCGGCTGTGACCGCGCCGGCGATTTCGACTTTCTGGTGCGCGCCGGCAGCGAAGAAGGCTTCTCGCTGGAGGCGGCCAGCACGATCGAGGTGGCCGGGCAGCGGGTCAGCAGCACCCGGGTGCGCCAGGCACTGGCCGAGGGCGATCTGGCCCTGGCTGGCGCGCTGCTCGGCCGGCCCTATGCGATCAGCGGTCGCGTGGTGCATGGCCAGCATCTGGGGCGGCAGCTCGATGCGCCGACCGCCAATGTGCAGCTCAAGCGTCGGCGGGTCGCCCTGTCGGGGGTGTTCGCCGTCGCGGTGGATGACGGCACCCAGCGCTGGCCGGCCGTGGCCAACATCGGCACGCGGCCGACCGTGGGCGGTGATGGCCTGCCGCACCTTGAGGTGCACCTGCTGGATTTTCGCGGTGATCTGTACGGACACCAGTTACGTGTCACCTTTCATCAGAAGCTGCGGGACGAAGTGCGCTTCGCCTCGCTGGAAGAATTGAAGCAGGCGATCGACAAGGACATTGCCGCCGCCCGTGCCTACTGGCGGGCGTCAACCCTCTTTACGAGTCAGGATTGAAATGACCGATTACAAAGCGACCCTCAATCTGCCCTCCACGGACTTCCCCATGAAGGCGGGCCTGCCGCAGCGCGAGCCGGAGATCCTGCAGCGCTGGAACAGCCTGGACCTGTACGGAAAGCTGCGCCGGATCGGCGAGGGGCGCCCCAAGTTCGTCCTGCATGACGGCCCGCCGTACGCCAACGGCAACATCCACATCGGCCATGCGGTGAACAAGATCATCAAGGACATGATCGTCCGCTCCAAGACCCTGGCCGGCTTCGACGCACCCTATGTGCCGGGCTGGGACTGCCACGGTCTGCCGATCGAGCACAAGGTCGAGGTCACCCACGGCAAGAATCTGCCGGCCGACAAGACTCGCGAGCTGTGCCGCGCCTACGCCGCCGAACAGGTGCAGGGGCAGAAGGCCGATTTCATCCGCCTCGGCGTTTTGGGCGACTGGGACAAGCCCTACCTGACCATGGACTATGCCAACGAGGCCGGTGAGATCCGTTCGCTGGCCGAGATGGTCAAGCAGGGCTTCGTGTTCAAGGGCCTGAAGCCGGTGAACTGGTGCTTCGATTGCGGCTCGGCGCTGGCCGAGGCAGAAGTCGAGTACCAGGACAAACAGTCCGAAGCCATCGATGTCGCCTTCACTGTCGAAGATGCCGACAAGCTCGCCGCCGCCTTCGGTCTGGCCAGCCTGCCCAAGCCGGCGGCGATCGTCATCTGGACCACCACGCCCTGGACCATCCCGGCCAACCAGGCGCTGAACGTCCATCCCGAATTCACCTACGCGCTGGTCGATGCCGGCGAGCGCCTGCTGGTGCTGGCCGAGGAGCTGGTGGAAAGCTGCCTGGCGCGCTACGGCCTCGAGGGCCAGGTGCTGGCCACCAGCACCGGCGACAAGCTCGAGCTTATCCGCTTCCGTCATCCGTTTTACGAGCGCTTCTCGCCGGTGTATCTGGCCGACTACGTGGGGCTGGATGCCGGTACTGGCATCGTCCACTCGGCGCCGGCCTATGGCGAGGACGACTTCCGCTCCTGCAAGCAGTACGGCATGCAGAACGACGAGATCCTCAGCCCGGTACAGAGCAACGGCGTGTACGTCGCCGACCTGCCGTTCTTCGGCGGCCAGTTCATCTGGAAGGCCAACCCGGCCATCGTCGAGAAGCTCGGCGAAGTGGGCGCGCTGCTCAAGCACGCACGCATCCAGCACAGCTACATGCACTGCTGGCGGCACAAGACGCCGCTGATCTACCGCGCCACCGCGCAGTGGTTCGTCGGCATGGATCTCCCTTGGGAGCGGCGAGGCGTAGCTGATGGCAGCGATAACGTAAGTCTCGATCAGCCCGCGTTCGAAGGAAAAACCTTGCGCGAGCGTGCGCTGAAGGCCATCGGGGAAACCGAGTTCGTCCCGGGCTGGGGCCAGGCGCGCCTGCACGGCATGATCGCCGGCCGGCCGGACTGGTGCATCTCGCGCCAGCGCAACTGGGGCGTGCCGATCCCGTTCTTCCTGCACAAGGCCACCGGCGAGCTGCACCCCAACACCGTGGAGCTGATGGAGCAGGTGGCCCAGCGTGTCGAGCGCGAAGGCATCGAGGCCTGGTTCAAGCTCGATCCGGCCGAACTGCTGGGCGCCGAGGCCGAGCAGTACGACAAGATCAACGACACCCTCGACGTCTGGTTCGACTCCGGCACCACCCATTGGCACGTGATGCGCGGCTCGCACCCGATGGGCCATGACCAGGGCCCGCGTGCCGACCTGTACCTGGAAGGCTCCGACCAGCACCGCGGCTGGTTCCATTCGTCGCTGCTGACCGGTTGCGCCATCGACGGCCACGCGCCGTACCGGGGCCTGTTGACCCACGGTTTCACCGTCGACGAGAACGGCCGCAAGATGTCCAAGTCGCTCGGCAACGTGATCGCTCCGCAGCAGGTCACCGATAGCCTGGGCGCCGACATCCTGCGTCTGTGGGTCGCCGCCACCGACTATTCCGGCGAGATGGCGGTCTCCCAGCAGATCCTGCAGCGCAGCGCCGATGCCTACCGCCGCATCCGCAACACCGCGCGCTTTTTGCTTTCCAACCTGTCCGGTTTCGATCCGGCCCGCGATCTGGTGCCCAATGAGCAACTGATCGCCCTGGACCGCTGGGCCATCGACCGGGCCCTGCTGCTGCAGCGTGAGGTGGAGGAGGCCTACACCACCTACCGCTTCTGGAACGTTTACCAGAAGGTGCACAACTTCTGCGTGCAGGAGCTGGGCGGGTTCTACCTGGACATCATCAAGGACCGTCAGTACACCACCGGCGCCGACAGCCTGCCGCGCCGCTCCTGCCAGACCGCGCTGTATCACATCGCCGAAGCCCTGGTGCGCTGGATCGCGCCGATCCTGGCGTTCACCGCCGACGAGATCTGGCAGTACCTGCCCGGTGCGCGCAACGAATCGGTAATGCTCAATACCTGGTACGAGGGCTTGGCCGAGCTGCCGCAAGGCTTCGAGCTGGGCCGGGAATTCTGGGGGCAGGTCATGGCGGTCAAGGCTGCCGTGAACAAGGAGCTGGAAAACCAGCGCGCCGCCAAGGCCATCGGCGGCAACCTGCAGGCCGAAGTCACCCTGTATGCCGACGACGCGCTGCGCGCCAACCTGGGCAAGCTGGGTGACGAGCTGCGCTTCGTGCTGATCACCTCGGCCGTCACCCTGGCGCCGCTGGATCAGGCGCCGGCCGAGGCGGTGCAGAGCGAAGAGCTTGCGGGCCTTAAGCTCACCGTCAAGAAGACCGAGCACGCCAAATGCGGGCGCTGCTGGCACCATCTGCCGGATGTCGGCAGCCATGCCGATCACCCGGAAATCTGCGGGCGTTGCGTCGAGAACATCGATGGCGCGGGCGAGGTGCGTCACTATGCGTGACGGCCTGCGGCTGGCCCGCACGCGGGAGGGCGTTAAATGAGCGAGCGCTTCGGCAAGCTCTCCTGGCTGTGGCTTAGCCTGGTGGTGATCGTGCTCGACCAGGCGAGCAAGTTCTACTTCGAAAGCAGCCTGACCCTGTACCAGCGCATCCAGGTGATCCCCGACCTGCTGAGTTGGACGCTGGCCTATAACCGCGGCGCGGCATTCAGCTTTCTCGCCGACCACTCGGGCTGGCAGCGCTGGTTCTTTGCCGCTATCGCCGTCGGCGTCAGCATCGTGCTGGTGGTCTGGCTCAAGCGCCTGAAGGCCAACGAGACCTGGGTGGCGATCGCCCTGGCGCTGGTGCTCGGCGGCGCGGTCGGCAACCTCTATGACCGCGTGGCGTTGGGCCATGTGGTCGATTTCATCCTGGTGCATTGGCAGGATCGCTGGTTCTTCCCTGCGTTCAACATTGCCGACACCGCCATCACCATCGGCGCCGTCATGCTGGCGCTGGATATGTTCAAGGGCAACAAACCCGGAGAGCCGGTAAATGACTGAACTGCGTATCGGGCCTGATCGTTCCGTGACCCTGCATTTCGCCCTCAAGCTGGACAGCGGCGAAGTGGTGGACAGCACCTTCGACAAGAAGCCTGCCACCTTCAAGGTCGGCGATGGCAACCTGTTGCCCGGCTTCGAGCAGGCGCTGTACGGCCTCAAGGCGGGTGACAAGCGCAGCCTGGCGATCGCGCCGGAACACGGTTTCGGTCAGCCAAACCCGCAGAACGTGCAGACCATGCCGCGCAACCAGTTTCAGGACATGGAGCTTTCCGAAGGGCTGCTGGTGATCTTCAACGACGCGGCGAACACCGAACTGCCCGGCATCGTGAAAAGCTTCGATGACGACCGCGTGACCGTCGACTTCAACCATCCGCTCGCCGGCAAATCGCTGAGCTTCGAGGTCGAAGTGCTCGACGTGCAGCCTGCCTGAGTTGTGTAGGGTGGGCTCAGGCCCACCGCAGGCGCCACCCCGATCACCGCGTCAACCTTCCGAGCACCGAGACCATGCAGATCAAACTAGCCAACCCCCGCGGCTTTTGTGCCGGCGTCGACCGGGCCATCGAGATCGTCAACCGCGCGCTCGAAGTGTTTGGTCCGCCGATCTATGTGCGTCACGAAGTCGTGCACAACAAGTTCGTGGTCGAGGATCTGCGCGCGCGCGGTGCGGTGTTCGTCGAGGAGCTCGACCAGGTGCCGGATGACACCATTGTCATTTTCAGCGCCCATGGCGTCTCCCAGGCCGTACGTCAGGAAGCCGAACGGCGCGGGCTCAAGGTGTTCGATGCCACCTGTCCGCTGGTGACCAAGGTGCACCTGGAGGTCGCCAAGTACAGCCGCGACGGCCGCGAATGCGTGCTGATCGGCCACGCCGGCCATCCGGAAGTGGAAGGCACCATGGGCCAGTACGACAGCCGCAACGGCGGCGCCATCTATCTGGTGGAAAACGAGGCGGATGTTGCGCGTCTGCAGGTGCGCGATCCCGAGCGTCTCGCCTTCGTCACCCAGACCACCCTGTCGATGGACGACACCAGTCGGGTGATCGACGCGCTGCGCCAGCGCTTTCCCGCCATTGGCGGTCCGCGCAAGGACGACATCTGCTATGCCACCCAGAACCGCCAGGATGCGGTCAAGCAACTGGCCAGCGACTGCGATCTGGTCCTGGTGGTCGGCAGTCCCAACAGCTCCAACTCCAACCGCCTGCGCGAACTGGCCGAGCGCATCGGCACCCCCGCCTACCTGATCGACGGCGCCGACGATCTGCAGCGCGCCTGGTTCGCCGACGGCGCCCGCGTCGGCATCACCGCCGGTGCCTCCGCCCCGGAAGTGCTGGTGCGCGGGGTGGTCGAGCGCCTGCGCGAATGGGGCGCGCTAGGTGCCGAAGAGCTGCAGGGACAGCCGGAAAACGTGACCTTTTCCATGCC
>JAUVZY010000024.1 GCA_030602315.1 Pseudomonadaceae bacterium | reverse complement strand
CCTGTCAAGCGTTTTTCGAAATTTTCTTTTCTACTCAACCGCTTGCCGCCGAACCAACCTTCCGATCTCGTCAGCGGGAGGCGAATCTTACAGCAAACCATCTTGCTGTCAACACCTCTCCACCACCAACATCGCTACGCCGCTTTCGGCACCTCCAGTTCAGCGTCTGCCTCACCGGAAGTGCCGCGCATTCTACGCAAATCCCAAACCACTGCAAGCGGTTTTTTAAGCGTAAGTCATTGATTTGATGGAAGGTGGCCACCCGCGCGTCGGAAGAACTCGACAATCTCACTCATGCTCGGCCTGCAGCTGCCTCTTCAGCGCCTGCATTTCTTCGCCAAGCTTCTCCAGTCCTTCCTTACCCAGCAGCTGCTCGGCGCACGGGAAGAGCTCTTTCTCCTCTTCCTCCACATGGTGTTCCAACAGCTCCTTGCAGACCTTCACTCTGCCCGCGAACTCCTCGCTGGTTGGCTCGGTATTCTTCAAATCCGGCAGCACCAGAGAATCGACCGCCCGGTGCTCCTCCTTGGCTTCGTAATACATGATCGCCGCGTCCTCGCCCCCCGCCTCTTTCAGCCGAGGGTATAGGAGCTGCTCTTCGAGCCGGGTATGGACGGCCACCAAGCGCTCCAACTTTTCCAGGAGTTCGGGGCGCAGCTTGCTGGCCCGATTGGTCGTTTCGCTCAGGCGTTGCAGCAAGTGCCTCACTTGCTCATGGTCTTTGGTCAGCAGTTCAATCGCGTTCATGATGGCTCCCGATGCATGGGCCGCTGGCAGACTGGCAGCGGCCTTCGCAATTACAGATATTCGTAGGTAGGCAAGGCCGTCCGACTCTGACTCTGTAGATGTGCAATCGCAGGAGGCATTCCCGCTTCGAGCGCCAGGTCCCGCCGAATGGAACTGATCACCCATTCGAGCTGCACACTCGACTGCGCCTGCCCCGCAGATATGGCTCGGCGGGCCACTTCCTTGTCTTCGTGGCTGAGCATCAATAACAGACCGCCATCTGGCCGTCTGGCGGTGAGAACCTTCAGTTCAGGAAAGGCAGCAACAAGGGTTTTTTCCGCAAGTTTCATTGTTATGTCTCCCGTTCGGGTCTTACGTCTGCCCCTCCGGAGAGCAGGGAGCGTGCCAACAGGGTTGTCTTAAAAATGCCACGTAAAACGGGCAATCTAGAGCGATTCTCCCGATCGGCGACGTGCAAGATGCATGATCGAGCGCATCGTGCGATGCATTGTGACTGGCCCGACAGCCTGGGAGAGGAGACGGCCAGCGAACCAAGCTCAGCGACCCGCATCCAATCCGAAGGACTGCCACGACCGAACGCCACGCTCCAGATCACGAGTTGACCATGACTTCCAAGACCGTCCTGATCGTTGAAGATGAACCGCCTATTCGCCAGTTGCTGGCTGACTTCCTGTGTGAAGAGGGCTATCAGGTGCTTGAGGCTGGCAGCTCAACCCGTGCCTTTGAGATTCTGGCCACCCGGCCCCAGCTTGATGTGCTGTTGACTGATTACCGACTGCCGGACGGGGTGACCGGCGTCATGATCGCCGAGCCTGCACTCAAGCTACGCCCGGATTTGAAAGTGATCTTCATCAGCGGCTATCCGGTTGAAATCGAGGAAACCGGCAGCGCGGTCGCGCAATCGGCGCCGGTGCTCTGCAAGCCCTTTTCCTTGGCGACCCTGCACCGGGAAATCAAAGCGCTTCTGGCTTAAAACAAAAAAGCCCGGGATGCTGAGCATCCCGGGCTTTTTTCGAGCGCGCGAATCAGTTGACCTTGGGGTCCAGCTCACCCTTGATATAGCGCATCGACATGGCATCCAAGGAGATAGCCTTGATCTTGCTGGCATTACCAGCGGTGCCGAATGCTTCGTAGCGGGCGACGCAGACATCGCGCATCGCCGTGACCGTCTTGGCGAAGTACTTGCGCGGATCGAATTCAGCCGGATTCTTGGCCAGAAACTCGCGGATCGCCCCCGTCGAAGCCAGGCGCAGGTCGGTGTCGATATTCACCTTGCGCACGCCGTACTTGATGCCTTCGACGATCTCCTCGACCGGCACACCATAGGTCTCGCCGATCTCTCCGCCGTACTGGTTGATGATCTTCAGCCATTCCTGCGGAACAGACGAGGAGCCGTGCATCACCAGGTGGGTATCGGGGATCCGAGCGTGAATTTCCTTGATGCGCTGGATCGACAGGGTGTCGCCGGTCGGCGGCTTGGTGAACTTGTACGCACCGTGGCTGGTGCCGATGGCGATGGCCAGGGCATCCACGCCGGTCTTCTTGACGAAGTCGGCGGCTTCTTCCGGATCGGTCAGAAGCTGGCTGTGATCCAGCACGCCTTCGGCGCCGATGCCGTCTTCCTCGCCGGCCATGCCGGTTTCCAGGCTACCCAGGCAACCCAGCTCACCCTCGACGGAGACACCGCAGGCATGCGCCATCTCGACCACCTGGCGAGTTACCCGCACGTTGTACTCGTAATCGGTCGGCGTCTTGCCGTCTTCGCCGAGCGAGCCGTCCATCATCACCGAGCTGAAGCCGAGCTGGATGGAGCGCTGGCAGACTGCCGGACTGGTGCCGTGGTCCTGGTGCATGCACACCGGAATGTGCGGGAACTCTTCGATCGCGGCGAGAATCAGGTGACGGAGGAAAGGCGCACCGGCGTATTTGCGGGCACCGGCGGATGCCTGGACGATCACCGGGGAGTCGGTCTTATCAGCCGCTTCCATGATCGCGCGCATCTGCTCGAGGTTGTTGACATTGAAAGCCGGCACGCCATAACCGAACTCGGCAGCGTGATCGAGCAACTGGCGCATGCTGATGAGTGCCATGTTTTTCCTGTCTCCCGGAAAGAATCCTGAATTTTCGAAGCCTGCCCCACAGGCAGGCGTTGTTCAAGCGTTACGGCTGGGCGCGGCATTGTAGAGATCGGTAGCCGAAAAACCAGCCGTTGACATAGCCGGGCGCGGGTAGCCCTCAGAGGTTTATCAACGAAGCCCGGCAAGCCATGGCCAGGACGTGGTCGTCCGCCAGTCGATAGACCAGGGCTTCAGTGCCTCGGCGATGAAGGGCGATTACGCCGTCGCTATAGAAAGTGCCGACCGTGGCAGGTTCCCTGCGTAAACGAAACAATCGTTCGCTGCCGGCGATCCGCAGCTCCATCTCACGCTGCCCCGCATCAAGGTAGCGCCAATCGATGAATGAAGGATGCTGGCATTTCCATCGGGTGAAGCGCGCCTCGGAACTCGGCTGCCCCGCGCAGCCCGCAACCGCCAGCAGCATGAGCAAGAGCGCAAACGTGCGCATCAGAGTCATGCCCATCACCGCCTCCTCGCCCAGACCAGGCATGCGCCCGTGGCGGCCGGGACCGCCACGGGCCGGTACTTACTGCGCCGCGCGCTGTTCCAGCACCTCGACCGCCGGCAGCACCTTGCCCTCGACGAACTCGAGGAAGGCGCCGCCACCCGTGGAGATATAGGAAATCTGCTCGGCCACGCCGTACTTGTCGATCGCCGCCAGGGTGTCGCCGCCACCGGCGATGGAGAACGCCGGGCTCTCGGCGATGGCCTGGGCGAGCGCCTTGGTGCCGTTGCCGAACTGGTCGAATTCGAACACGCCCACCGGACCGTTCCACAGGATGGTCTTGCTCGACTTGAGCAGTTCGGCGAACTGGGCGGCAGTCTTCGGGCCGATGTCCAGAATCATGTCGTCGTCGGCGACTTCATCGATGCCCTTGACCGTGGCTTCGGCGTCTTCGGCGAAGGCTTTGGCCACCACCACGTCCACCGGCAACGGCACGCTGACCTTGGCGGCGATGGCCTTGGCGGTATCCAGCAGTTCGGCTTCGTGCAGGGACTTGCCGACCTTGTAGCCCGCCGCGGCGAGGAAGGTATTGGCGATGCCGCCACCGACGATCAGCTGGTCGCAGATCTGCGACAGGGAATTGAGCACATCCAGCTTGGTGGAAACCTTGGAGCCGGCGACGATGGCGGCCATCGGGCGCGCCGGGTTGCCCAGCGCCTTGCCCAGCGCGTCCAGCTCGGCAGCCAGCAGCGGACCGGCACAGGCGACCTTGGCGAACTTGGCTACGCCGTGAGTCGAACCTTCGGCGCGGTGAGCGGTGCCGAAAGCGTCCATCACGAATACGTCGCACAGGGCCGCGTACTGCTGCGCCAGCTCGTCGGCATTCTTCTTCTCGCCCTTGTTAAAGCGCACGTTCTCGAACAGCACGACCTGCCCCGGCTGCAGCTCGACGCCGCCGAGGTAATCCTTGACCAGCGGCACCTCGCGGCCGAGGGCCTTGGACAGGTAGTCGGCCACCGGCTGCAGGCTGTTTTCGGCGGAGAACTCGCCCTCGGTCGGACGCCCCAGGTGCGAACACACCATCACCGCCGCGCCTTTCTCCAGCGCCAGCTTGATGGTCGGCAGGGACGCCACGATGCGTGCATCGCTCTTCACCACACCGTCCTTCACCGGAACGTTGAGGTCCTCGCGGATCAGCACGCGCTTACCCTGGAGGTCGAGGTCGGTCATCTTCAATACGGTCATGAGATCTTCCTTATTTTCCCTAATCGAAATACGGCAGTGTCCGCTTCAGGCGTGACGGTCGGTCTGGCGATGTGCGGTGTTCAGGTATAGCTCGGCCACTTCGAGCATGCGGTTGGCAAAGCCCCACTCGTTGTCGAACCAGGCCAGCAGGTTCACCAGACGCGGCCCCGAGGCCCGCGTCAGACTGCCGTCGACGATGGCCGAGTGCGGGTCATGGTTGAAATCACAGCTGGCGTGAGGCAATTCGGTGTAGCCGATCAAACCGGCCAGCGGCCCGGCTGCCGCAGCCGAGCGCAGGATCCGGTTGATCTCGCTGGCATCGGTGTCCCTGGCCGTCTGCAGGGTGATATCCAGGCAGGAGACATTGACCGTCGGTACCCGCACCGCTTTGGCCTGGATTCGCCCCGAGAGTTCCGGCAGCAGGCGCTCGATTCCACGGGCCAGCCCGGTGGATACCGGAATCACCGACTGGAAGGCCGAGCGCGTGCGGCGCAGGTCCTCATGGTGGTAGGCGTCGATCACCGGCTGGTCGTTCATCGCCGAGTGGATGGTGGTGATGGACACGTAATCGAGTCCCACCGTCTCATTGAGCAATTTGAGCAGCGGCACGCCGCAATTGGTGGTGCAGGAGGCGTTGGACACCAACCGCTCGGCGCCTCGCAGGACCTGCTGATTGACCCCCATGACGATGGTGGCATCGACCGCCGTCTCGCAGGCCATCGGCTGGGAAAACAGCACCCGCGGCGCACCGGCGTCGAGAAAGCGCTGCCCGTCGGCGCGCGAGTGGTAGGCCCCGGAACACTCCAGCACCAGATCGACGCCCAGCGCCGGCCAGTCGATTCCTTCAGGCTCCGGTACCCGCAGCACCTGCACGCGCTGGCCGTTCAGGCACAAGCTGTCGCCCTCGACGCGCACCTCGCCGGGAAAGCGGCCGTGGGTCGAGTCGAAGCGGGTGAGGTATTCCAGGCTGGCCATGTCAGCCAGATCATTGAGCGCAACGAATTCGAAGGGGAAACCGGCCCCGCGCTCGTGATAAGCGCGCAGCACACAGCGGCCGATCCGGCCGTAGCCGTTCAGGGCGACGCGATAGGGACGGGCGTTGGCCATTGGATTCATTGACCCTGGCGGTGGAAAACCGCGGTGCGGGTTAGTCCACCCTACGGAAGGTGGAGGTACGCCGGGTGGCTGACCGAGGTCGGCCGCCCGGCGTCGCGATCAGTCTTCCAGCAGCTCCTCGGCCACCGCGAGGATGTTCTCGACGGTGAAGCCGAATTCCTCGAACAGCTGATGGGCCGGCGCGGACTCGCCGAAGGTGGTCATGCCGATCACCCGGCCTTCCAGACCAACGTACTTGTACCAGTAGTCGGCGTGCGCGGCCTCGATGGCGATGCGCGCGCCCACTTGAACCGGCAGCACCGACTGCTTGTAGGCGGCATCCTGGGCCTCGAACACGCTGGTGCACGGCATGGAGACCACACGCACGCGGCGACCCTGGGCGCTCAACTGGTCGGCCGCCTGCACCGCCAGGCTCACTTCGGAACCGGTGGCGATCAGGATGAGTTCCGGCTCGCCCTGGCAATCCTTGAGGATGTAGCCACCACGAGCGATAGCCGCCTCGGTCTCGCCGTCGCGCACGTGGAACGGCAGGTTCTGCCGCGAGAAGATCAGGGCACTCGGGCCGTCCTTGCGCTCGACGGCGTACTTCCAGGCCACCGCGGATTCGACGGTGTCGGCCGGGCGCCAGGTGTCCAGGTTGGGGGTCAGACGCAGGCTGGCCAGCTGCTCGATCGGCTGGTGGGTCGGGCCGTCTTCACCGAGCCCGATGGAATCGTGGGTGAACACATACAGCACCCGCTGCTTCATCAGCGCCGACATGCGCACGGCGTTGCGCGCGTACTCCATGAAGATCAGGAACGTGGCGCCGTAGGGAATCAGACCGCCGTGCAGGGCGATGCCGTTCATCATGGCGCTCATGCCGAATTCGCGCACGCCGTAGTACATGTAGTTGCCCGAGGCATCCTCGGCCACCACCGGCTTGCAGCCCTTCCACAGGGTCAGGTTGGAACCGGCCAGATCCGCCGAGCCACCGAGCAGTTCCGGCAGCAGCGGGCCGAACGCGTTCAGGCAGTTCTGGCTGGCCTTGCGGCTGGCGATGGTCTCGGCCTTCTCGGCCACCTCGCGGATGTAGGCGGAGGCCTTCTCGGCAAAATCGGCCGGCAGCTCACCGGCCATGCGGCGCTTGAACTCGGCGGCCAGTTCCGGATGAGCGGCTTCGTAGGCGGCGAAGCGCTGGCTCCACTCGCTTTCGGCCTGGGCACCGGCCGCCTTGGCGTCCCACTCGGCGTAGATCTCGGCGGGAATTTCGAACGGGCCGTGATTCCAGCCCAGGTTGGCACGGGTCAGGGCGATCTCGTCGTTGCCCAGCGCGGAGCCGTGGCATTCTTCCTTGCCCTGCTTGTTCGGCGAGCCGAAGCCGATGATGGTCTTGCAGCAGATCAGCGTCGGCTGATCGCTCTTGCGCGCGGTCTCGATGGCCATCTTGATTTCGTCGGCGTCGTGACCGTTGACGTTGCGGATCACCTGCCAGCCGTAGGCTTCGAAGCGCTTGGGCGTGTCATCGGTGAACCAGCCGTGCACCTCGCCGTCGATGGAGATGCCATTGTCGTCGTAGAAGGCGATCAGCTTGGACAGCCCCAGGGTGCCGGCCAGCGAGCAGACCTCATGGGAGATGCCTTCCATCATGCAGCCATCGCCGAGGAACACATAGGTGTAGTGGTCGACGATGTTGTGACCGTCGCGGTTGAACTGCGCAGCCATGACCTTCTCGGCCACCGCCATGCCCACGGCGTTGGCGATGCCCTGGCCGAGCGGGCCGGTGGTGGTCTCGACACCCGCGGTGTAGCCGTACTCGGGGTGACCCGGGGTGCGGCTGTGCAGCTGGCGGAAGTTCTTCAGGTCATCGATCGACAGGTCGTAGCCGGTCAGGTGCAGCAGCGAATAGATCAGCATCGAGCCGTGGCCGTTGGACAGCACGAAGCGGTCGCGGTCGGCCCACTGCGGGTTGCTCGGGTTGTGCTTGAGATAGTCGCGCCAGAGCACTTCGGCGATGTCCGCCATGCCCATGGGCGCGCCGGGATGGCCACTGTTGGCTTTCTGCACGGCGTCCATGCTCAGTGCGCGGATGGCATTGGCTCGCTCACGACGGCTGGGCATCGCTGATCTCCTGCGGGGGAAGGCTGAATCAAAAGGGGCCGCATTTTCGCCTAACGCCCCCACGGGGGCAACAAAAGCGCAAAAGCCGGAGAGCCGAGGCATAGCCCCGTCGCTCATGCCCCGGCGAACCATCGCTCAGCCTCCCAGCCGCCAGCACTCGCTCCCAGGCCCCTATATCAAAACTTTTTGATACAGCCATTGCCGCCCATCGGGCACACGTCTAGACTTCGCACCCCATGAGCGTGCGCGCCCCCCAGATCCGTTATGAGCCCAGCGACCAGCTCGCCGCCCTGTGCAAGGCCGGCGGCGACCCGCTGCGCCTTAACGTCCTGCGCGCGTTGGCCAGCGATTCGTTCGGCGTGCTGGAGCTGGCGCAGATCTTCGGCATGGGCCAGTCCGGCATCAGCCACCACCTCAAGGTGCTTGCCCAGGCCGGGCTGGTGGCAACGCGACGTGAGGGCAACGCCATCTTCTATCGGCGCACCCTGCCGGCGCCCGACAGCCTCGGCGGCGTGCTGCACGCCGGCCTGCTGGAAGAAGTGGACCAGCTGCCGCTGCCGCTGGATGTGCAGCAGCGGATCGCCCGGGTGCACGCACAGCGCAGCGCGGTCAGCGAGGACTTCTTCGCGCGGCTGGCCGGCAGCTTCCAGGAGCGCCAGGATCTGATCGCCGGCCTGCCGCAGTACCGCGACGGCCTGCTGGCCCTGCTCGATGCGCTGGGCCTGCCAGACAGCGCCAGCGCGCTGGAAGTGGGCCCGGGCGATGGCGGCTTTCTGCCGGAGTTGTCGCGGCGCTTTGGCAAGGTCACCGCAGTGGACAACAGCCCGGCGATGCTGGAGCTGGCGCGCCAGCAGTGTGCGGCGCGGCAGCTGGCGAATGTCGAGCTGCGCCTGGCCGATGCGCTGGTGGACGACTGCCCGACCGCCGATTGCGTGGTGATGAACATGGTGCTGCATCACCTGCCCGCGCCGGGCGAAGCGCTCAAGCAGCTGGCCCGCCTGGTCAATCCCGGCGGCAGCCTGCTGATCACCGAGTTGTGCAGCCACAACCAGAGTTGGGCCAGGGAGGCCTGCGGCGATGTCTGGTTGGGGTTCGAACAGGACGATCTGGCCCGTTGGGCCGATGCCGCGGGGCTCACGCCCGGCGAGAGCCTCTACATTGGCTTGAAAAACGGTTTTCAGATCCAGGCCCGGCATTTTGCGCGGCCCGCTGATGGCCACTCACCCACCGGTAAATTAGGAACCGATAGATGAGCGAATACTCCCTTTTCACCTCCGAGTCCGTCTCCGAAGGACATCCGGACAAGATCGCCGACCAGATCTCCGATGCGGTGCTCGACGCCATCATCGCCGAGGACAAGCACGCTCGCGTGGCCTGCGAAACCCTGGTGAAGACTGGCGTGGCCATCGTCGCCGGCGAAATCACCACCAGCGCCTGGATCGACCTGGAAGAGCTGGTGCGCAAGGTCATCGTCGACATCGGCTATGACAGCTCGGATGTCGGCTACGACGGCCACACCTGCGGCATCATCAACATCATCGGCAAGCAGTCGGTGGACATCAACCAGGGCGTCGACCGCGCCAAGCCGGAAGACCAGGGCGCCGGCGACCAGGGCCTGATGTTCGGCTACGCCAGCAACGAGACCGACGTGCTGATGCCGGCACCGATCTGCTTCTCGCACCGTCTGGTCGAGCGCCAGGCCGAAGCGCGCAAGTCCGGCCTGCTGCCGTGGCTGCGTCCGGACGCCAAGAGCCAGGTCACCTGCCGCTACGAGAACGGCAAGGTGGTCGGCATCGACGCGGTGGTGCTGTCCACCCAGCACAACCCGGAGATCAGCCAGGCCGACCTGCAGGAAGCGGTGATGGAGCTGATCATCAAGCACACCCTGCCGGCCGAGCTGCTGCACAAGGGCACCCAGTTCCACATCAACCCGACCGGCAAGTTCGTCATCGGCGGCCCGGTGGGCGACTGCGGCCTGACCGGTCGCAAGATCATCGTCGACTCCTACGGCGGCATGGCCCGTCACGGCGGCGGTGCCTTCTCCGGCAAGGACCCGTCCAAGGTCGACCGCAGCGCCGCCTACGCCGGCCGCTACGTGGCCAAGAACATCGTCGCCGCGGGCCTGGCCGAGCGTTGCGAGATCCAGGTGTCCTACGCCATCGGCGTGGCCCAGCCGACCTCGATTTCGGTCAACACCTTCGGCACCGGCAAGATCGGCGATGACAAGATCATCGAGCTGGTCCGCGCGCACTTCGACCTGCGTCCGTACGCGATCACCCGCATGCTCGATCTGCTCCACCCGATGTACCGCCCGACCGCGGCCTATGGCCACTTCGGCCGCCACCCCTTCGAGATGACGGTCGGTGGCGACACCTTCACCGCCTTCACCTGGGAGCGCACCGACAAGGCCGACGCCCTGCGTGACGCCGCCGGCCTGTAAGGTCGCCAGCCAGCCATAAAAAAGCCCCGCCGAAGCGGGGCTTTTTTTGTCTCGCCGATCAGGCCGGGTTCACGCCCCAGACGCCCGCGAGGTTTTGCAGCGTCACCTCGGCCACGCCCTTGCTGCCCAGGTACTGCAGCAGGACCGGCGCGAACTGGCCGAGCATCGCGGCATCCATGCCGAGTGAGGAAAACGCCTGCTGGGCGTCCTGCAGCGTTTGCACCTGACCCAGCGCAGCCATCGCCGCCATGTCGCTGCCCGCCGTCTTGCCGGACGCGGCGCCCACCGCCGCCGCCAGGCCGCCGAGGCTGCTCAGCTGGCCGAGCTTGCCGCCTCCGGAAAGCTGCGCCAGTTCCGGCGAGGCGGAGACCAGCGCGGCGTAGTCCTCGGCGGTCAGCTGGTTCTGCGCGACGCTGAGCATTGCGCTCGATCCACCCAGAGCCTGCTGCGGTGTGACGTTCAGCTCACGCAGCACGCCGATCACTTCGGCGGTGCCGCCATTGCCGGCGGCGGTGTCGGTTCCCATGGCCTGCGCGGCCGTGGAGGCCACGGCGGCAAGATCGCCGAGGCCGAAGGCCAGGGCATTGCCAGCCAGGGCGGACAGGGAACAGCCAAGCACCAGGGCATTAAATCGCTTCATTACAACTCCTTAACTTGCGGTGAACAGGCTCCGTCCTGGAGCCTTGAGCGCGCGATTCTACTGCTTGAGCCGGTATCCGGTGCGAAAAATCCACGCCACGATGGCCAGGCACACCAGCAGAAAGCCCAGCGTCATGCCCAGGCTGACACCCGGATGCACGTCGGACACACCAAAGAAGCTCCAGCGAAAACCGCTGATCAGGTACACCACCGGGTTGAGCAGGGCGATCTTCTGCCACACCCCCGGCAGCATCTCGATCGAATAGAAGCTGCCGCCGAGAAAGGCCAGCGGCGTGACGATCAGCGCCGGGACGATCTGCAGCTTTTCCCAGCCGTCGGCCCAGATACCGATGATGAAGCCGAACAGGCTGAAGGTGACCGCCGTCAGCACCAGAAACAGCGCCATCCAGATCGGGTGTTCGATGCGGTAATCCACGAACAGGGTGGCGGTGACCAGGATCAGCAGGCCGAGGATCACCGACTTGGTGGCCGCCGCGCCGACGTAGCCGAGCAGGATCTCGATCCACGACACCGGCGCCGACAGCACCTCGTAGATGGTCCCGGCATAACGCGGCATGTAGATGCCGAAGGAGGCGTTGGCGATGCTCTCGGTGAGCAGCATCATCATCACCAGCCCCGGCACGATGAACGCCCCGTAGCTCACCCCGTGGATGGCGTTCATGTTGGCGCCGATGGCCGAGCCGAACACGATGAAGTACAGCGAGGTGGAGATCACCGGCGTGGCGATGCTTTGCGCCAGGGTGCGCCAGGCACGGGCCAGCTCGAAGAAGTAGATGGCGCGAATGGCATGGCGATTCATCAGCGGCTCCTCACCAGATCGACGAAGATTTCTTCCAGCGAGCTCTCGCGGGTCTGCAGGTCGCGGTAGTCGATGCCCAGTGCCTCCAGGCGGCGCAACAGCTCGGCGATGCCGGTGTTGTCGCGCTGGGTGTCGAAGGTGAACACCAGCGCGTGGCCCTCTTCGGCCAGCTCCAGCGGGGTGCCCGCCAGTTCGGCGGGGATCGCTGCGATCGGCTGCGGCAGCTGCAGGATCAGCTGCTTCTTGCCCAGCTGCTTCATCAGCCGGGTCTTGTCCTCCACCAGAATGATCTCGCCCTGGCGGATCACCCCGATGCGGTCGGCCATTTCCTCGGCTTCCTCGATGTAGTGCGTGGTGAGGATGATGGTCACCCCGCGCTCGCGCAGCCGGCGCACCATCGCCCACATGTCGCGGCGCAGCTCCACGTCCACCCCGGCGGTGGGCTCGTCGAGAAACAGCACGGTCGGCTCATGGGACAGCGCCTTGGCGATCATCACCCGGCGCTTCATGCCGCCGGACAGCTCGTTGATCCGCGCGTTGCGCTTGTCCCACAGCGACAGGTCGCGCAGCACCTGTTCGAGATAGGCGTCGTCCGGCGCCTTGCCGAACAGCCCGCGGGAAAAGCGCACCGTCGCCCAGACGCTCTCGAAGCCCTCGTTGAACAACTCCTGCGGCACCAGGCCAATCTTGCTGCGTGCGGCGCGGTAGTCACGCACGATGTCGTGACCGTCCACCGTCACCCGCCCGCTGCCGGGATTGACGATGCCGCAGATGATGCTGATCAGCGTGGTCTTGCCCGCCCCGTTGGGGCCGAGCAGGGCAAAGATTTCGCCGCGGCGGATGCTGAGGTCGATCGACTTCAGGGCCGGGTGGCCCGACGCGTAGGTCTTGGTCAGTTGCTCGATGGCGATCACGGGCTGCACGGGCACGTCTCTTCGCGAAGGAAAGGCCCGATTGTAGTGAAAAGCCGCAGCCACCGGGCTGCCGGGTGCCCGCCCCCCAGCGCCCGGTCCGCCTCAGTAGGCGCGAAACTCCTTGTGGCAGCCTTCGCAGGTGTCCTCCACGGCCTGGAACGCCGGGCGCACACTGTCGGCCTTGAAGTTGAGCTCGCCGCTGGCCTGGCGCAGCGCCGCGGTGGCGGCCTCCAGCTCGGCCGCCAGCTCCTTGAAGCGCTCCTGGCGCTGCCAGACCTCGTCTCGCGCGCGGCTCTGCTCTTCCTTCACCTCGGGGTAGTACTGCCAGGGCTGGCCCGCCAGCTCGTCGAGCCGAACGGCACCGGCGGCGAAATCGGCGCTGTCAAATGGCAGCCGCCCGCGCAGCATGCCGCCCATGTCCTCCTTCACCTCCAGCATTTCCTGGAAGATCGCCTTGCGCTTGCCCAGCGGCGAGTCGGGATCGACGCGATCGCAGGCGGTGAGCAGAAAAGCGGCAGCACACAACGCCACCGGAAGCATTCGTTTCATCAGTCGCTACCTGTACCCGAGAAGGGCCGGATTATCGCGCCCCGCGCGCAGGCGTCAACGGCGGGGCTGTGACATGGCGAAACAGGCCGGGCTGCGGCTATACTCGCGCCCTCACATGGCCGGCGCTTCAACAGCCGCCATGCCCGCCACCTGTCCGAGGGGCGCTGCAGCAGGCCGCAAAACCTGTTTTGAATCTGAGAAGCCGCGTGCTTGCTGCCCTGGCGCAGCAGATTCGAATCAGCTTTCACCTGTCAGGCTCGGATGGGGCGTTTCCCAAAACGCATCAACGGCGCCCATTCGCACCCTACGAATGGAGACTCATCGCATGAGCGCTGTCAGCACGCCTGCCAATTTCACCGACTACAAGGTCGCCGACATTTCCCTGGCCGACTGGGGCCGCAAGGAAATCATCATCGCCGAATCCGAGATGCCGGCACTGATGGGCCTGCGTCGCAAATACGCCGCCGAGCAACCGCTGGCCGGCGCCAAGATCCTCGGCTGCATCCACATGACCATCCAGACCGCCGTGCTGATCGAGACGCTGATCGCCCTCGGCGCCGAGGTGCGCTGGTCGTCCTGCAACATCTTCTCCACCCAGGACCAGGCCGCTGCCGCCATCGCCGCCGCCGGCATCCCGGTATTTGCCTGGAAGGGCGAGACCGAAGAAGAGTACGAGTGGTGCATCGAGCAGACCATCCTCAAGGACGGCCAGCCGTGGGACGCCAACATGATCCTCGACGATGGCGGCGACCTGACCCAGATCCTGCACGACAAGTACCCGCAGGTGCTCGAGCGCGTGCACGGCATCACCGAGGAAACCACCACCGGCGTGCATCGCCTGATGGACATGCTCAAGGACGGCACCCTGAAAGTGCCGGCGATCAACGTCAACGACTCGGTCACCAAGAGCAAGAACGACAACAAGTACGGCTGCCGTCACAGCCTGAACGACGCCATCAAGCGCGGCACCGACCACCTGCTCTCCGGCAAGCAGGCGCTGGTGATCGGCTACGGCGACGTGGGCAAGGGCTCGGCCGCCTCGCTGCGTCAGGAAGGCATGATCGTCAAGGTCACCGAGATCGACCCGATCTGCGCCATGCAGGCCTGCATGGACGGCTATGAAGTCGTCTCCCCGTACATCAACGGCGAGAACGACGGCAGCGAGGCCTCCAT
This sequence comes from Pseudomonadaceae bacterium, assembly GCA_030602315.1. GTDB lineage: Bacteria > Pseudomonadota > Gammaproteobacteria > Pseudomonadales > Pseudomonadaceae > Azomonas. The sequence continues at coordinate 20,699 of JAUVZY010000024.1, read as the reverse complement.
CGACAAGGCGCTGCTGGGCAAGATCGACCTGATCGTCACCACCACCGGCAACGTCAACGTCTGCGACGCCAACATGCTCAAGGCGCTGAAAAAGCGCGCCGTGGTGTGCAACATCGGCCACTTCGACAACGAGATCGACACCGCCTTCATGCGCGAGCACTGGGGCTGGGAAGAGGTCAAGCCGCAGGTGCACAAGATCCACCGCACCGGCAAGACCATCGACCCGACCAACGACGACTACCTGATCCTGCTCGCCGAAGGCCGCCTGGTGAACCTGGGCAATGCCACCGGCCACCCGAGCCGGATCATGGACGGCTCCTTCGCCAACCAGGTGCTGGCGCAGATCTATCTCTACAACGAGAAGTTCGCCGACCTGCCGGTGACCGAGAAGAGCGCCAACGTCACCGTGATGGTGCTGCCGAAGAAGCTCGACGAGGAAGTGGCGGCCGAGATGGTCAAGGGCTTCGGCGGCGTGCTGACCCGCCTGACCAGCAAGCAGGCCGACTACATCGGCGTGGCGGTCGAAGGTCCGTTCAAGCCCGACAGCTACCGCTACTGATGCGCAGGGTGGAAACGCGCACAGCGCATTTCCACCTGGCCGAACCTGCGGTGGAAAAGGCCTGCGGCCGTTTTCCACCCTACCCAAGCCGCGAGGCCGGGCCTGGATGCACGAGACAGCAGCACCGCTGCCCCTCGTTCAGCCCAGGCTTTGGCCTTCAGCGATAAGAAGGTTACGGGCCGATTTCGCCCGACTGCTTCTCTGGATTCGCCATGAGCACATCCCCTCGCCCCTCGATCAGCTTCGAGTTCTTCCCGACCAAGACCGAAGCCGGGCACGAAAAACTGCTGGCCACCGCGCGCCAGCTGGCTGAGTACAGGCCGGATTTCTTCTCCTGCACCTACGGTGCCGGTGGCTCGACCCGCGACCGCACGCTCGACACCGTGCTGCAGCTGGACAAGGACGTGCAGGTGCCCACCGCGCCGCACCTGTCCTGCGTCGGCGACAGCAAGGCCGAGCTGCGCGAACTGCTCACTACCTACCAGGACGCCGGCATCAACCGCATCGTCGCCCTGCGCGGTGACCTGCCCTCGGGCATGGGCGTTTCCGGCGGCGAGCTGCGCTATGCCAACGAGCTGGTGGAGTTCATCCGCAGCGAGACCGGCGATCACTTCCACATCGAAGTGGCGGCCTACCCGGAAACCCATCCGCAGGCCAAGGACTTCGAGCAGGACCTGGCCAACTTCGTGCGCAAGGCCAAGGCCGGCGCCAACAGCGCCATCACCCAGTACTTCTTCAACGCCGACAGCTACTTCTACTTCGTCGAGCGCGTGCAGAAGCTGGGCGTGGAGATCCCGATCGTTCCGGGCATCATGCCGATCACCAACTACAGCAAGCTGGCGCGCTTCTCTGACGCCTGTGGCGCCGAACTGCCGCGCTGGGTGCGCAAGCAGCTGGAAGCCTACGGCGACGACACCGACGCCATCGCCGCCTTCGGCGAGGAGCTGGTGACCGAAATGTGCCACCGCCTGCTCGAAGGCGGCGCCCCGGGCCTGCACTTCTACACCCTCAACCAGGCCGAACCGAGCCTGGCGATCTACCGCAACCTCAAGCTGTCGCGCTGACGGCCCTGGCGCCTGCCAGGCCGCGGGGCTTGGCAGATGCCGCGCGGGGGTGCAGTATTGGCCCCCGTCGCTCGGTGCCGCGTGCTGTTCGAAGCCCCAATGAACCGAACGACTGTCGTCAGTGTCATATGCACTGCGGGGTAGACACACTCTGTTATACTCCGCGCTTCCGCCAGGCTTGCGCCCGGACGCCGCACTTCTCTTCTCGCGGCACGACCGGTCGGGATAACGCTCAACGCGTATGCATCCAGCCAGGCATGATCGTCCCCGGGCCCTAAGCGCCCCTATAAAGACAGGATTCCACATGTCCTTTGCTTCCCTCGGTCTCTCCGAGGCTTTGGCGAGTGCCGTCGAGGCCGCCGGCTACGCGCAGCCAACCCCCGTGCAACAGCGGGCCATTCCCGCCGTGTTGCAACGCCGCGACCTGATGGTCGCCGCCCAGACCGGCACCGGCAAAACCGGCGGTTTTGCCCTCCCCGTTCTCGAATTGCTGTTCCCGGGCGGCCACCCCGACCGCGACCGGCGCCACGGCCCGCGCCAGACGCGCGTGCTGGTGCTCACGCCCACCCGCGAACTCGCTGCCCAGGTCCACGAGAGCTTCCAGCTGTATGCCCGCGATCTGCCGCTGCAGAGCGCCTGCATCTTCGGCGGTGTCGGCATGACGCCGCAGATCAAGACCCTGGCCAAGGGCGTCGACGTGCTGGTGGCCTGCCCCGGCCGTCTGCTCGACCTGGTCGGCCAGGGCGCCGTGGATCTGTCCCACGTGGAGATCCTGGTGCTCGATGAAGCCGACCGCATGCTCGACATGGGCTTCATCCACGACGTGAAGAAGGTCCTGGCCAAGCTGCCGGCCAAGCGCCAGAACCTGTTGTTCTCGGCCACCTTCTCGCAAGACATCATCAACCTCGCCAGCAAGCTGCTGCACGAGCCCGAGCGCATCGAAGTGACCCCGGCCAACACCACGGTCGAGCGCATCGAGCAGCGCATCTACCGCGTGCAGGCCGCACACAAGCGCGCGCTGCTGGCCCACCTGGTGACCCAGGGCGCGTGGGAGCAGGTGCTGGTGTTCACCCGCACCAAGCACGGCGCCAACCGCCTGGCCGAGTACCTGGAAAAGCAGGGCCTGACCGCGGCCGCGATCCACGGCAACAAGAGCCAGAACGCCCGCACCCGCGCCCTGGCCGACTTCAAGGACAACCAGATCCGCGTGCTGGTGGCCACCGACATCGCCGCCCGCGGCCTGGACATCGACCAGCTGCCCCACGTGGTCAACTACGAGCTGCCCAACGTCGAGGAAGACTACGTCCACCGCATCGGCCGTACCGGCCGTGCCGGGCGCAGCGGCGAGGCCATCTCGCTGGTGGCGCCGGACGAGGAAAAACTGCTCAAGGCCATCGAGCGCCTGACCAAGCAGCGCATCCCCGACGGTGACCTGATGGGCTTCGATGTCAGCACCCTGGAAGTGGAAAAGCCCGAAGCCCGCGCGCCGCGCCCCGAGCCCCGGGCCCGGCGCGAGCGCCAGCCGGCCAAGCCCAAGCAGCCGGCACCGGCCGCTGCCGAGGCGGCCGTCGATGCCACGCCCACTGCCAGCGCCGGTGACGAAGCCGGCGGCGCCAGGCCGAAGAAGCGTCGCAACCGCCGTGGCAAGGGCAAGACCGCCCAGGCTGGCGCGGCCGACAAGCCGGTGCTGGTGGTGACCGACGAGTTGCCGATTCCGGTGCCGATCGACCGCGACCTCGAGGAATTCCTCGATGACGACATCGACAACTTCGGCAACCGCGTCGACTACGTCAGCCCCTACCAGGGCGACAAGAACAAGGGCCGCAACCGCCGCGGCGGGGCTGCCGCCAAGCCCAGCGGCGCCAGCCCCGCCAAGCCGGCCAACGGCGCGGGTCGCCCGCCGCGTGGCGAGGCCGCCGCGGCCAAGCCGCAGCAAAAGCGCGCGGCCAAGCCCCGCAGCGGTCAGCCGCAGGGCGCCGGAACCAACCGCCAGGGTCGCGGCGGCAAGCGTCGTAACGGTGAAGAGCGCGTGCTGACTCCGTTCGAGGCCACCGGCCGCCGCAATGGCGAAGCAGCCGCCGTCACGCCGACCCGCCAGCCGGTGATCGTGCGCAAGGAGTCCAAGCTCGACCGCCTGCCGAGCCTGGAACAGCTCGAGCAGCTCGAGCAGCTGGACCGGCCGAGCCGTTCGCGCGGTGAGAAGCCGGCCCTGCTGACCCGCAACAACTGAGGTCAGGCCGCGTTCGCCCGGCGTGTTCGGCGGCCTTCTCGCGCCGCGCGGACGACCGCCCTAGCGGCCATGTGCAGCAAATGAAAAAGGCGACCTTGCGGTCGCCTTTTTCGTTCCTGCCCGTCGTGGTCCGGGCCGGAGGGGTCACACCGTCAGGTCGAACTCGGCGGCGATGGACTTGAGCCAGGCGCTGACGCGCTCGTCGGTCAGGTTGCTCTGGTTATCCAGATCCAGCGCCAGGCCGACGAACTTGCCGTCGCGCACCGCCTCGGAATGCTCGAACTCGTAGCCTTCGGTCGGCCAGGCGCCGACCACCTTGGCGCCGCGCTCGACAACGAAGTCATACAGCTCGCCCATGGCGTCGAGGAACTCTTCGGGGTAGCCGACCTGGTCGCCCAATCCGTACAGGGCCACGGTCTTGCCGCTGAAATCGGCACCGGCCAGCTGCGGCAGGAATTCTTCCCAGCTCTCGTTCTCGCAGTCGGCGGACAGGCCCGGCAGCTCGCCCTCGCCCAGGGTCGGGGTGCCGAGGATCAGGAAATCGTACTTGGCGATGTCATCGGCCGTGGCCTTGTTGACGTTCACCGGGTCGGCCATGGTGTCGTCGTCGAAGCGCTTCTTGATCTGCTTGGCCACCTTGCGGGTCTTGCCGGTGTTGGTGCCGAAGAAAAGTCCAATCCTGGCCATATTCAAACCTCTACTTAAGTGCATGGTTCGGCTGCCAGCGACCGCGACATGCGCCAGGCTGGCTCCTGGGTCTTCCAGAGCAAGACCCAGGCCACGCCAGCCAATACGCTAAGTGATTGATTTAAAAGAAACCCCGCTCGAATGAGCGGGGTGTTGTCGGAAAGCCTACGCACCAGCAGGTGACAGAGCCGCGGGCCTGTCGGCTTTGCGACAGCTCAGAGATCCACGGCCAGGCGCGGCGGCCCTGCCGCGGCCTCGCTGGCCGCCGGCGGCGCCGGCTGGCTGGCTTGCTCGCCCGGCTCGGCGAAGCCCTCGAGCACCGCCAGCGCCTGGCCGCCGGCGTCCTGCTCGAGCAGATCCAGCGTGCAGCTGCGCAACAACGGCTTGGAGGGCATCTCGAACATGGTGCGCTGCAGCGCCGACTCGAGCACCGCGCGCAGCCCGCGGGCGCCGGTCTTGCGGACCAGCGCCTGGTCGGCGATGAACGACAGCGCCTGGTCGGTCACCTCCAGGGTGATGCCCTGATAGGCGAACAGCTGCTTGTACTGCTTGACCAGCGCGTTGCGCGGCTCGGTGAGGATGCGCAGCAGCATGGCGTGGTCCAGCTCCTGCAGGAAGGTGATGATCGGGAAGCGCCCGATGAACTCGGGAATCAGGCCGAACTCGTGCAGATCGTCCGGCATCAGCGCCGACAGCAGCTCGTTGATCGAGGGCTTTTCCTGGCGCGGCGGCGCGGCGTGGAAGCCGATGCCGCCGGACTTGGGCTGCAGGCGGCTGCGCACCAGTTCTTCCAGCCCGGGGAAGGCGCCACCGGCGATGAACAGGATGTTGCGCGTGTCCACCACCTGCTCTTCGCTGTGCTCGCTGCGCCGGCCGGACTTGGCGATGCGCACCTCGGTGCCTTCGACCATCTTCAGCAGCGCCTGCTGCACGCCCTCGCCGGAGATGTCGCGCACTGCGGTGCCGCCGCCGGAGCGCTTGGCCAGCTTGTCCACCTCGTCGATGTAGACGATGCCCCACTGCGCCTGCTGCACGTCGCCGCCGGCGGCATCGAGCAGGCGGGAGATGATGCTGTCGACGTCGTCGCCGACGTAACCGGCCTGGGTCAGGGTGGTGGCATCGGCCGAAGCGAACGGCACCCCGAGGATGCGCGCCAGGGTGCGCACCAGCAGCGTCTTGCCGGTGCCCGAGGGGCCGGCCATGAGGATGTTGGATTTTTCCAGCTCGACCTGCTCGCTCAGCTGGCAGACCGGCTCGCGGTTGCTGTTGAGCAGGCGCAGGTAGTGGTTGTAGACGGCGACCGAAAGGGTTTCCTTGGCCGACTCCTGGCCGATCACCGACTCGTCGAGATGCTTTTTGTACTCGGAAGGCGTGCGCAACTGCGGCGCCAGTTCCTGACTCTTGCGCCGCTGGCCCCAGCTGGCCACCACCTGGTGGGCGAGCTTCACGCAGGCCTCGCAGATACGCCCGTCGTTGCCGGCGATCAGGGGCACGCTGGCGCTTTTCTCGGCGCCGCAGAACGAGCAGCAGGGAGTCTCGTTATCAGCCATGGGCCTTCTCCTCGTGGGATGCGGATGGATTGAGCAGCTGCTCGAGCCACTGGCGCTGACGCGCCTGGCGCTGGCGCGATTCGAGCCAGTCACGCAGGCGCGGCAGGACCTCCTCCAGCGGCAGGCACCCGGCGGCGGTGACCGCTTCGCAGAACAGCAGATGAAAGCCCAGCGGCGACTCCACCACCTCGGACAGCTGACCCGGAGCCAGACCGAACAGGCAGGCTTCCAGCTCGGGGAACAGCGTGCCGCGCTTGACCTCGCCGAGCACGCCGCCCTGCAGCGACGTGGGGCATTCGGAGTGCTTCATCGCCTGCTCGGCGAAGCGTTCGGGCTTGTTGCCCAGGCGCTTGGCGATGGCCTGGATGCGGCTCAGCGCCGCCGCGCGGCTGTTCTCCGGGAAGTCCTCGTTGATGGTGATCAGGATGTGCCGCGCCAGCCGCGTCTCCGGCCGCTCGAACTGCTCGAGGTGGCTGAAGTAGTAGAGGCTCACGTCGGTATCGCTGATCGGCGCGAGGCCGGTGCTGATGCGGTCGAGGATCGCCTCGACCTTCAGCTCGCGGGCCAGCAGCGCGCGCACCCGCGCGGCATCCAGGCCGTTGGCCTCGAGCGCCTGCTCCAGCGCCTGGGCATCGTCGTAGCGGGCGGCGATGCGCGACCAGGCCTCGTCGATCTGCGAATCGGGCACCAGCACGCCGAGCGCCTCGCGGCTGTGCAGCACCGCCTCCTCGATCTGCAGCTGGCGGCCGATGATGCGCTCGGCCTGGCGCTGCTGCTGGTCGTCCAGCGCCGCCGGCTCGCAGCCGAAACGCTCCAGCGCCACCTTGAGCAGGCGGTAACGGCGCTCGCTGTCGCCGGGCAGATGCTCATTCATGGGGCACCTCCAGCGCTTCCTCGGCCATCGCCAGGCTCGCCTCGGGAATCTGCAGCACCAGCCCGTCACCCCAGTGCACGTGGTACTGCGGCCCACCCGGCGCATCGCGCAGCACCTTGTCGATGATGCCGTGCTGGCCGCGCTCGACCACCACCTCGCCGCGCAGGGCGAAGCTCTTGAGGGCGATGACCTTGTCGCGGAATTCGAACAGGTTGGGCACCCAGGGCGCCGAGGCGGCGATCAGCTCTTCCTCGCGGCAGCCGACGGTGCGCCCGGCGTCGAGAAAGTGCACCCGGTAGATCAGCTGGTCCTGCAGGTAGGTGCCCACGTCGTACACGCAGCCGACCGCGCCACGACGGATCAGCAGGGCGCCGGTGGCCATGCCCGGGTAGGTGCCGTCATTGCGCACGTTGCGGATCAGGCGAACCGAATCGCCGTAGTCGTATAGCGGCAGCATCTCGCGCCCTCCGGAATCAGCCGAGCAGTTGGTCGAGCGGCACGAAGGTGCTTTGCGGCTCGTTGCGCTTGAACACCTTGAGCACCTTTTCGGTCTGCGCGTTGGAATTGACGAAGTCCTGGTAGGCGCGGTTGAGCAGCTCGCGGTAGATCGCCGCGCGCGGCGCCTCGTCCAGCTCGGCGAGGTCGCCGGCCTGGGCCAGGTAGTCGTGGTAGCGCTGCATGATGTGCAGGCGGTTGATGTGCACCACGGTCTGGTCGAACGGCACGCCGAAGTACTCGAGAAAGTCCTCGGCGGACACCAGCTCTTCCATGCCCTCGTCCAGCGTGAGGTCGGCATCCGGGGAATAGGGTTGTACGGTCATGAACGAATCTCCGTGGTGGCCGTGGTGGGGAAGCTGATGATCTGGGCGGTGTGCTCGGCGAGCACCTCGAGCAGCAGGCGGGCGCCGAGGCGGTTGTCGGCGTCGAGCGACACCACCTGGGTGAGCATGGCCTTGCCGGTTTCGAAGCGGCCCAGGCGCAGGCTGAGGTAGCCGGCGCCCTTGAGCGCCAGCAGGTAGAAGCGCAACAGGCCGAAGCCCAGCTCGGCGGCCACCGCCAGATGCTCCATGGCGATGTCCTGCCAGCGTGGCGGCAGCTTGAGCTGCGGGCCGACCACCGCCATCACTTGCTCGGCGATGGTCAGGGCATCGGCGTAGCGGTGCTGGTAGTAGTAGAAGCGGTACAGGCCGACCAGCACGCTGAGGTTGTCCGGCGCCAGCGCCTGGGCGGCAAGCAAAGGTGCCTCGGCGGTGCCTTCGGCGTACTGGGCGCTGGCCGCGTCCAGCAAGGCCGCCACCTCGCCGCTCATTGGCGCGTCGAAGTAGAGTCCGGCGCCATCGAAATCCTGCAGGTCCATGGCGGCTACCTCACTCGGCCAGGCCGGCGGCACGCCGCCCGCTGGTGCTGGTGCCGCCGCCGCAGTCGCTCTCGCAGATGCTGTTGTCGACGTTGCAGCCCTTGTAGAACGCCGCCTGGCTGCCGGCGGCGAGCTGGCCGCCGTTTTCCACGGCCTTCTCCAGCGCGTCGATGCGATCGAGCAGGCAGGCGATGGCCTTGCCCACCGGGTCGGGGATCAGGTGATGGTCCAGATCGATGCCGTAGGGGTTCACCCGCCCGGCCTCGCGCAGCTTGACCACCTTGCCGGGGATGCCGACCACCGTGCAGCCCTCCGGCACGTCGGCCACCACCACCGAGTTGGCGCCGACCCGGGCGTTGTCGCCGACGGTGATCGGCCCCAGCACCTTGGCACCGGCGCCGACCAGCACGCCGTTGCCCAGGGTCGGATGGCGCTTGCCCTTGCGCCAGCTGGTGCCGCCGAGGGTCACGCCGTGGTAGAGGGTCACGTCATCGCCGATCTCGGCGGTCTCACCGATCACCACGCAGGCGCCGTGATCGATGAAGAACCGCGCGCCGATGGTGGCGCCGGGGTGGATGTCGACGTTGCTCAGCAGCCTGGCGACGAACGCCAGCAAGCGCGCCGGGTAGCGCCACTGCCGCCGCCACAGGCGGTTGGCCAGCCGGTAGAGCAGGATCGCGTGCACCCCCGGGTAGGTGGTCAGCACTTCGAAGGTGGTGCGCGCGGCCGGGTCGCGCTGGAACACGCAGCGCACGTCGTCACGCCATTCGCTAAAGAGACTCATGCCAGACCTCCTGCGGCCCGTGGAGCCACAGCGGCGGGGGTGGATTCGCCCAGCTGGCGGTAGAACTGCTCGAGTTCGGCCGGCTGCGGGCTGCGCTTGAAGGCGGTGGAGAAGGCGCGGATGCGGCTCAGCAGCAGCTGGGTCTGGAAGTCGTCCAGCACGATGCCGAGCGCCTGATAGCTGCTGCGCACCATGTGCGCGCCGGAATGCTTGCCCAGCACCAGCGAGTGGCTGCGACCGAGCACGTCGGGATTGAGCCCCTCGTAGTTGGCGCGGTGCTTGAGCAGCCCGTCGACGTGGATGCCAGCCTCGTGGGTGAACACCCCGGCGCCGACCACGCTCTTCTGCCAGGCCACCTGCCGCCCCGAGGCCTTCTCCACCAGTGCGGAGATTTCCGGAATGCCGCGGGTGTCGATGCCGGTATCGATGCCGTGCAGTTGCTTGAGCGCCAGCGCGCACTCTTCCAGCGGCGCGTTGCCGGCGCGCTCGCCAAGGCCGTTGACCGTGGTGTTGATATGCGTCGCCCCGCCGCGCACCGCCGCCAGGGTGTTGGCGGTGGCCAGGCCGAAGTCGTCGTGCGCGTGGACCTCCAGTTCCAGGTCGATGCGCTGACGCAGGAACACGAAGCGCTCGAACATGCCGAACGGCTCCATGATCCCGACGGTGTCGGCAAAACGGAGGCGCCGCGCGCCGGCCGCCTGGGCCACGGCGGCCACCTCGACGATGAATTCGAAGTCCGCCCGCGAGGCATCCTCGCAGCCCAGGCACACCTCGAAGCCGGCCATCCGCGCCTCGCTCACCAGCCGCCGCACCTCGCGGCGCGCCCAGGCCCGGTCGCGGTTCAGCTTGTGCTTAAGCATCAGGTCGGAGACCGGCAACGACAGGTCGAGCATGCCGACCCCGCTGTGGCGCGCAGCCGCGAGGTCCGTGTCGCACAGCCGGCACCAGCCCATCAGCGTGGCGGGCAGGCCCAGCGCGGCGATGGCACGCATCACCGCCTGCTCCTCCTCGCCCATGCTGGGGATGCCGATCTCCAGCTCCGGCACGCCCAGCTCGGCCAGCGCGCGGGCGATGGCGATCTTCTCGTCCGGGCTGAAGGCCACCCCGGCGCTCTGCTCGCCATCGCGCAGGGTGGTGTCGTCGATGATCACCTGGCTCATTGCTGTCCTCCCGCGCCGGCTCTGCCGCGCTTCAGGCGTAGACCGGCGCGAACTCCTTGCCGGCTTCCTGGGCCGGGCCGTCGCCCTTCCAGTACGGCGACATCTTGCGCAGCTGGGCCACGATCGGCGGCACCTCGCGGATCACGTGGTCGATCTCCTCCTCGGTGGTGTAGCGCGAGAGGGAGAAGCGCACGGTGCCGTGGGCGGCGGTGTAGGGAATGTCCATCGCGCGCATCACGTGGGAAGGCTCGAGCGAGCCGGAGGTGCACGCCGAGCCGCTGGAGGCGGCGATGCCGACCTTGTTCAAGAGCAGCAGGATGGCCTCGCCCTCGATGTACTCGAAGGCGATGTTGGCGGTGTTGGGCAGGCGGTTGTCCGGGTCGCCAGTGACGAAGGAATACGGCACGGCGGCGAGGATGCCGGCTTCGAGCTTGTCGCGCAGGCGCTTGACCTCGGTGTTCTCGTGCTCCATGAACGCCAGCGCGCGCTCGCAGGCCACGCCCAGGCCGACGATGGAGGCGGCGTTCTCGGTGCCGGCACGGCGGCCGCGCTCCTGGTGTCCGCCGCGCAACAGCGGGCGGAAACGGGTACCACGGCGCAGGTAGAGCACGCCGATGCCCTTGGGCGCGTGCAGCTTGTGCCCGGATAGCGAGAGCATGTGGATCGAGGAGTTCTTCAAATCGATCGGCACCTTGCCCACCGCCTGCACGGCGTCGGTGTGGAACTGGATGCCGGCCTCGTCGGCCAGGCGCGCCATTTCCTCCACCGGGAACAGCGTGCCGGTCTCGTTGTTCGCCCACATCACCGAGACGATGGCCACATCGTCGGTCAGCAGCTCGGCGTACTGGGCCAGGTCCAGGCGGCCCTTCTTGTCGACTGCCAGCTTGTGGACGGTGTAGCCCTCGCTGGCCAGGTAATCGACCAGGGTGAGGATCGCCGGGTGCTCCACGGTGGTGGTGATGATGGTCTTGCGCTCGGGCTGGGCCTTGAGCGCCGAGAGGATCGCCGTCGAATCGGCCTCGGTGCCGCAGGAGGTGAACACGATTTCCGAATCGTGCTCGGCGCCGAGCAGCTTCTGCACGCTCTGGCGCGCCTTCTTCAGCGCCTGGCCGACCTGGTTGCCGAAGCTGTGCAAGGACGACGGGTTGCCGAACTGCTCGGTGAAGAACGGCAGCATGGCCTGCACCACTTCGTCATCGACGCGGGTGGTGGCGTTGTTGTCGAGGTAGATGTTGGGCATCTCACACCTCCATCTGGGCGACGTGGGCCGGGCTGCTCACCGGGATGACCTTGACGAACTCGCCGAGCTCTTCGATCAGCCGCTGCTGGATGCCGCCGAGGGTGGCGCTGGCCATCTGGCAGCCGGTGCAGGCACCGGTGAGCTTGACGTAGATGTTCTTGCCATCGACATCCAGCAGTTCCACGTCGCCGTGGTCGCGCTGCAGGGTCGGGCGGATCGACTCGAGAACCATCTCGATGCGGCGGATGCGTTGCAGGTTGGTCAGCTTCGGCGCCGGAGCGGCGGCTGCGGCGGGGGCCGGCGCCGGCGTCGGCGTCGGCGTCGGCGTCGGCGTCGGCGTCGGCGCGACCTTCGCGGTGTCGAGCTTCACCACGCCGGATTTTTTCTTGTTGCCCGCCGGGACGAACGACTCGCCGCGCGCGGCGAGCTCCTCGGTCAGTACCTGCTCGATGGCCTCGTGGCAGGCCGAGCAGCCGCCGCCGGCCTTGGTGTAGTTGGTGACGTCTTCCACCGTGGACAGCTTGTTGGCGCGGATGGTCTCGCGGACCATCACGTCATCGATGGCGAAGCACTTGCAGATCAGCGCGCCTTCCTCGTGATCGTCTTCCAGTGCCTCACCGCGGTAGTTGGCGACCGCCGCCTGCAGGGCTTCGCGGCCCATCACCGAGCAGTGCATCTTTTCCGGCGGCAGGCCGTCGAGGAAGTCGGCGATGTCCTGGTTGGAAATCTTCAGCGCCTCGTCGAGGGTCAGGCCCTTGACCATCTCGGTCAGCGCCGAGCTGGAGGCGATCGCCGAGCCGCAGCCGAAGGTCTGAAAGCCCGCATCGAGGATGATGTCGGTGTCCGGGTCGACCTTGAGGGTCAGGCGCAGAGCGTCGCCGCAGCTCAGCGAGCCGACGTCGCCGATGGCGTTGGCACCGTCCACGGCCCCGGCGTTCTTCGGGTTGTAGAAGTGTTCTTTGACTTTTTCCGAGTAGTCCCACATGACGGCGTATCTCCCGATTCGGTGGAAGGTGCCGGTCCCGCCGGCAACCTCAGGTTGCTCAGCAGGCGAAGGACTTGCCGCAGCCGCAGCTGCTGGAGGCGTTCGGGTTGGTGAAGGTGAACCCACTGCCTTCCATGCTCTCGACGAAATCCATGGTGACGCCGCTCAGAAGCGGCGCGCTGGTCTCGTCCACCAGCAGGGTGATGTCGCCCATCTCGACCACCTGGTCGCCCTCGGCGCCGGTTTCCTCGAGCTTGAGGCTGTACTTGAAGCCGGAGCAGCCACCGCCTTCGACGCGGATGCGCAGTCCTGCGACCGGCTTGTCGAGGCTGGTCATGAAGCGGTTCACGGCGGCCATTGCACTGTCTGTCAGGGTAATCATGGGCGTGTCTCCTCGGTCGGACGGTTGCGGCTGGGCAACCTGTGACTGGGCAACTGCAACGCACATGCCACGCCTTTTCGCTGCTTAAAGCGCCTTTTTAATCAATGGGTTAGCGAAGCACCCCGAGCAGCTGTCCTGTCATGAACACAACCTGCGGCGCGCTTTGTCCGGTTCTCAACAGCCCGCTCCGGGGCTGCACCCGGATGGCGCAAAACGGCGTTTGCACCTGGCCGCGGGCCACCGTGGCAGCTCCCTGGCGGCGGAAAAACGCGGGGTTGCGGCGCCTCGACCGGAGCCGGCGGGCGGCTGGCGCGCCTTGGCCATGCTTCGCGATGGTTCACGGATGTCATTGCTGGTGCACAACGGCTGTTGCTTTGTCACGAAGCAGACACCGACAAAATCAGCCAACTCATTGATTTAAAAGCTTTTGTCCGCAGGCATCGGGGTTGCAACAAGGCGATGCGCCGGCCATGCCCGGCGCATCGCCAACCGCTGAGGAGAGAAACCCGCATGTCGATCAAGGAAATCAAGGCGTTTTCCGACCAGGCCCGTGCCGACCAGGCGCTGGGCGAGAAACTCAAGGCCTGTGTGAAGGTGCGCGAGTTGCTCGCGCTGGTGAAGGAGCAGGGCTTTAACGTGGTGGAGGACGTGCTGTATCCGCCGAACGAGCCGCAATTCACCGAGGAGCAGCTGTCACCGCAGCTGGTCAAGGCGCTGCTGCGCGCCTGAGAGCACGGCGCGGGGCGGTCTCCATGCCGACCGCCGCGCGCCCTGTCGGCGCCAGACCCGCCACCCGCTGGCCAGGCGCTGCGCGCTGACCACACTGCGGCTCCGTACAGCCGCTACCGTAGGGCGGTCTTCGGAGCGCCGCGAGAAGGCCGCCGCAAGGCTCGCTCAGCCGAGCAGCACCTCGTAGGCGCGGCGCAGCAGCTCGCGGTCGAGCCAAGGCATGCCGATGCTCTGCGGCAGTTCGATCCAGCGGGTGCCAGGTGGCGGCGCGCACAGGTCGTGGCCGGGCAACGCGGCCAGGTAGACGCTGAGCAGGCAGCCGGGGGTTTCCATGAACACCTGGTAATCGGCGACCAGCTCCAACGGGCGGGGGAAGTCGATCTCGGCGTGCAGCGCGGCAAGCGCCATGGCCGGGTGACTCTGCACCAGCGGCCGCTCGCCTTCGGCGAACACCGACAGCGCCGGCAGCGCCGCGGGCAGCAGCACGCCCTGCCCTTGCGGAATCAGAAAGTGCAGCCGGGCACTGACCGGATGCTTGTGGCAGACCAGGATGCGCCAGGCCAGGCGCGCCAGCTCCGCCGCGCTCACGCCAGCTGCGCCACGGCGTACTGCACCGGCCCGGCGAACAGCCGGGTGCCGCCGCCTTCGGCGACCACCTGGCGCACCGCCTCGGGGTCCCGCACCTGCACGCCGGCCAGGTAGTTCACGCCGAACTGCTGCCAGTCCGCATGCCAGGGCAGGCTCGGGCCCATCAGCACCACCTGCGCGTGGCGGGCCAGCTCGAGCAGCCGCGGCAGGCTCTTGTTGGCCAGGCTGCTGGCGGTGATGAACACCCAGTCCGACTCCGGCAGCAGGTATTCACAGGCGCTGTCGGGCAGGTCGCCGTCCTGTGGATTGCGCTCCAGGCATTGGTAGGCGAGCCCGTCCCACAGCCTGTCGAGCCCGGGGTAGCGGCCGATCACCGCCACGCGCCGGCCTTCGAGCTGCGCACGGAAATGCGCGAACACCTTGAGATGCCCGGGCGCGGGGTTATCCAGCGGTAGTGCAGCAGCCGCACAAGGGGAGTCGGCGTTGAGGCTGGCGTTGAGCACGGCCAGGCCCACCGCCGCCTCGGCGGCGTCCCAGGACAGCAGCCAGCGGCGCAGCGCATCGCTGCCCTGCCCGCGCAAGGTACCCGCCCAGGGCAAGGTACGCGGCACCTGGCGCGGGCTGAAGGCAAAACCCTGGCGCCCCTCGACCTCGGCCAGCGTCCAGTTCAGCCCCAGCAGCACCCGCTCGACCGGCGCCGCGCGGGAGGTGCAATCGAGCAGCCATTGGTAAAGCGGGTGCATCACTCGAGCGCCGGCAGCAGGCGCAGCTCACCCTTGATCGCCCCGCTGCGGCCCCAGGCGGTCGCCGCCTCGACCACCCAGCGCGGCTTCTGCGGGTGCGGGCGCAGCACGTCGAACTCGGCGTAGGTCTGGCCATCGCCGTTGACCAGGATGCTGCCCAGCAGCATGCCGGAGCTGGCGCGCCATTCGGCGTAGAGCGCCTGGCTGTGGTCGAACGGGTCTTCACGCAGCTCGCTGCGGCTGTGCACGTTGTCGGCCAGCCGGATCGGCTCGAGGCCCGCGCGGGTCAGGCACTGATCCAGGGCGAACCACACCTCGGCAAACACCGGCCGGACTTCTTCCAGACGCTTTTCCAGAGTCGCTTTCATTCAGGCGTCATCCTCGGCAAAGGAACGGGCAATATGCAAAAAGGCGCCGCCACCGATCTCGTCGCAAGGGTCGAGCTCGGCGAGCTTTTCCAGCACCGCGCGCGCCTGCACCACCCGCTCGCGGCGCAGGCGGATCACTCCCAGCGCCTTGAGGCTGAACAGGTACAGGCGCTCGGCACCCTGGCGCTGCGACCAGTCGGCGCTGGCGCGGTGCAGGCGGCGGTAGTTGCGGTCGATGCCCAGGCGCGTGGCAGCGGCGTTGAGCGCGGCCCACACCGCCGCCTCGGCCTCGGCGTAGCGCTTGTTGACGAACAGGAACTTGTAGAGGGCGACGTGTGCGTCCGGCTCGGCCGGCCCGCGCTGGCGCGCTTCAAGCAACAGCGCCTCGGTAGCGTCCGGCGTGCCGGCGCACAGGGCGTTGTTCAGCAGATAGCGCAACGGCTCGGGCGAACGATCGGAGAAGAACGCCCGCCCGGCGTCGAACAGCAACACCTCGCCCACGGACTCACCAGAGCTCGGCCGGGGTGGCCTTGTCGGCGAACACTTCGCCGGCCAGCATGCTCTTGATGATCGGTGCGGCGTCGGCGTGCTCCACCCAGCTGTACATCTGCGAGCCGGGGTAGATCAGCACGTTGGCACCGGCCTGGCACGGCCCCAGGCAGCCGGTGCGGGTGAGCGCCACGCGACTGGTGAGGTTGGCCTTGATCAGCTCCTGGGCGAAGGCGTCGAACAGGCCGTCGGCCCCCTTGGCACCGCAGCTGCCGCGCGGATGGCCTTCGGGACGGTGCTGGCCGCAGATGAAGATGTGAAATTCGGGCTTGGGCATCACGCTCTCCTTCAGGCCGCAGCGGCGGCGTGGCTATGGCACTGCTTGGGGCAGACCCGCGCGCAGGACACGCAGCCGATGCAGTCGAGGCCGTCGTTCTTGATGGTCATGACCATCATCTCGTCGTCATCGTCGAAGTCGTCGGCGTCCTCGACCAGGGTGTTGCGCTCGACCAGCTCGAACACATCGCGCGGGCAGACCTTGTAGCAGCGGCCGCAGCCGATGCAGGTCTGGGCGTCCACCGCGGTGATGAACTCGGGGGTCCATTCGGCGCCACCGCGGGTGCGCCCGGTTATTACGTCAGCCATCTGTGATCTCCTTTGCCCCCCAGCCGGGCGGCAGCCTACGGTCGGTCATCGGCGGCTCGGGCCGCTCTCTGGCCGTGCGGCGATGCCGCACGGCGGTTGGGTGGGCGGCGCCGCTCAGGCGGTGCCGCCGGCGGCCTCCAGGCGCGCCTTGGCCTCGGCCCAGTCGACGCAGGCCTGGTGGGCCTGGCGCGCCAGTTCCGGCAGGGTGTCGTAGTCGACCAGCAACCGGTCCTCGACCAGGTCGTGGATCTGCGACGCCCAGTCGGTGGCGATGCGCTTCTTCTGGCTGACTTCCTTCTTCAGCGCCTTGAGTTCGTCTTCGCTCATCTCATGCCTCCTTTACAGCTCGGCGACCACGCGGTGTTCGTTGACCAGCGCCACCGCCTTGCCCATCAGCTTGTTGGCCTCGGCGGACAGCGCTTCGAGCGAGTCGAAACCGAAGCGGTGAACGTCGCGCAGGGTCTTGTCCAGCGCGACCAGCTTGCCGACCAGGATCAGCGCGCGGCCAAAGCCCTCGTGGGTGAGGTTGATCACCGGCACGGCGAGCAGCCCGGTTTCCTTCTCGATCAGCTGGGCCAGCGCGTTGTAGAACGCCTTGACCCGGGAAATGGTGGTCTCGTCGGGGTCGCCCACCACCGGAATCGCCTTGCGCCGCTCCTTGGTCAGCACCAGCGGATCGAGCACACGGGCGTCGCTCCAGGTGTCGTAGGTGCCGTAGCTGTCCATCGAGCGCAGCTGCACGACCATCTGCTTGACGATGGGATCGGCCAGCGCCTTGTCGTCTTCCTGCACCACTGCTTGGGTCTGTTCTTCGAACATTGCGTCTACCTCGTTGGAAAATGGCGCCGCGAACACGGCGATGACTATTCGTCCCAGCCCTCCGACGCCATGGCGTCGAAGCGGCGCATGTCGCCCTGGGTGCGGCGGATGGCCTTGGCCAGCCAGGCCGACGGACCCTCCCTGAGCTCGGCCTGCAGGGTGTCGATCAGCTCGGCGATCGGCGTCGGCTCGGCCACCTTCACCGGCTGCACGCCGATCGCCAGCAGCTGGCGCACCGCCGAGGCACCGCAGGCGCGGCAATACACGGCGATGCAGCCGGAGAGCAGCTCGAGCTTCTGCGCCAGCTTGTCCTCGTTGCCGTCCTGCTCCAGCTCGCCGAACTCGACCACCGACATCAGCCGCGCGCTGTCGGGGTTCACCCCGTAGAAGACGAACGAGCGCGAGGAGCCGAAATGCTGGTCGACCAGCTCGCGATCGGAGCTGGCGAAGGCGACCTTGAGCAGCGTGCCGTCGCCCGCGTCATCGAGCACCTGCAGCTGGCGGATCGGACCGGCCATGGCGTCAGTGCCTCCGTGCCGGGCGCTCATCGGCCGGCTTCTGCGCGTAGATCGAGTGGTACGGGGCGATGCCCTGGTGGTGGCTGACCAGCAGGTTGGCGATGTCGAACAGCGCCTGGCTGGTGCCCTTGTAGCCACACCAGGTGCGTTGGAAGCCGCCGAGCAGGTCGTACTGCGGAAAGCCCATGCGCAGCAGTGGCACGCCGAGGCGCTCGGCGCAGGCCAGGGCGTGGCTGTTGCCGAGGATCAGCTGGGCATCGGCCTCGCGCGCGGCGTTCTCCAGATCCTCCAGATCGCCGATCTGGATGCAGGGCAGCGGCGACTCGGCCAGCGACGGCGCCTTGGCCGGCACCACTGCGGCCACGCTGCGCGCGCCCATGCCGCGCAGCAGGCGGTCGAAACCGAGCAGCAGGTCCGGGTCGGCGGCGATGGCCACGCGCGCGTCGCCGAGCATGAAGTGGGTGTCGAGCATCGCGTCCTGCAGCTGGCGGCGGTGCTTCTGCCAGCGCTCGGGTACCGGATTGCCGCTGATCTCGGCCAGCGCCATGATCCAGTCGTCCACCGCATCCAGCCCCAGCAGCAGGCCGAAGCGCCGGTCCGGCACGCCGGTGCGCTCGGCCAGCGCGTCGGCGGCGCCCTTGAGGCTCTCCCCCACCACCAGGGTGGCGATGCTCTGCCCGGCGCTGGCCAGTTCTTCCACCTCCAACCCGCCAGTGGTCAGCGGGTTGAACGGTGCGTCGTCCAGATGGCCATCCAGCGAGCCGGACAGATCGGGGATCAGCAGCGGGCGCAGGCCGAAGCTCTCGATGCTTTCGTAGACGAATTCCAGGTCGCCCGGGGTGAGGTTGGCGGTGCACAGCACGTTGACCTGGCGCGGCCGCTGGCCGACACGGGTCCGGTCGGCCGGCACCAGAGTCTCGACGATGGCCTTCACCGCGGTGGCAAAGCCGCTCTCGAAGCAGCCGGAGAAATCCGGCGTGGCGACCGGCACGATGGCCACGTCGGCGTACTCCGGGTGGGCTTTGCGAAAATCATGCAGGGCGCGGTTCATGTCGCAGCCCTGGGTCTCGGCCAGCGCGGTGCTGACCAGCCCGATCACCTTGGGCCGGCTCTTTTCGCAGATGGTCTTGAGCGCCTCGACGATGTTGTCGTCGGCGCCCATCACCGAGCTGACCTGGTCCATCGCGGTGGTCTGCAGCGGCACCGGCTCGCGGAAATGGCGGACGAAGAACACCTTGGCGAACGCGGTGCAGCCCTGCGAGCCGTGCATCAGCGGCACGGCCTTGTGCATGCCGAGAAAGGCGAGCGCGCCGCCCATGGTCTGGCTGGCCTTCAGCGGGCTGACGGCCAAAGCTTTCTTGCGGTTGAGGATCTCGGCCATGTGCGTGTTCTCCTCAGGCGCTGACGCGCTGCGCGTGGGCTGTGGCCGGGGCGGCGGCAAGCGGGGCTTGCTCGGCAGCTTTCGCGGCCGGCGCGCTCCACGGCGCCGGGCGGCGCACCGCCTCCCACACCGGGCTCTCGATGGTCAGGCAGAGCTGGCGCACCAGCTCGAGCATGCCGTCGTAGCCGGCGTAGCCGAACTCGCGCTCCTGGTTGATATCGAGGAAGGGAATCCGCGCCTTGAGCGCGGTGTACATGTTGCGACCGCCGGCGATGAGGATGTCGGCCTGGTACTCCTCCACGGTCTTGAGCAGCACGCGCGGATTGCCCTCGTCGAGCATCTTCACGTCGTCGCCCATCAGCTCGCGGATGCGCGCCTTGTCTTCCTCGGTGGACTTCTTGGTGCCGGTGGCGACTACCTTCATGCCCAAATCCTGCAGCGCGGAAATCACCGACCAGGACTTCACCCCGCCGGTGTAGAGCAGCACGCGCTTGCCCGCCAGACGGGCGCGCCAGGGCTCCAGGGCCGCGCGGATCTTGGCTTCCTCGCGCGCGATCAGCGCCTCGGTACGCGCGGTAAGATCCGGGTCGCCGATCAGCCGGGCGAAGTCACGCAGCGCCTGCGAGGTGTCGGTGATGCCATAGAAGCTGCCCTCGAACCACGGGGTGCCGAAGCGCTCCTGCAGCTTGCGCGCGACGTTCAGCATGGCCTTGGAACAGACCATCATGTTCACCTCGGCGTGGTGCATGGTCTGCACCTCGCGAAAGCGCGCATCGCCGGACAGCGTGCAAAGCACCCGCAGGCCCAGCTCATCGAGCAGCGGCAGCACATGCCAGAACTCGCCGGCGATGTTGTATTCGCCGATCAGGTTGACGTCGTGCACGGTGATGCCCTCGCGCGCGCTGCCTTCCGGCAGCGGGTCGGGCTCGCGGGTGCCGATCACGTGCTTGAACATGGCATCCCCGGCAATGCGGTTGCCGAGGTTCTTGGTGCCGTAGAAACCGGCCGCGTCCACCGGCACCACCGGCGTGGCGAAGTGCTCGCTGGCGGCCTTGCAGATGGCGTCGATGTCATCGCCGATCAGGGCAGGGACGCAAGTGTTGTAGACGAACACCGCCGGCGGGGAATGGGTCTTCACCGCCTGCTTGATGGCGTGGAACAGACGCTTCTCGGCCTGCCCCATGATCACGTCCTGCTCGGTGAGATCGGTGGTCATGCCGATGCGATACAGGTCCGGACCGCTGGAGCGGGTGCCACGGTTGTCCCATGAACTGCCGGCACAGGCGATCGGCCCGTGAACGATATGCGCCACATCCACGATCGGCAGCAGGGCAATCTGCGCACCGTCGAAGGCACAGCCACCATCGGTGGCGCCCGGCTTGGGCTTGGAACAGCCGGACTTCTCCTTCTTGTTGTGCTCGCAGGCCGGCTCGTCGAGCAGCTCGGCAATGTCCTTGGCTTTCATCGCGTACCTCGCAAAGTCGTCGGTGGCGCTTGCGAGAGGGGCGGTGCAAGGGGTGTACCACTGGCTAAGTGGTTGTTATTGC
>JAUVZY010000017.1 GCA_030602315.1 Pseudomonadaceae bacterium | reverse complement strand
CTCTGGGAGTTGCGCGGGTGCTGGTTGCCGGTGGGGGTGGTGCGCACGTAGCTGCCGTCGCTCTGCAGCACCCAGCTCTGGGTGTTGTCGGCGAGGTAGGTTTCCAGCTCCTTTTTCACCCGGGTGATCAGCTTCTTACCCTCCACCGGGAAGCAGGTCTCGACGCGCTTGTCGAGGTTGCGTTCCATCCAGTCGGCGCTGGAAAGGTAGAGCTTTTCGTCGCCGTCGTTGTGGAAGTAGTAGATGCGGCTGTGTTCGAGGAAGCGGCCGATGATCGAGCGCACCTGGATGTTGTGCGAGACGCCGGGAATGCCCGGGCGCAGGCAGCACATGCCGCGCACGATCAGGTCGATGCGCACGCCGGCCTGGCTGGCCTTGTACAGCGCGCGGATGATCTTGGCGTCGGTCAGCGAGTTGATCTTGGCGATGATGTGTGCCGGCTTGCCGTCGAGGGCGTGCTGGGTTTCCTGGGCGATCATGTCGAGCATGCCCTTCTTCAACGTGAAGGGGGCGTGCAGGAGCTTTTTCATGCGCAGGGTCTTGCCCATGCCGATCAACTGGCTGAACAGCTTGGCGACGTCCTCGCAGAGCGCGTCGTCGGACGTGAGCAGGCTGTAGTCGGTGTACAGCCGGGCATTGCCGGCGTGGTAGTTGCCAGTGCCCAGGTGCGCATAGCGCACGAAGTCGCCGTTCTCGCGGCGCAGGATCAGCATCATCTTGGCGTGGGTCTTGTAGCCCACCACGCCGTAGATGACCACCGCGCCGGCCTGTTGCAGGCGGCTGGCCAGGGCCAGGTTGGATTCCTCGTCAAAGCGCGCACGCAGTTCGACCACCGCGGTCACTTCCTTGCCGTTGCGCGCGGCCTCGACCAGCGCATCGACGATTTCCGAGTTGGCACCGCTGCGATAGAGCGTCTGCTTGATCGCCACCACGTGCGGGTCCTTAGCGGCCTGGCGCAGCATGTCCACCACCGGGGTGAAGGATTCGTAGGGGTGCAGCAGCAGCACGTCCTGGCGGGCGATCACCTGGAAGATGCTTTCGCTGTTGTGCAGCACCTTGGGCAGGGTCGGGGTGAACGGGGCGTACTGCAGCTCGGGGTGGCTTTCCAGGCCGGTGACGCTGAACAGGCGGATCAGGTTGACCGGGCCGTGCACGCGGTACAGCTCCGACTCGCTGAGGCCGAACTGGCGCAGCAGCTGGTCGGTGAGGTGCGGCGGGCAGTTGTCGGCCACCTCCAGGCGCACCGCATCGCCGTAGCGGCGCGAGAACAGCTCGCCGCGCAGGGCCCGGGCCAGGTCTTCCACGTCCTCGGCATCCACCGAGAGGTCGGCGTTGCGGGTCAGGCGGAACTGGTAGCAGCCCTTGACCTTCATGCCCTGGAACAGGTCGTCGGCATGGGCGTGGATCATCGAGGAGAGGAACACGAAATTGTCCCCTGCTCCGCCAACCTCTTCCGGCACGCGGATGATGCGCGGCAACAGGCGCGGCGCCGGAATGATCGCCAGGCCGGAGTCGCGGCCGAAGGCGTCGACACCCTCCAGCTCGACGATGAAGTTCAGGCTCTTGTTTACCAGGAGCGGGAACGGGTGGGTCGGGTCGAGGCCGATCGGCGTCATGATCGGCGCAATCTCGTCGCGGAAGTAACGGCGCACCCAGGCCTTGAGCTTGGGCGTCCAGTGCCGGCGGCGGATGAAGCGGATGTTCTGCTTTTCCAGCTCCGGCAGCAGCACGTCGTTGAGGATGGCGTACTGGCGCGCCACCTGGACGTGGGTCAGCTCGGAAATCTGCGCCAGCGCCTGGTGCGGCAGCAGGCCGTCCGGGCCGGCCTGCTCGCGGGCGAAGGTGATCAGCTTCTTCAGCCCGGCGACGCGAATTTCGAAGAACTCGTCGAGGTTGCTGGAGAAGATCAGCAGAAACTTCAGGCGTTCGAGCAGCGGGTAGGACTCGTCCAGGGCCTGTTCCAGCACGCGAATATTGAACTGCAGCTGGGACAGTTCACGGTGGATGTACAGGCTGGTGTCGTCCACGCTGGGCACCGGCGCGGCCACCACCGGCGCAGCCCCCTCGGGCTCTGCCTCGGGCGCGGTCTCGACGGCCACCGGCGGCATCGGCGCCGCCAGCTGCTCGTCCTGCGCATCCATCGGGCTGGCGGTGCTGCTGAGTCCTTCGTCGATCATGTCTGCCTCGCGGGCTTAAGCGCCCTGTTTTTTGAGTTGTTGTGCAGCGTGCTTGGCGAAATAGGTGAGGATGCCATCGGCGCCAGCGCGCTTGAAGGCGGTCAGCGATTCGAGGATGACCGCCTCGGACAGCCAGCCATTCTGGATCGCCGCCATGTGCATGGCGTATTCGCCGCTGACCTGGTAGACGAAGGTCGGCGCGCGGAACGCGTCCTTCACCCGCCAGAGGATGTCCAGATACGGCATGCCGGGCTTGACCATCACCATGTCGGCGCCTTCGGCCAGGTCCGCGCCCACCTCGTGCAGCGCTTCATCGGCGTTGGCCGGGTCCATCTGGTAGGTGGCCTTGTTGGCCTTGCCCAGGTTGGCCGCCGAGCCCACCGCGTCGCGGAACGGGCCGTAGTAGGCGCTGGCGTACTTGGCCGAATAGGCCATGATCCGCACGTTGGGGTAGCCGGCGACTTCCAGCGCCTCACGGATCGCCTGCACGCGGCCATCCATCATGTCCGACGGGGCAACCACCTGGGCGCCGGCCGCGGCATGCGACAGCGCCTGGCGCACCAGCGCATCGACGGTGACATCGTTCAGCACGTAGCCCTCGTCATCGATGATGCCGTCCTGGCCGTGGGTGGTGAACGGGTCGAGGGCCACGTCGGTGATGATGCCAAGCTCGGGGAAGCGCTCGCGCAGGGCACGGGTGGCGCGCTGGGCGATGCCATCCGGGTTCCAGGCTTCGGCGGCATCCAGCGATTTCTTCTCCACCGGCGTCACCGGGAACAGCGCCAGTGCCGGAATGCCCAGGGCCACCAGCTCTTCGGCTTCCTGGAGTAGCAGGTCGATCGACAGGCGCTCGACCCCCGGCATGGACGGCACCGCCTCGCGGCGGTTTTCACCGTCGAGCACGAACACCGGCAGAATCAGATCGTCCACCGTCAGGCGCGTCTCGCGCACCAGACGACGGGAAAAGTCGTCGCGACGATTGCGGCGCAGGCGGGTGGCGGGGAACAACCGGTTGGCGGGAACGAAACTCACTGCAGACTCCAGACCCGCCAGGCGGGCGAATGTGACAAGGTTGCGCCGGTCAGATGACCGAATGATGACAGTCGACCGTACGCGGCCGGCAATGCTCCATTGTCGCCAGCTCGCCGCGGCCTGGCCAGTGGCGAAAAGGCTTGCCGGCCTCACTTAACCTGCCCTCGGCGGTCGTATTAGCATGACCATCAACCTATCCCACCAGGAGTCCTTCCAATGAACAAGAAAGTGGCCGTGGTGCTTTCCGGCTGTGGCGTCTACGACGGCTCGGAAATCTACGAGAGCGTCATCACCCTGCTTAGGCTGGATCAGCGCGGCGCGCAGGTGCAGTGCTTCGCGCCGGACATTGCGCAGATGCATGTGATCAATCACCTGACCGGCGAGGCAACCGGCGAGACGCGCAACGTGCTGGTGGAAGCGGCGCGACTGGCGCGCGGCAAGATCAAGCCGCTGTCAGAAGCCCAGGTGGCCGACTTCGATGCGCTGATCGTGCCCGGCGGCTTCGGCGCGGCGAAGAACCTATGCGACTTTGCGGTCAAGGGTGCCGATTGCCAGGTCAATCCGGAGTTTCTCGCCCTGGCCCAGGGCTTTGCCAAGGCCGGCAAGCCGATCGGGCTGATCTGCATCGCCCCGGCGATGGCCGCGCGCATTTTCGGGGCGGGGGTCACCTGTACCCTGGGCAGCGACGACTGCGAGGCCGCCGGCGCGGCGCGGCAGATGGGGGCACATCACAAGGAAGCCACCGTCGAGGAGATCGTCGTCGACCGCCAGCACAAGCTGGTCAGCACGCCGGCCTACATGCTCGCCGAATCGATCAGCCAGGCCGCCAGCGGCATCAACAAGCTGGTCGATCAGGTGCTCGAACTGGCCTGAGCCGAGCCGGTCAGCACGGCGCGGCGGGTGGCGCCTGCCGCGTCAGGCGGGTGAGCAGGCGGTCGAGGGCATTGGCGAAGGCCTGTCGATCGCGCTCGCCGTAGGCCGCCTGGCCGCCACCGACCTGGCCCTGCTCGCGCAGGTCGGTGAACAGGTTGCGCACCGCCAGCCGCTCGCCCATGTTGCGCTCGTCGAACTCGCGCCCGCGCGGGTCCAGCGCGGCGACGCCCTTCTTCACCAGGCGGTCGGCCAGCGGCACGTCGCTGCAGATCACCAGCTCGCCGGGCGCGGCATGTTCGACCAGATAATCGTCGGCCGCATCCGGTCCACTCGGCACCACGATCAGCCGCACGCAGGCGAACGCCGGCTTGACCTGGGCCTGACCGGCGACCATCACCACCTCGAACTTGCGCTTCAAGGCGAACTTGATCACCTGATCACGGGCAGCGCGGGGGCAGGCGTCGGCGTCGATCCACACTCGCATCGGGTACTCCTCTGGAAAGGCGTCCATGTTAATCCAGGCCGGGCGCGGCAACGGCCTGTGGTGGCGCAACGCACGGGGCGCCGAAGCGCCCCGTGGTCAGCACCTACTCCGGCAGCTGGCGGTTCAGCTTGAGCGGTGCCTTCAGGCGCCGGCTGCGCAGTGTCCGCATACGGATATTCAGCGCCTCCACCGCCAGCGAGAAGGCCATGGCGAAGTAGACATAACCCTTGGGCACGTGCACGTCGAACGACTCGGCCACCAGCAGCGTGCCGACCACGATGAGGAACGACAGCGCCAGCAGCTTGAGTGACGGGTGTTTCTCGATGAAATCGCTGATGGTGCCGGCGGCGAGCATCATCACGATCACCGCGATGACGATGGCGGCCACCATCACCGGCACATGATCCACCAGCCCCACGGCGGTAATCACCGAATCGAGCGAGAAGATGATGTCGATCACCGCGATCTGCAGAATCACGCCCAGAAAGCCGGCCTTGCCACCGCCGCCCTGCTGCCCTTCCTCCTCGCCCTCGACGCTGTGCCAGATCTCGGTGGTGCTCTTGAACAGCAGAAACAGACCGCCGAAGAACAGGATCAGATCGCGCCCGGAGATACCCTCGCCGAACACCTCGAACAGATCGGCGGTCAGGCGCATCACCCAGGCGATCGAAAGCAGCAGCAGGATGCGCGTGCCCATGGCCAGCGCCAGCCCGAAAAAGCGCGCCTTCGGCTGCTGCGCCTTGGGCAACCGGCTGACCAGGATGGAGATGAAGATGATGTTGTCGATGCCGAGGACGATTTCCAGAGCCGTCAAGGTCAGAAACGCCACCCAGATCTCGGGGCTAGAGAGCCATTCCAATGGTGTGATCACTCGTGAGGAAGAGAGGGAGGCGTGGCCGCGTCGGCGCTATGCCAGCGGCGCATCATTTTCTGAAAGAACAGGCTATTGGGGATCTGCACCAGGTTGCTGTCACCGTTCTCGTGGGTTTCCTGCAGGGTGGTGTAAAGCAGGTTGATGTCGACGACCTGGCCCCTGACGCCCGGCTTGTCGGCGCTGTCGATCACCTCGATGCGATCGCCGACGCGAAACGAGCCGACGCTCAGGATGAACACGGTGCACAACAGGTTCGACAGCACGCTCCACATGGCGAAGAACGCCACCGCGGCGACCGCGAGAAACCCGGAGATGGCCGTCCACAGCACGGTGGCCGAGACACCGAAGCGCTCGAGCACCATGATCAGCGCACCGCCGATGATCAGCCAGCGCGAACCGGTGCGAATCGGCAGCAGGATTTCTGCCGGCAACGGATAACGCCGGGCCAGCCCGGCCAGCCCGCGCACCACCAGGCGCTGGGCGATCAGGGCGAATACCACGATCAGCAGAATCTGGCCGCCCATCAGCAGCTGCGCCCCCCACAGCTCGGTGAGCTGCGGCCAGCTGCCATTCACGACGCCGCCTCCAGCTGACGCTGCAGGTGCTCGAGTTGCTCCAGCGCCTCCAGCCAGGCCTCCTCCAGCTCGCCCTCACGGGCCTTGAGCGAGGCCTGCTCGGCCAGCAGCTGACGCAACTCGTCCTTGCGCGGCGCTTCGTAAAGACCGCTATCACCCAGCCGCGCCTCGACGGCGGCCAGCTTGGCGTGCAGCTCGCCGAGCTGCTGCTCGAGTTTCTCGGCAGCGCGTTTGTGCGGTGCCAGTTGCTGACGGAGCGCGGCCGCGGCCTGGCGCTGGGCGCGCTTGTCGGCCTTGTCGGCACTCGGCGCGCCAGCGGGCGCCTGCTGGTCACGGGCGCGGAACTCCACCAGCCAGCGGGCGTAGTCGTCCAGATCACCGTCGAAGCTCTGCACCCGACCCTCAGCCACCAGCAGGAACTCGTCGGTGGTGCTTTTGAGCAGATGGCGGTCGTGGGAGACGACCACCACCGCGCCCTCGAAGTCCTGCAGCGCCAGGGTCAGTGCCAGGCGCATCTCCAGGTCGAGGTGGTTGGTCGGCTCGTCGAGCAGCAACAGGTTCGGCTTGCCCCAGGCGATCAGCGCCAGTGCCAGGCGCGCCTTTTCGCCGCCGGAGAAGTTGGTGATCAGCTCGTCGCAACGCTCGCCACGAAAATCGAAGCCGCCGAGAAAGTCGCGCAGGGTCTGCTCGCGCTCGTTCGGCGCCAGACGCTGCAGGTGCAACAGCGGACTGGCCTTGGGGTCGAGCGCATCGAGCTGATGCTGGGCGAAATAGCCGATCACCAGGTTCTCGCCGCGGGTGAGCGCGCCACCGAGCAGCGGCAGGCCGCCGGCCAGGGTCTTGATCAGCGTCGACTTGCCGGCGCCGTTCGGCCCCAACAGGCCCAGGCGGGTGCCCGGCACCAGCTGCAGCTTGACCTTCTCCAGCACGCACTTGTCGCCGTAGCCCAGGCGCGCCTCGCTCAGGTCCAGCAGCGGGCTGGAAACCTTGTCAGCCTCACGGAAGCGAAAGTCGAACGGCGAATCGATATGCGCCGGGGCCAGCTCCTCCAGGCGCTCGAGCGCCTTGATCCGGCTCTGCGCCTGGCGCGCCTTGCTGGCCTTGGCCTTGAACCGGCGAATGAAGTCTTCCATGTGCGCGCGCTGCGCCTGCTGCTTCTCGTAGGCCTGCTGCTGCTGCGCCAGGCGCTCGACGCGGGTGCGCTCGAAGGCCGAATAGCCGCCGCGGTAGAGGCTGAGCTTGCGCTGCTCCAGATGCACCACGTGATCGACCACCGCGTCGAGGAAGTCGCGGTCATGCGAGATCAAAAGCAGCGTGCCGGGATACCCCTTGAGCCAGTCCTCCAGCCAGAGGATGGCATCCAGATCGAGGTGGTTGGTCGGCTCGTCGAGCAGCAACAGCTCCGAGGGACACATCAGTGCCTGGGCGAGGTTCAGGCGCATCCGCCAGCCACCGGAGAAGTCGCCCACCCGCCGGTCCATCTGCTCGGCACTAAAGCCCAGCCCGGCCAACAGCTTGCGCGCCCGCGCATCGGCGGTGTAGCCGTCGGCATTGTCCAGCTCGGTATGCAGGCGGGCGATGCCTGCACCGTCATGCGCCGCTTCGGCCTGCGCCAGCGCCGCCTGGACGCGTCGCAGGTGAGTATCGCCGTCGAGCACGTAGTCGACCGCCAGGCGCTCGAGGTCATCGACCTCCTGGCGCATGTGCGCGATGCGCCAATCGGCCGGCACCTGGCAATCGCCGCCATCGGGGTGCAGCTCCC
Source organism: Pseudomonadaceae bacterium (assembly GCA_030602315.1). Taxonomy (GTDB): domain Bacteria; phylum Pseudomonadota; class Gammaproteobacteria; order Pseudomonadales; family Pseudomonadaceae; genus Azomonas. Next base: position 58,942 of record JAUVZY010000017.1, on the reverse strand, counting down.
CGCGCAAAAGGGCGAACAGGCTGGACTTGCCGGCACCGTTGGCCCCCACCAGGCCGACCTTCTGACCGGTATGCAGGACAAGTTCGGCCCCGTCGAGCAGACGCTGGGGGCCACGCTGGAGAATGAGGTTCTGGAGTCGGATCATGATGGCGCGAGAGTTTAGCAGTTCACCCCTGCGGCCAATGCGGCGCCGGGAAAAAAACCTCGCCCGGCCGCCGGCTGGTTATGCTGGGCGCGCCTGAAGGAGACCGCCATGCCCAAGCCGCACCTGTGGGATTTCGCCTGCCGCTGCTATGCCGAGCCGCCAGTCGCCGAGCTGTGCCTCAAAGCCCAGGATCAGGGGATGGATGTCTGCCTGCTGCTCTGCGCGCTGTGGCTGGATCAGCGCGCCGTCGGCTGGACGCCCGTGCGCGGCGAACAGCTGGGGGCACAGGCGGCGGACTGGCAGCAGCGCGTCGTCGCGCCCTTGCGTCAGCTGCGCCAGGCCTGGAAGCCCGCCGCGGCCGGCGATCCGGCCCTCAGAGCGCTCAGAACGCGACTGCAGGAACTGGAACTGGCCGCCGAACAGCAGCTGCTGGAGCGACTGGAAGAGACCTGCGCGCGCTGGCCGGCCGGCCCGGACGCACAGCCCTGGCTGCCGGCGGTGCTGCAGGAGCGTTTGGCAGCCAGCGAGCGCGCACGCCTGCAGGAGGCGGCGCGCGCCGCTTACTCGGAGGGTTGAGTCGGCGGGGTTTTCTTCGCCGCCGGACGGCGTGGCGCAGGCTTGCTGGCGGCAGGCTTGCTCGCTGCCTTGGGCTTGGCCGCCGCTGGCGCAGCGGGTTTGGCGGCGGCCGGACGCGGACGGGCGACGCGCGGCGCACCGGCGGCGGCCGCGCGGGCGACCGGCTGACTGGTACGGCGCGGAGCCTTCTTCGCCAGCTCCTCGGGCGCCGGTTGCTGGGCTGCGCGCGCCGAGAGCTCGACCTCGCGAATCCCCTTGGCCAGTTGCAGACCGCGATCGCTGTCACGGCGCAGCTGCGCGAGGTAGGTCAGAAGCTGCTGCTGACGCACCTGCAGCTGTGCCAGCAGCGTGTCGAGTTCGGCGATACGCGCCTCGGCCTTGGCCTGCGCCTTGAGCTTGCCCGCCTCAACGGCGGCGGCGCGCTTCTCCTGGGCCTTGTGCAGCTTGTCCTGGCTGCGCGCGCGCTCCTTTTCGAGCTCGGCCAACAACCCTTCGGCCTCGTCCAGCGCCTTGCCACAGGCCTTTTCGAAATACTTCAGCAGATCGCCGGACAGCTGCTCCAACAGTTGCAGGGGCGTGGTGACGGCGGGCTTTTTCTTGGCAGGCATGACGCGACTCCTTGCGAGACGTGGTCTGTGGCCGTCCTAGGCAGTGGCGGCCACCTGTTTGTGGGCATTATGTAGCACTTCGATCAGGCAGTCTTCCAGCTCGAAACGCTCCTGCAAGAGCTCGCCGACCCGAGCAAAATCCAGCTCCAACGAGGGGCTGTCGTGGCATTCACCGCGCTCGCACTGATCGTTGAAGGTCAGCAGCATATCGGTCAGCGCCTCGATGCGCGGATAGATCTGGGCGGCCAGATCGAGCCCGCGCTGGTCGTTGAAGGCCCTGGCCTCGCGCACCAGCTGCTCGTAGACCTCGAAGTGGCCTGCCGAGCAATAGTCGACCAGGATGCTGCAGAACTCCTGCAAGGCTTCCCGGGTAGCACCATCGAGATGGTCCCGCAGGGACGCATAGGCCGCGCTCAATTCCTCGCGCTCCTGCAGCCAGCGATCGATCAGCTGGTGCACGCCTCCCCAACGTTCCTGCGCATTACGGCAACTCTCGAGCATGATGTCCTCACTTCCCTAACCGATTGTGTGCATTACACCGACCCTGCAGGCCGGCTCGACGAGAAGCGGCGCAAACATTCTTGGCGCCGTCTGGCCAGACTATGCCCCCCGCGCCCGAGCATCAACCCGTAGGCCGACGAACACGTCTCGCGCATAACGCAGCGACGCGGTGGCTCCAGCACAGACCGCCACCTTTCCAGCGGAGTTCGAACCGTTCAGCCGCGACGCAGGAACTGCCAGACGCAGAAGGCGAGCATGCCGATGAACATCAGCAGGCTCCATTCAGGAATGCTCAGCCCCAGCATGGTCCAGCCGACCTCGGCGCACTCGGCGGTGCCATGCAGCACCAGACGGACGATCTCCTGGAACGGCAGCGCCTCCATCATGTATTCGAGGCTGGGCAGGCAGCTGGGCAGATCTTCCGGCGGCAGGCTTTGCAGCCACACCTGACGAATGGCCGTTCCTGCGCCGAACAGGGCGAACAGGCCGGCGCCGGCGGCATAGCCGCGGCGCCCGGCAAGGCCCGGACCATGGATCGCGGCAATCAGGCAGACGATGCCAAAGGCAATCACGCAGACCCGCTGAACGATGCACAACGGGCACGGTGCCAGACCGACCACATGCTCGAGATAGAGCGCCAGCGCCAGGATGACCAGACAGCCGATGAAGGCCAGGAAGAAGGTGAATCGGGGGCTTGCCAGGCTCATGGAAAACTCCGCGCGGCAGAAAAAATAGCCGCTACGGTAAGGAAAGGGCGAAAGCCTGACAAGCAAGGCCGGCACCGACTGGGACCTGTCCAACGGCCCCCGCCGGCACCCGGCATGACTCAGCGCAGGGTCGGCAGGCTGCGCTCGTAAAGGCCGAGCCCTTCCTGAAACAGCTGATTGCTGCGCCCCGTATCGCCCATGTGGGCGAGAAGTCGCGCCAGTTCGACGCAGGTTTCCGGGCGATGGGCGAAACGCAGGCTGGCCTCGAAGTAGTCGCGTGCCTTGCCCCACAACTGGTTACGCAGACTCAGTCGCCCCAACGCCAGCAGCAGCACCGCATCCTCGGGGTAGTGTTTCAGCCAACCTTCGGCGGCGGCCAGCTGACGGGCGGCATCGCGCCCTTCGATGCGTCCATACAGATCGACCAGCGGATCGTCGAAACGTCGCTTGAGTGCCGCGCACAGCACCTCTTCCGCACGCACCGGGGCGCCGAGCCGGGCCAGGCCGGCCGCATAGGCATGCACCAGCGAAGGCTCGGCGCGCAGTCCGGACGGCACGTCCTGCCAGCGACGCTCCAGACGTTCCAGGCCCTCCCCTGCCTCGCCGACCCCGGCCGCGCTTTGCTCCAGCGCCGCCGTCCAGGCCAGGCGCTCCAGCTCATCGAGCCTGGGTACCGGCAACACCTTGAGCTTGCGCAGCTCCGGCAGCAGCGTGCACAGCGCCATCCACTCTTCCAGGTGCACATGGATCTGCTGCAGCAGCTGCAGGACCTGCACATTGCGCGGATGCTCCGCATGCAGCGTCTTGAGCACATCGCGCGCCTGTGCCGGCTCGCCGCGCTCGATCAGCAGACGCGAGCGCGCCAGCCCCACCGCCAGTGCCGCATCCGGCTCGCGCGCCAGCGCCTTGTCCAGCAGCGCATCGCTCTCGGCGTACAGGCCAGCCTCGTTGGCCGCCCGCGCCGCGCCCAGATAATGCATCAGCGGCTGCTTGTCGCGCTCCGCGGCCACGCGCAGGTGCTCGAGCGCCTGCGTCCAGCGACCTTCGGCCAGTTCGCGCTGACCCAGCATCGCCGCCTTGCCGACCCGGCGCTTGCGATGGCGTGTCGACCAGGGGTTGACCAGCGCGCCGGACACCACCAGCAGGCGCAGCACACGGTTGAGCACAAAGGCCAGCAACCACAGGCCGAAGCCCAGCGCGAGAAAGACCCAGAAGGTCGATTCGAAGCGAAAGCGCTGGTAGGTGATCAGCACGTAGCCCGCATCCTGGGCCACGGCCCAGACCAGCGCGGCGACGGCCAGCAGCGCGAGCAGCACATAAAGGATCAGCCGCTTCATGTGCTCGCCCCCTCCGCCGCGGGCGCCGGCTCGGCTCCGGCGTCCGGCTGCTCGCCGGCTGCCGAGGGCTCCTGCGACCGTTCAGCCGGCAGGCTACCGTTCTGTTCGCGCTCGCTGATATAGCCCTGCAGCGCGCGCAAGGCCGGCGTCAGCTCGGGTAGCTCGACAGCCACCTCGCGGCCCATCAGCTCACGCAGGCGCTCGGCCAGCGCGCGGGCCTGCTCGTTGTCTTCGCTAAACAGCTGCTCGAGCAGGCTCACCGCCTGCCCCAACGCCTGCCGGTAAACCTCGCTATTGCCGTTGAGCACGGCCCACTGCGCCTGCTCGATGGCCAGCGACAGGGCCAGGCGCACCTGGGCCAGGCTCTGCCCCGCCAGCAGCGGCTTGACCTGGGCCTCGCTGTCCAGATCGATGCGCACATAGCGGCCGGCCTCGGCCAGCCAGCGCTCCCAGAAAGGCTGTTCGGGCTGCTCGCCGGTCGCCTCGCCCAGTTGGAACGCCGGCGCCAGCGCCGCCAGCTGCCCGGCGCGCCCCTGCAAGGCGCCCAGCTGCAGGAACAGACCGGTGCGGTCGATCTCCGGCAGGCTGCGCAGCGCTTCGAGCCCTTCCATCAGCCGCTCACGGGCGGCGTAAGCGCCCGGATCGTTCTGCCGGCGCAGGATCAGGTCGGCCTCGCCGAGCAGCGCGATGGCACTTTCGGTGTCCTGCATGGCGGACAGCCGCAGCATGGCCATGCGAATCAGGTATTCGGCCTCGGCCAGGCGCCACTGCTCACGGCTGGAGCCGAGCACCTGCTCGACGCGCTCGCGCAGCTGTTGCTGCTGGCCCTGCAGATCGGCCAGCAAGCGGCCACGCTCCTGCAGGGTCTGCGCCGAGGGCAGCTGTTCCAGCGGCTGCAAGCGGGCGGCCAGTTGTTCGTTGCGCTGAGCCAGCTCGCGGGTGCGCTCGGGCAATGACTCGAAACGCCCCAGGCGCTGATCGAGCTGCCCTTCCAGCGTGGCCAGCTTCTGCTGCTGCAACAGCGCATAGCCGCCGGCGCCCAGGCCGGCCAAGCCCACCAGCAGTGCCAGCAGGGCCAGGCCCTTGCCGGAGGACGCCTGACGTGGCGCGGGGGCATCGCGCCGCGCGTCTCGAGCCGCTGACGGCGCGGCGCCGGGGCTGGCCGCCGCAGCCTCGCCGGGCGCGGACGGTTCGCGGGGCGTCTCTGCGCCGTGCGTCTTGGCGGTGTGTTGGTTGTCGGGCTTGTCTGCTTCGCTCACGTTTCCATCCTTTGCATCAGGGGACGGCTGGCGTGGGGTAAGCACGCAGCGCCGCCAGCAAGGCCGAGGTGCCCGCACCCCGGCAGTCCACCACATCACAGGCGCCCAGCGCCCGCGCCATCTCGGCCACCCGCGGACTCGGCACGAACAGCGGCAGCCGGCGCAGGTCAGGCCACGCTGTTCCGGCCTGCTCGCACAGTGACTCCAGGCCCTGCCCACTGCTGACCACCAGGCCATCGAGGTGTTCCTGCTCAACGAGCCGGGACAGGGTTCCCAGAGGATAGTCCGGCCGGCGACGCCGGTAGACCTCCAGCGTATCGACCTTTACCCCCTGGCCACGCAGGCTCTCGGCCAAGAGCTCGCGCCCGCCTTCGCCCTTGATGATCAGCGCACGCGGCTCCGGCACGGCCAGCGCCGCGGCGAGCGCGGCATGCGCCAGCAGCGCTTCGCTATCGTCGCCGCGCGCCGGCCAGTGCACCCGCAGGCCGTAGTCGGCCAGCAGCTGCCCGGTGGCGGCGCCGACCGTGAACCAGTGCTGCTCGAACGGCGGCTGGGGCCAGTAGCGGTCCAGTCGTTCGAGGCCCTGGCGGGCGGCGGGCTTGCTGACCACGATGACCGCCTGGTAGCGGTCAAGATCGAGCATCAGGCTGCGCTGTTCCGGCGTCTCGTCCAGCGGTTCGATGGCAAGCAGCGGCAGGCAATGGCTGACAATGCCGTGCTCGGCGAGCTGCTGCGCCTGGACGGCGCACTCCTGCTCCGGACGGGTCAGCAGCAGCCGCCAGGCTTTCACAGCGTGCGATCCTCACCATAGATGTCGGCCAGGATGCGCCCGGCGCCCTGGGCCAGCAGCGCTTCGGCCACACGCACGCCCAATGCCTCGGCATCGGCCACCGGCGCGCGCTCCTCGGCCCGCAGCAAGACGCTGCCATCGGGCTGGCCGACCAGTCCGCGCAGCCACAACTGATCGCCTTCCTGCAGCGCGTAGCAGGCGATCGGCACCTGGCAGCCGCCGTTGAGATGGCGGTTGAGCGCGCGCTCGGCGCTGACCCGCGCGGCGGTCTCGGCGTGGTTGAGCGGAGCCAGCAAGGCCTGGATATCCAGGTCGGCGCTGCGGCACTCGATACCCACCGCGCCCTGCCCGCCGGCCGGCAGGCTCTCTTCCACGCCGATGCTGGCGCGGATGCGCTCGCCGAAGCCCAGGCGGATCAGCCCGGCGGCGGCGAGGATGATCGCGTCATACTCGCCGGCATCGAGCTTGGCCAGGCGGGTATTCACGTTGCCGCGCAGGAACTGGATCTTCAGATCCGGCCGGCGGGCCAGCAGCTGGGCCTGGCGGCGCAAGCTGGAGGTGCCGACCACGCTGCCCTCGGGCAGCGCATCGAGGCTGTCGAAACGGTTGGAGACGAACGCATCGCGCGGGTCTTCGCGCTCGCAGATGCAGTACAGGCCGAGCCCTTCGGGGAACTCCATCGGCACGTCCTTCATCGAGTGCACGGCGATATCGGCTTCCTGCTCGAGCAGCGCGGTTTCCAGTTCCTTGACGAACAGGCCCTTGCCACCGATCTTCGCCAGCGGCGCGTCCAACAGCTTGTCGCCGCGGCTGACCATCGGCACCAGGCTAACCTGCAGACCGGGATGGGCCTGCTCGAGGCGGGCCTTGACGTATTCGGCCTGCCACAGGGCCAGGGCACTCTTGCGGGTGGCGATGCGGATTTCGCGAGGGGACATGACGGCTTCCGGCAGAAAAAGTGCCGGCATAATAGCAAGAGCCGAAAGCTCGAGCAGCGCGGGGCCAGGCCCCAGCACCGGCCCGAGCGTCGGACTAAAGGTTCTGCATCAGCTTGCGCACCCCCGGCACATGCCGGCGGCTGACGGTGAGCCCCTCGCCTTCGAGCCCGCGCAGGTAGAGCTGGAAGTGGCCGAGCGGCGTGCGCTGCAACCGTTCGATGCGTTCGCGCACCACCAGCGCATTGCGGTGGATACGCACGAAGCGATCGCCGAACTCGTCTTCCAGCGCCTTGAGCGGCTCGTCCAGCAGCACCTCGCCGCCCTCATGACGCAGGGTCACGTACTTGTGGTCGGCGATGAAGTAGATCACCTGATCCAGCGGAATCAGCTCGATGCCCTTGCGGGTTCGCGCGCTGATGTGGCTGCGCGGGCCGCTGCCGGTCTCGGCCGCCGGACGGGTGAGCGCGGCGAGCTGCATGCGATTGGGCCGTTCGGCGTGCTTGAGCGCGTCCTGCAGGTTTTCCTTGCGCACCGGCTTGACCAGATAACCGACCGCGCTGACCTGGAAGGCTTCCAGGGCGAATTCGTCATGGGCAGTGCAAAAGATGACGGCCGGCGGCGCTTCACGCTCGCAGAGCTTGCCGGCGACCTGCAGGCCATCGAGGCCCGGCATGCGGATATCCAGCAGGACGATATCCGGATGCAGCTCGTCAATCAGCTTCAGCGCTTCCTCGCCATTGCTGGCGGCAGGTTCGAGCGCCCGATAGCCATCGAGCTCATTGATCAGTCGGCTCAGTCGTTCGCGGGCCAGAGGTTCGTCATCGACAATCAGAACATTCATAAAGATCCGGCTTCCTGCATTTGCTTCGCAATGGGGTAGCGAAGACAGGTGTAGTGGCGACCTTCACGCCGTTCCACGCTGAGACTCGCCCGAGGACCGAAAAGTGCCGCCAGTCGCGCCTCGATATTGGGCAGTCCCTGGCGTGTACCGCGCGAAGTACGCGGGCCTGAGTCGGCCTCGCACGGATTGCTCACGCGCAACTCGAACATGCCTTCACGGTAGTCCGCTTCCACGGTGATGCAACCTCCTTCCACGCGCGGCTGGATGCCGTGCAGGATGGCGTTTTCCAGCAGCGGCTGCAGGGTCAGCTGGGGGATCGGCAGGTCCTCCGGCACGCCCTCCACCGCCCAGCTCACCTGCAGGCGGTCGCCCAGGCGGTACTGCTCGATGGACAGATAGCGGCGGGCCAGCTCCAGCTCGTCGCGCCAGGGCACCAGGGTACCCGGCCGCGCCAGGCTGGCGCGGAACAGATCGGACAGATCCAGCACCGATTGCTCGGCCTTGTCCGGCGCGGTGGCGATCAGGCTGGCGATGCTGTTCAGGCTGTTGAACAGAAAGTGCGGGCGGATGCGCGCCTGCAACGACTCGATGCGCGCCCGCAGCTCGGCCTGCTCCTGCCGTCGCCAGAGGCTGCGCAGGTAGAAATAGCGCAGCAGCAGTCCGGACATGATCAGGCTGATCAGCGCGTGGCGCAGGTAGCGGCCGGCGTCCGGCTCCAGCGGACCGGCCAGCACGTACAGCTCGGCGAACGCCGAGCAGGCCAGGGTCAGCCCGACCACCAGCGCGCAGCACAGCCCGCCGGCCAGCCCGGCGTTCAGACGCGCCAGTAGCGGCCGCAGGAAGCACAACAGGCCCGCCGACAGCAGGACGATCCATTGCACGAACAGCGAGGTCAAAGCCAGGCGCATCCAGTCCATGCCGCTGGACATCGGCTCGGCCAATACCAGCACCAGCACCAAAAGCTCGGCCGCCAGCACCAGGGCGAACAGCGCCTCGGGCCGACAGAGCTCGGGAATGAAGAAGTCGTCGCTCGCCAGCGGACGCGGCGCGGAGAAATGAGGGGTTTTCATGGATGCAGTTTCGATGCGAAGCGCAGCGCCGACAAGCCGTTCGTCGGCCGCAGTCATGACAAATTTGTGCCGTGCAAAACAGCGCACGGTCAGCGCAGAGCGGCTGTGCTCCGGCAGCGGCGGACGTGGCGGACGCGTCCGTGCCAGGCGGCAACCCTGCTATCATGCGCGCCTTCTTTTCAGCCCACGCATTTTGCAGCGAGCGCATTCATGACCGACAAGACCAACCAGTCCTGGGGCGGCCGTTTCAGCGAGCCCGTCGACGCCTTCGTCGCCCGTTTCACCGCCTCCGTCGAGTTCGACAAGCGCCTCTACCGCCACGACATCATGGGGTCGATCGCCCACGCCACCATGCTGGAACAGGCCGGCGTGCTGAACGTGGCCGAGCGCGATGCCATCATCGAAGGGCTGAAGCAGATCCAGGCGGAGATCGAAGCCGGCCAGTTCGACTGGCGCGTGGACCTCGAAGACGTGCACATGAACATCGAGGCACGCCTGACCGATCGCATCGGCATCACCGGCAAGAAGCTGCACACCGGACGTTCGCGCAACGATCAGGTGGCCACCGACATCCGCCTGTGGCTGCGCGACGAAATCGACGTGATCCTCGGCGAAATCACCCGCCTGCAGCAGGGCCTGCTGGAGCTGGCCGAGGCCGAGGCCGACACCGTGATGCCGGGCTTCACCCACCTGCAGACCGCCCAGCCGGTGACCTTCGGCCACCACCTGCTGGCCTGGTTCGAGATGCTCTCGCGCGATTACGAGCGCCTGGTGGATTGCCGCAAGCGGGTCAACCGCATGCCGCTGGGCTCGGCCGCCCTGGCCGGCACCACCTACCCGATCCAGCGCGAGATCACCTGCCAGCTGCTGGGCTTCGAGGCGATTTCCGGCAACTCGCTCGACGGCGTGTCGGACCGCGACTTCGCCATCGAATTCTGCGCCGCCGCCTCGCTGGCCATGATGCACCTGTCGCGCTTCTCCGAAGAGCTGGTGCTGTGGACCTCCGCGCAGTTCCAGTTCATCGACCTGCCGGATCGCTTCTGCACCGGCTCCTCGATCATGCCGCAGAAGAAGAACCCCGACGTGCCCGAGCTGGTACGCGGCAAGAGCGGCCGCGTGTTCGGCGCACTCACGGGCCTGCTGACCCTGATGAAGGGGCAACCCTTGGCGTACAACAAGGACAATCAGGAAGACAAGGAACCCCTGTTCGACGCCGCCGACACCCTGCGCGACTCGCTGCGGGCCTTCGCCGACATGGTCCCGGCGATCAAGCCCAAGCGCGAGATCATGCGCGAGGCGGCGCTGCGCGGCTTTTCCACCGCCACCGATCTGGCCGACTACCTGGTGCGCAAGGGACTGCCGTTCCGCGACTGCCACGAGATCGTCGGCCACGCGGTCAAGTATGGCGTGCAGACCGGCAAGGACCTGGCCGAGATGAGCCTGGACGAGCTGCGCCAGTTCAGCGCCGAGATCGGCGACGACGTGTTCGCCGTGCTGACCCTGGAGGGCTCGGTCAACGCCCGCAATCACATCGGCGGTACCGCGCCGGCACAGGTGCGCGCCGCGGTCTCGCGTGGCCGGGCGCTGCTCGCCGCGCGCTGATCGTCCCTGCCACCCCGGCGCGCCACGCGCCGGGGTTCGGCGGGCGCTCCGCTACAGCCAGCCGCGATACTTGAACCAGGCGTAGGGGATGATCGCCGACACCACCATCATCACCAGCGCCATCGGGTAGCCAAGCAGCCAGTCCAGCTCCGGCATGTACTCGAAGTTCATTCCGTAGATCGTGCCCACCAGCGTCGGCGGCAGAAACAGCACGGCGGCAATGGAAAACACCTTGATCGTGCCGCTCTGCTCGATGTTGATCAGGCCGAGGCAGGCATCGAGCAGAAACGCCACGTCGGCCAGCAACTTGGTCTGGTGCTCGCCCAACGAGCGCACGTCGCGCTCCAGCGAGCGCGTCCAGTGCGCCGCCGGCCCGCCGCGGTTTTCATCGAAATGCTCGCGATAATAGAGAAGCAGCCGATTGGCACTGAACAGGCTCTCGCCCAGATGCGCGAGCAGCGTGCGGTGCTGCCCCAACTGCTTGAGCACCTTGAGCAGATCGGCATGCTCGCCGTCATCGTGGAAGATGCGCATCGACAACTGGTTGAGCTGCGCCTGCAGCGTCTCCAGCACGTCGGCAATGCGATCGACCACCGCATCGGCCAGGGCGATGAAGGTACGCCCGCTGGAGCGAAACACCTCCGGCTGGCGCGCGCTCTTGGCGACGAACTGATTGAACGAAGACAGCTCGCCATAGCGCACGGTGATCAACTGGCGGGCCGTCAGCACGAAGGTCACCGGCGTCGCGCTCGGGCGCTTCTTGTCGATGCCGCTGACCACCGTCGCGGTCATGAACAGCGCATGGCCTTCGGTGTAGAAGCGCGACGAATCTTCGATTTCCGCCAGCTCTTCGCGGGTGGGAATATCGAGCCCCAGCGCCGCCTCGATAAAGCGCTCCTCCTCGGCGGTCGGGCTCAGCAGGTCGATCCAGACCACATTGCCGGGCAGGGTTTCGAGCTCGGTCGCCACCTGGTGGCTCAGGGTGCCCTTGTCATAACAGTGGTAGGTGATCATCGAGCTAAATCCTGGTCGCATGCTTTACGCAGGGTGCTGGCCGTTCATCCGAGCGGGCCGGCACCGTGCGGTTGGTGTAGCCTTCGAAGTCTCCCTGTCGCCCTGCCCCTTGTCCACCGGCCAGCGCTGAGCCCAGCCTGCCCATGGAGGATCACATGCCGACTTCCGACCGCCCACGCTTTCGCATCGATGCCAACCGCGAGGCCGGCACACGGCGAGTGCGCTATGTGGAAACCAACCGCCCCGATGACGGCAGCTGTACCCTCTGCCGTCTGGATGAAGAAAACCCCGCCCCGATGAGGCCAGCCATGAGTGACACCCCCGAACAGGATCAGCACGACGAAGCCTTCGCCGAAACCCAGCTGATCGAGGCCATCGAAAACCAGATCGCCGCCGGCGAGCCGGCGGCCGCCAAGGCCACGCTGAACAAGCTGACCCTGGTGGGCTTCGAGCGCGAAGAGAGCCTGATGCTGATGGCCTCGGTGCTGGCGCACGAAATCCGCAGCATGCTGCAGGAGCAGCGCAGCTTCGACCTGGACAACTACGAGCGGATGCTGCGCGCGCTGCCGGAGCTGCCTGCCTCAGCGGACGAGGACGAGGACGAGGACGCTTAGTAGCGCATGCTCATGTCGACCTCGGTGGTCGCCTGCTCGCCAACCTCGAAGGCGCTGTCGATGAAGGCCGGCGGCCCCATCACCTTGGGGTTGTTGGACAGGGCGTACCCCTCGGCCGGGAACATGCCCAGACGGCGGTTGAGTTCGCCGTTGCCGTCTTCGTCGTGGTAGGCCAACACCGCGTAGGTGCCCGCCGGAACGTTGTCGAACTGCACGGTCTGGGTGCCGGGCGCGGCAGGTATCTCCGCGGTGAGGAAGGCCTGGTTCTCCTTGCGGAACGCCTTGGCGTCGGCATACACGGCCACCCGCAGAGTGCCGCGCTCATGCGCCACCTCATGCAGATGCACCGCCAGCGTCTGCGCTTGGACACCCACCGACAGCAGCATCAACGTACCCAGCACTGCAACTTTCATCGCCTCTCCTCACGAGCGTGCCCAAAGGTCGCAGCTTAGCGGCACCCCCGCCCACGTCAATCGCTCAGGCCGCGCTCCAGGCCAGCGAGCGCAGGCTGTCGAGCAGCTTTTGGCTCTCCTGGCAGAACTGCCGCAGGTCACACGCCTGCGGTGCCGGCGGGGGCAGCGGACTACCGACCAGACAGGCCGCCAGCTGATGCACCCGCTCATGCAGCTGGCCGATGACGGCGAACTGCGGATGCGAAGCGAAACGCTGGCGGCCCTCTCCGCGGTACCAGGCGGCGAAGCGGCAGTCGTCGTAATGGATCGGCGGCAAGTGCTCGTCCCGCCCTTCCAGATGCGCGATCAGCTGATCGCGCCAGGCACTGTGCTCGACCGTGGCCAACAGTACCGGCAAGGTCTGCGCGGTCAGAACGTGGCTGGCCCAGGCCTGCCAGTTCGCCGGCGGCTGCCAGGTGGCCGCCCAGCCGGGCAGCGCCTCGGCGGGCATCGGCCGGGCGATGGCAAAGCCCTGCGCCAGTTCGCAACCAAGCGCCAGCAGCATCTCGCCCTGCCACTCGGTTTCCACGCCTTCGGCCACCAGTCGGCGGCGGAACGCTCCGGCCATGCCACGCACGGCCTCGACCATGTACAGATCGTCGCGCTCGCTGGGCATCGCCTGCACCAGGCTGTGGTCGAGCTTGAGGGTGTCGGCCGGCAAGCGCCGCAGGTAGCTGAGCGAGGTGTAGCCGGTGCCAAAATCGTCCAGCGCGAAACGCATGCCCAACTGCTGGCACGCCTCCATCACCTCGCCGACGTAATCGATGTCGTCCAGGGCATGTGACTCCATCAGCTCCAGCTCGAGCATCGCCGGCTCCACCGAGGGGTGCGCCCGCAGCAGCGCCTTGAGCGCGGCGATGAAGTCGCGCTGCTGCAGGTGGCGCGGCGCGATGTTGACGCTGACCGGAATCTGCAGCCCCTGGCTGCGCCAGAGGGCAATCTGGCAGAGCACCTGATCGATCACCCAATGGCCGATCGCCGCGGCCAGGCTGTGATGCTGCAGCGCGCCCAGAAACTCGCCCGGCAGCAACAGGCCGCGCTCGGGATGCTGCCAGCGCAGCAGGGCCTCGGCGCCCACCACCTGGCCGGTACGCATGTTCACCCGCGGCTGGTAGTGCAGACGCAACTCGTTGCGCTCCAGCGCCTGGCGCAGCAGTTCCAGCTCGCGTTCTGGCTCGGGAGCGATGCGCGCCGGCTGACCGTCGAACAGCTGGTAGCGGTTCTTGCCGGTCTGCTTGGCGATATACATGGCCTGGTCGGCATGGCGCAGCAGCTGGTCGGCGTCCACATCGTCGGCCGGATAGAGCGTCACGCCGATGCTGGCCGAGACATGCAGCACGCGTTCACCGATCAGCACCGGGTCAGCCAGCGCACGTAGCAGGCGTTCGATGGCCTGGGTGCAGTCCTGCAGGCGCACCATATCGACGATGACCGCGACGAACTCGTCGCCACCGAGCCGTGCCAGCGTGTCGTTCTCGCGCAGCAGGCCCTTCATGCGACCTGCCAGCGCCACCAGCAGCTGATCGCCGACGTCGTGGCCGTGCTGATCGTTGACCGCCTTGAAGCCATCCAGATCGATATAAGCCACCGCGATCCGGCCACCGTTGCGCCGCGCCCGGGCCATGGCCTGGTGCAGACGGTCGGCAAGCAGCAGACGGTTGGGCAGATCGGTCAGCGCGTCGTAGTTGGCGCTGTACTCGAGCTGCTGCTGGTGATTCTTCGCCGCGGTGATGTCGGTGAACAGCGCCACGTAGTTCTCCACCTGGCCCTGCTCGTTGCACACGGTGCTGATGTTGGCGAGCTCGGCGTAGAGGTGGCCGTCCTTGTGGCGGTTCCAGATTTCCCCCGACCAATGCCCGGTCTCGCGCAAGGCCTGCCAGATCGCCGCGTAGAACTCCGGCGAATGCAGCCCCGAACGCAGTACCGCAGGCGAACAGCCGATCACCTCGTCGGCTGCGTAGCCGGTAATGCGGGTGAAGGCACGGTTCACCGAGACGATGCGCACATTGGCATCGGTGATCAGGATGCCCTCGCTGGCATGGGTGAACACGCTGGCGGCCAGCTTGAGCTGCTCCTCGGCCTGCTTGTGGCGGGTGATGTCCTGGCAGGTGCCCGCCATGCGCAGTGGCCGGCGCTGCGCTGTCCAGTTGACGATCCGCCCGCGCTCCACCGTCCACAGCCAGTGGCCCTCGGCATGCCGTACGCGCAGCTCGATGCGAAACTGCTCGATCTCGCCCGCGCAGCAGCGACGGATCTGCAGCAGCGCGTGGTCACGGTCCTCGGGGTGGATCCGCTCGTACCAGGTGTCGAAGGTCAAGTTGGCCGGCAGGTCATCCTTGCGCCCGATGATTTCGGCCCAGCGCGGATTGACCACCAGCCGATCGGTCTCCAGGTTCCACTCCCACATGCCGGTGTGGGTGCCCTGCATCAGTTCGCGCAGGCGCTGGTTGTCCTCGCGGGCCTGGCGCTCGCTGGCGATCAGCTGGCGCTCGACCGAGCGGGCCAGGCTGACATCGCGCCAGCTGCCCAGCACCAGGCGCCGACCATCGCCCGGCAGCGGCGCCAGGGTGACCTCGGCGAGCCCCTCCAGCGCACCGCCCACGGCATGCTCGAGCTCGACGCGCTGTATCTCGCCGAGGGCCGCCAGGCGCGCGGGCCCGGCAATCGCCGGGTCGACGCGGGCATCGAGCAGCGCCGCCCGGTCGGCGTGGCCGAACACCCGGCAGGCCGCCGGGTTGGCCTCGACAAAGCGCTCGCCCTCCATCACCCAGAGCGGCTCGGGGTTGGCCTCGAACAGCTGGCGATAGTGATCGCGCGCCCGCGCCAGCTCGGCGTTCTGCTCGAGCAGCGTCCGGTTGTGGGCCACCAGCACTCCTTGCTGGTTACGCAGTGCCTCGATGACCGCCTGCAAGATGGCCGCCGTGCCTTCGTCCGCCTGATCCGGCGCGCACTGGCAGGTGGCATCGAGCTGGACGAGGTCGGCAGCAACGAGTTCCGTAATGTCCTTGTTCATGCTCACCGCTCGACAGGTGCGCCCGGCCGCTGCGACAGGCCGGGCTTGGCCAGGCGAAAGCCGCATTCCTGCGCGCTTTCGCGTTAGAGCGAGACATCCTGTCAGCTTGAACGCGAAGGAACGATGAGCCAGGTCAACAAGAGAAGGCAAAACGCCTTCATTGCCCGCTTCACACCAGGCGCTGGGCGCGCCGACGGAACCAGCCGGTCACCGCCAGCCGCTCGCTGTGGGTCGGCAGCACCTCGTGGGGGATATCGGCGGAGAGAAACACCACCAGATGCCCGGCCAGTGGCGGGATATCCAGCGCCGGCCGGTCGGCCAGGTGCATGCGCATGGCCCCGCCGTGCGCGGGCTGCCAATCATGATTGAGGTAGGCCACCGCGGTGACGGTACGGCTGTCGTCGTCGCGGAAGCGATCGAGGTGGGTCTGATAGAAGGCCCCCGGTGGATACAGGGCGAAATGGCATTCGAATTCTTCCAGACCGAGGAAGAACGCCTGATTGAGCGCCTGGCGCAGCTCGTCGAGCAATGCCAGGTAGGCGTCGCTGGCGGCCGACTGGCCGGGCTCGAGCCACTGGATGCGATCGCCGCGAATGCTCTCGCGCACCGCCAGTTGCTCGGCACGCCCGACCCCGGCCGGGGCCAGGTCGCCGCGCTGCTCGCGCTGGCGGCACTCTTCGGCCAGGGCGCGAGTCAGCGTCTCGGGAAGAAAGCGTTCCTGCAGGGACCAGCCCTGTTCGGCCAGATCGGCGATGATGGTGTCGAAGTTCACGAGCGGGAAACTCCAGGGCGGGTGCGCGAGTCTAGCAGCACTTCGCCGCACCTCGACAAGCGCGCGCGCGCGCGCCGAGAATAGCCGCCGCTGCCCGTCCGGAGTTGCCATGCGCACCCTTTTTGCCTGTCTGTTGCTGTGTTTGAGCCTTCCCGTGTTCGCCGACGCTTACGCCGAGCTGTACCGTGCCGCCGGCTGGCCGCAACAGCGAGCGCATTTTCACGACGCCCTGGAGCTGGCCCAGCGTCAGTACCAGGGCACCCTGCCGCCGGCGATCTACCAGGCGCTGGTGACCAACAGCAACCGCCGCTTCGCCCCCCAGGCCATGGACCAGCGCGCCCTCGCCGCCCTGCGCCAGCAGCTGGACACGCCGCAACCGGCGCTGGATTTCTACCGATCGGCGCTCGGCCGGCGCGTGGTCGCCGCGGAAATCCAGGCCTCGCGCCGCGATCAGCTGGCCCAGCACAGCAACGGCCTGCCGCGCATGCCGGCCGAGAGCAACCGGCAACTGCTGATCCGCCATCTGGCGCAGGCACTGCCGGCCAGCCAGGCCGGCGCCGAGGTCAGCCTGGCGCTGGCCGGAGTAGCGGCCGACAGCCTGAGCCAGATGATTCCCGGCCTGCTTTCCGGCAACCAGGCCCACGGCCTGCTGCAGGGCCAGCGCCAGCGCCTGATCCAGCAGATCGAGGCCGACCTCGACAATACCCTGCTGTGGGTCTATCGCGACCTCTCCGACCCGGAGCTGCAGGAGTACCTGGATTTCGCCCAGTCGGCCGAAGGCCAACGCTACTTCCAGGCCGCGCTCGAGGCGCTGCGCGCCGGGCTGGCGGTGGGCCGCAGCACCGCCGAGCTCGAGGCGCCGGCCATCTGAGCTAGCGCAGCCTTTCGCGCAGGAAGTCGAAATAACGCTGGCGCAGCGGCTCGCGCTCGTTGGCCAGATGGTGACGGGCCTCGGGCAGTTGCAGGATTTCGGCCTGGCCGAATTTTTCGCGCAGCAATGGCAGGTTGTAGCGCCAGTCCACCGTCATGTCCTGCTCGCCCTGCACGATCAACGGCGCCCGGCCGCTCGGCGGCGCGCCTTCGATACGGCGGATCCAGCGATCCAGCGCGCCGACCCAGGCGGTCGGCAGGATGTCCGCCTGCAGCGTGTCGTGCTGGCGCACGAAACGCAGGAAATCCTCGTCGCTCGAATTGTCGGTGAACTGCCGGGCGATCTGCCGCACGAACGGACGCAGCAGCCAGTAGCTCAGGCGCGAACGGTTCCAGGCACGCGGGCGCACCAGCGGCGCCAGCAGGATGCTCTGGCCCAGCTCGGCCTGCGGCTCGCCGTGCAGCAGGTGGTCGATCAGGATCGCCCCGCCGGTGCTCTGTCCGAGCAGGTGCCAGGGCTGCGGCAGGTCCAGCCGGCGCGCCTCGCCGAGCAGCGCCTCGAGCACCGCCTGGTATTCGGCGAACTCGTTGATGCTCGCCGGCGCACCACTGGAAAGGCCGTGCCCGGGCAGGTCGCAGCCGAGCACGGCAAAGCCCATGCCCAGCCCCCACGCCACCACATGCCGGTACAGCCCCATGTGGTCGTAGTAGCCGTGCAGCACGATCAGCGTGCCCAAGGGCTGCGGCGGCAGCCACAGCTGGGTCACCACCTGGTAGTCGTGCACCTTCAGCCGGCCCATGCGCCGCTGCACCGCCGCCAGCTGCGGCAGGTCCAGCCCGTACACGGCCTGATAGGCGTCGGCGGCCGGCAACAGCGGCCGGGCGAGATCGAGCTCGGCCAGCTCCTGGCGGATGAGGTGAGGATCGACAGGTGGCGACATAGAAAATCCTTTGCGTGCGCCGATATTCTGCTGCCAGACCTGACGTGGCAAGCTAGCTGCCCTGCCCACCCGTCCGCGAGCTGCCATGCCCCTGCGCCCCCGCTATCTGCTGACCGCCCTGCTGGTGCTGGCCTGCGCCGTCGCCCTGTTCGCTGCCCATCGCTGGTACGAGGGACGCTACCTGCGCGCGTTCGACAACCGCGCCGAGGTGTTCGACGGCGATCGCCTGCGCTTGCCGGACGCACTGGCCGGCCCCGGCCCGGTGCGCTTCGTACATTTCTGGGACCCGGCCTGCCCGTGCAACGTCGGCAACCAGCAGCATCTGGCCGAGCTGCTGGCCCGCTACCGCGAGCGCGGCGTGGCCTTTTTCGTGGTACAGAAACCCGGCAGCAAGGGTCAGCTGCCCAAGCCGTTGCAGGGCCTCACCCCGCTTGCCGGGCTCCGGGGCAGCGAGCAGCTGCCGGCCAGCCCCGCCGTCGGCATCTGGGACGCCGAGGGCCGCCTGGCCTATCTGGGGCCTTACAGCGAGGGCGCGGCGTGCAACGCGGAGAACAGCTTCGTCGAGCCGATCCTCGAGGCGATCCTCGATGGCCGTGCGGTGCGCGCGGCCAACACCATGGCCGTGGCCTGCTTCTGCGACTGGAAATGAACACGGGGCCGCAGGCCCCGTGTCAGTGTTGCGCTTAGCTGTGCGCCGGCGGTGAAGTGAAGCGCCGGCCATCGGTGGCGCGGGTCGCCGCGCGGGCGCCGGCATCGGCCGCCGCGCCTTCCTCCATGGCCTGCTGCATGGCCCGCCGCCGCGCGTGCTCGCTGCGCCGGGCGATGTACCAGGCGATGAAGGTCGCCAGCGACACCACCAGCAGAATCAGGCTGGCCACGGCGTTGATCTCCGGCTTCACCCCCAGGCGCACCGCGGAGAAGATCTCCATCGGCAGGGTCGTCGCGCCGGGGCCGGAGACGAAGCTCGCCAGCACCAGATCGTCCAGCGACAGGGCGAACGACAGCATGCCGCCGGCGGCCAGCGACGGCGCGATCATCGGCATGGTGATCAGGAAGAACACCTTCCACGGCCGCGCCCCCAGGTCCATCGCCGCTTCCTCGATCGACAGGTCCAGCTCGCGCAGGCGCGCCATCACCACCACCGCGACGTAGGCGGTGCAGAAGGTGGTATGGGCGATCCAGATGGTGGTCAGCCCGCGCTGCGCCGGCCAGCCGATCAGATCGGCCATGGCCACGAAGAGCAGCAGCAGCGACAGGCCGGTGATCACCTCGGGCATCACCAACGGCGCGGTGACCAGCCCGCCGAACAGCGTGCGCCCGCCAAAGCGCGGAATCCGCGTCAGCACGAACGCCGCCAGGGTGCCGAGGATCACCGCCGAGAGGGCGGTGAAGAAGGCGATCTTCAACGAGCGGAACACCGCGCCCATCAGCTGGGTGTTGTCCAGAAGGCCGGTATACCAGTGGATCGACCAGCCGCCCCACACCGTCACCAGGCGCGAGGCGTTGAACGAGTAGATCACCAGGATGACCATCGGCAGGTAGATGAACACCAGCCCCAGCACCAGGATCAGGTTGGAGAAGCTCCAGCGCTTCATAGCTTGCCCTCCAGTTCCTTGGCCTGGTTCTTGTTGAACAGCACGATCGGGATCAACAGGATCGCCAGCATCACCACCGCCAGCGACGCCGCCACCGGCCAGTCGCGGTTGTTGAAGAACTCCTGCCAGAGCACCTTGCCGATCATCAGCGTCTGCGGGCCGCCGAGCAGCTCGGGGATGACGAACTCGCCGACCACCGGAATGAACACCAGCATGCAGCCGGCGATGATGCCGTTCTTCGACAGCGGCACGGTGATCTTCCAGAAGCTGGCGAAGCGGTGCGCACCGAGGTCGGCGGCCGCCTCCAGCAGGCTCGGGTCATGCTTGACCAGGTTGGCGTACAGCGGCAGCACCATGAACGGCAGGTACGAGTAGACCACGCCGATGTACACCGCCAGATCGGTATTGAGGATCTGCAGCGGGCGGTCGATCAGCCCAAGCCCCAGCAGCAGGCTGTTGAGCAGGCCATTGCTGCTCAGAATGCCCATCCAGGCGTACACGCGGATCAGGATCGCCGTCCAGGTCGGCATCATGATCAGCAGCAGCAGCACGGTCTGGATGTCCTTGCGCGCCCGGGCGATGGCGTAAGCCATCGGATAGCCGATCAGCAGGCAGAGCAGCGTACTGATGGTGGCGATCTTCAGCGAGCCCAGATAGGCGGCCAGGTACAGCTCGTCCTCGGAAAGGAACAGGTAGTTGCCGAGGTTGATCAGCACCTGCAACTGCTGGTCGGCGTAGCTGAAGATCTCGCTGTACGGCGGAATCGCCACCTCGGCCTCGGAGAAGCTGATCTTCAGCACGATGGCGAACGGCAGCAGGAAGAACAGCCCCAGCCAGAGGAAGGGGACGCCGATCACCAGCCGGCGTCCGGCGCTCAGACGTGGCCGGTTCATGAGTTCAGCACCACGCCGGCGTCGTCCTGCCAGTACAGGTACACCTCGTCTTCCCAGGTCGCCGCGGTGCCCAGTCGCTCGGCGTTGGCGGCAAACGCCTGCACCACGATGCCCGAGGCCAGGCGCACGTAGTACACCGAATGGCCGCCCAGGTAGGCGATGTCCTGCACCACGCCGCGCGCCCAGTTGAAGTCCGGGTTGGGCAGCTCGGGCGGCTCGATGCTCATGCGCACCTTTTCCGGACGCAGGGCGTAGGTGACGTGCTTGTCCTGGGCGCGGGTGCTGATGCCGTGGCCGATGTAGATCGGCCGCTCCAGATCCGGGCAGTGGACGATCGCGTGGTCCTGCAGGTCTTCGGTGAGTTCGCCGTCGAACAGGTTGACGTTGCCGATGAATTCGCAGACCAGGCGGTTGGCCGGCGTCTCGTAGACGTCCATCGGGCTGCCGACCTGGGCGATCCAGCCCAGGTGCATGATGGCGATGCGCTCGGCCATGGTCATGGCCTCTTCCTGGTCATGGGTGACCATCACGCAGGTCACGCCGACGCGCTCGATGATCTGCACCAGCTCCAGCTGCATCTGCGAGCGCAGCTTCTTGTCCAGCGCGCCCATCGGCTCGTCGAGCAAGAGCAGTTTGGGCCGTTTCGCCAGCGAGCGGGCCAGGGCCACACGCTGGCGCTGACCGCCGGAGAGCTGGTGCGGCTTGCGCTTGGCGTACTGCTCCATGCGCACCAGGCGCAGCATTTCGGCCACGCGTTCGTCGATCTCGGCCTTGGGCAGCTTGTCCTGCTTGAGGCCGAAGGCGATGTTCTGCTCCACGGTCATGTGCGGGAACAGCGCGTAGGACTGGAACATCATGTTGATCGGCCGCTCGTAGGGCGGCAGGTCGGTGATGTCCTGGCCGTCCAGGTAGATGCGGCCTTCGGTGGGGCGCTCGAAGCCGGCCAGCATGCGCAGCAGCGTGGACTTGCCCGAGCCCGAGCCGCCCAGCAGGGCGAAGATCTCGCCCTTGTGGATGTTCAGCGAGACATCATCGACCGCCACCGTTTCGTCGAACTTCTTGGTGACCCGGTCGATCTTGAGCAGCACCTCACGATTGAGGCTCTCGCCGCTCAGGGCTTTCTTGTAGGCGCTGGAGGCTACGGCCATGCGCGAACTCCCGAATGTTTGAATTTTGTGCCAGCCGCGGGGCAGGCGACTACCGGCGGACGGAACGCTGCAAGGCCGCTGCCCGGCAGCGTCCGCCATGCCGCTGCTATTTGCCAGACTTGATCCGCGTCCAGCTGCGGGTCATCAGCCGCTGCACCTCGAGCGAACGCTCGGCCGAGATGTAGAGACGATCGAGCACGTCCTGAGGCGGGTAGACCGACGGGTCGGCCAGTACCTCCGGGTCCATCACATCGGCCGCCTGCGTGTTGGCATTGGCGTAGCCGACGTAGTCGCTGACCCCGGCGATCACCGCCGGGTCGAGCAGGTAGTTGATGAAGGCATGGGCCTCGTCGACGTGCCGCGCGCCGGCCGGAATGGCCAGCATGTCGAACCAGAGGTTGGCGCCCTCCCGCGGGATCGCGTAGGCGATGTCGACGCCGTTGCCCGCCTCCTCGGCACGGGCTGCGGCCTGGAACACATCGCCCGAATAACCGGCCACCACGCACAGGTCGCCGTTGGCCAGGTCGGTGATGTAGCGCGAGGAGTGGAAATAGCGCACATACGGGCGCACTTCGAGCAGCTTGGCTTCGGCCTTCTGGTAGTCGGCCGGGTCGCTGCTGTTGGGGTCCAGACCCAGGTAGTTGAGCATCAGCGGAATCATCTCGTCCGCCGAGTCGAGCATCGCCACGCCGCAGCGCTGCAGCTTTTTCAGGTTCTCGGGCTCGAACAGCACGGCCCAGGAGTCGATCTGCTCGGTGCCGAGGGCGGCCTTGACCTTCTCGACGTTGTAGCCGATGCCGTTGGTGCCCCACAGGTACGGCACGCCGTACTGGTTGCCCGGATCGTTCTTTTCCAACTGCTTGAGCAGCGCAGGGTCGAGATTGTTCCAGTTGGGCAGCTGAGCCTTGTCGAGCCTCTGAAAGGCGCCGGCCTTGATCTGCTTGCCGAGAAAATGGTTGGAGGGCACCACCACGTCATAACCGGTGTTGCCGGCCAGGAGCTTGCCCTCGAGGGTCTCGTTGGAGTCGAAGACGTCGTAGACCGGGCGGATGCCGGTTTCGCGCTGGAAGTTCTTCAGCGTGTCTTCGCCGATGTAGTCCGACCAGTTGTAGATGTGCACCGTCGCCGCGTGCGCCGGGGCGGCACCGAGGGCGGTGGCAATGAGCAGGGTCTTGAGCATCGCGCGCATGGAGAATCCTCTATCCGGGCCGCACCGGGCCCCGGCGGGGGTCGAGCGCGGGCTGCTGTTTAGACGATACGGGAGGAAAAATCAACAGCACCGAACGACGGCACTGTCACGCCATGCAACCGCGGCCGCGGGGGCCTGCTCTGGCGCCGAAACAACGCTCCCCCGCGAGGGGGAGCGTGGCAGGGCTTAGCGACCGGACTTGATCTTGGTCCAGCTGCGGGTCATTGCGCGCTGGGTCTTCGAATCGAGGTCCGGGAAGGTATAGAGCTTGTCCATCACCTCCTTGCTCGGGTAGATGCCCTCGTCGGTGCGGATCGACTCGTCGACCAGTGCGGTGGCGGCGGCGTTGCCGTTGGGGAACTGCACGTAGTTGGTGATATCGGCGATTACCGCCGGCTCCATCAGGAAGTTGATGAAGGTGTGTGCAGCCTGCACGTTCTTGGCGTCAGCCGGGATCGCCAGCATGTCGAAGAAGGTGCCGGCGCCTTCCTTGGGAATGCTGTAGGAGATCTGCACGTTGTTGGCAGCCTCCTCGGCGCGCGACTTGGACTGGTACATGTCGCCCGAGTAGCCGATCGCCACGCAGGTGTCACCGTTGGCCAGGTCGGAGATGTACTTGGAGGAATGGAAGTACGCCACGTGCGGACGGATCTTCAGGAACAGATCCTCGGCTTCCTTGAGCTGCTTGGGATCGGTGCTGTCGGGCTCATAGCCCAGGTAGTTGAGCGCCGCCGGCAGCATCTCGGTCGGCGAGTCGAGGAAGGAGACGCCGCAGGACTTGAGCTTTTCCATGTTCTCGGGCTTGAACACCAGATCCCAGGAGTTGACCGGGGCATTCTCGCCGAGGGCGGCCTTGACCTTGTCCACGTTGTAGCCAATGCCGATGGTGCCCCACATGTAGGGGATGGCGTACTGGTTGCCCGGATCGCTCGGCTGCAGCGCTTCGAGCAGCGCGGTGTCGAGGTTCTCCCAGTTGGGCAGCTTGGACTTGTCGAGCTTCTGGAACACCCCGGCCTTGATCTGCTTGGCCAGGAACGGGTTGGACGGCACGACCACGTCATAGCCGCTGTTGCCGGCCAGGAGCTTGGCTTCCAGCACTTCGTTGCTGTCGAAGACGTCGTAGACGACCTTGATGCCGGTTTGCTTGGTGAAATTGGCCAGGGTCTCTTCGCCGATGTAGTCGGACCAGTTGTAAACGTGCAGCACCTTGTCCTGGGCCTGGGCGACACCGGCGGTCAGACCGGCGAGAGTCACGGCAAGCAGGGTCTTGGCAAAGGGTTTCATCCGTGCAGCTCCTGTGATTTCGATCGGGATGTAAGCGCAAGCGGTTAAGCGAGTTGCGGCCTGCGCGGCATGAGCTTGGCTCCTTGGGACCGGCGCGCAACGCTGCGCAGTCTGGCAAGGTCCATCGGCCGGTTCAATCAGCCGTTTGATACCGACGCGAACCAATGCAAATTACAGACCGCCTGAGCCGATTTGCGCTCATCGGCCCAGCTCGCGTGCGGTCAGGTCCAGACAGCGCCAGGCCTTGTCGATCAGCTCGTCCACCTCGGCCTGGCGGATCACCAGCGGCGGCGCGACGATCATGGTGTCGCCTACCGCACGCATCACCAGTCCGTTGTTCAGGCAGTGCTCACGGCAGCGCAGGCCGGTCTCGCCGGCAAAGCGCGCGCGGCTGCGCTTGTCCTGCACCAGCTCCAGTGCCGCCAGCATGCCCAGCCCGCGCGCCTCGCCCACCAGCGGGTGCTCGGCCAGCTCGCGCCAGCGGCGCTGCAGGTAGGGCGCGGTGCGCTCGCGCACCGTCTCCAGAATGCGCTCCTCCTGGAGGATGCGCAGGTTGGCCAGGGCCACCGC
Organism: Pseudomonadaceae bacterium; assembly: GCA_030602315.1. Taxonomy (GTDB): domain Bacteria; phylum Pseudomonadota; class Gammaproteobacteria; order Pseudomonadales; family Pseudomonadaceae; genus Azomonas. Next base: position 34,213 of record JAUVZY010000017.1, on the reverse strand, counting down.
CGCCGCCACCGGATGGCCTGAATAGGTGAAGCCGTGGAAGAACTCGCCGCCCTCGTTGAGCACCTCGACCACCTTGTCGCGCACGATCACCCCGCCCATCGGCAGGTAGCCCGAGGTCAGCCCCTTGGCGATCGGCATCAGATCCGGCGTCAGGCCGTAGTAGTCGCTGCCGAACCACTCCCCGGTGCGGCCGAAGCCGCAGATCACCTCGTCGGCGATGAACAGGATGTCGTGCGCGGCGAGGATCGCCTTGATCCGCGACCAGTAGCTGTCCGGCGGGATGACCACCCCGCCGGCGCCCTGGATCGGCTCGGCGATGAAGGCGGCGACCTTGTCCGCGCCGATCGCGCGGATCTTCTCGTCGAGCTGGTTGGCCACGCGCACACCGAAGGCGTCCGGGTCTTCGTCACCGCCTTCGCCGAACCAGTAGGGCTGGTCGATGTGCTCGATCCCCGGGATCGGCAGACCGCCCTGGCCGTGCATCGCCTTCATCCCGCCGAGACTGGCACCGGCCACGGTCGAGCCGTGGTAGCCGTTCCAGCGGCCGATGATCACCTGCTTCTCCGGCCGCCCCTGCACCGCCCAGTAGTGGCGCACCATGCGCAATACGGTGTCATTGGCTTCCGAGCCTGAGCCGGTGAAGAACACGTGGTGCATCCCCGACGGCGCGATCTCGGCGATCGCCTGTGCCAGCTCCAATGCCGGCGGATGGGCGGTCTGGAAGAACAGGTTGTAGTACGGCAGCTCGCGCATCTGCCGCGCCGCGGCTTCGACCAGCTCTTCGCGCCCGTAGCCGACGTTGACGCACCACAGCCCGGCCATGCCGTCGAGGATGCGCCGGCCCTCGCTGTCGTACAGGTAGACGCCCTCGGCGCGGGTGATGATGCGCGAGCCCTTGGCATTGAGCGCCTTGTAGTCGCTAAACGGTGGCAGGTGGTGGGACCGACCCAGGGCCTGCCAGTGCTCGGTGTTGCGTTGACTCACGACTGCCTCCTTGATGCTTCACAAGCGCTGCGCGCCAGCCTCGGCGCCCCCACCCGACGTGGTCGCTGTGGTCGTCCAGTCTTCAGCGCCTATCCCGGCCCTTGCGCTCACACCGAGAGCATCAGGAACTCGCGCTCCCACGAGCTGATGACCCGGTTGTAGTTCTCCTGTTCGGCGCGCTTGACCGCCACGTAGGCGGTGATGAACTTGCTGCCCAGGTACGCTTCCAGATCCTTGCAGTGCTCCATGCGCTCGAGCGCCGCCTCCAGCGACAGCGGCAGACGCAGGTTGCGCCGCTCGTAACCGCGCCCCTGCACCGGCTGGCTCGGCGTAAGCCCCTCGACCATGCCGATGTAACCGCACAACAGGCTGGCGGCGATGGCCAGGTAGGGGTTGGCGTCGGCGCCGGCGAGACGATTTTCCACGCGCCGGTTCTGCGCGTCCGACTCCGGCACGCGCAGGCCCACGGTACGGTTTTCCTCGCCCCATTCGACGTTCACCGGCGCCGAGGTATCGGGCTGGAAGCGGCGGAACGAATTGACGTTGGGGGCGAACAGCGGCAGCAGCTCGGGGATGTACTTCTGCAGGCCGGCGATGTGGTGCAAGAACAGCTCACTGAACGCACCGTCGGCATTGGAAAACACACTGCGCCCGGCGTCATCGACCACGCTCTGGTGCAGGTGCATGGCGCTGCCCGGCTCGCCAGTCATCGGCTTGGCCATGAAGGTGGCGGCGACATTGTGCTTAAGCGCCGCCTCGCGCATGGTGCGCTTGAACACCAGGATCTGGTCGGCCAGGTGCAGCGGGTCGCCGTGACGGAAATTGATCTCCATCTGCGCCGTGCCTTCCTCGTGGATCAGCGTGTCCAGATCCAGGCCTTGCGCTTCGCACCAGTCGTACATGTCCTCGAACAGCGGGTCGAACTCGTTGGCCGCATCGATGGAGAACGACTGCCGACCGGTCTCCTGGCGACCGGAGCGCCCGATCGGCGCCTGCAGCGGCAGGTCCGGATCCTCGCAGCGGCGGGTCAGGTAGAACTCCATCTCCGGCGCCACGATCGGCCGCCAGCCGCGCGCGGCATACAGCGCCAGCACCTTCTTCAGCACGTTGCGCGGCGACAGCTCGATCGGCCGGCCCTGCTTGTCATAGGTGTCATGGATCACCTGGGCGGTCGGCTCGATGGCCCAGGGCACCAGGTAGACCCCGCGCGGGTCGGGGCGGCAGAACATGTCGATGTCGGCCGGATCGAGCAGGCGGTAGTAGATTTCGTCCTCGACGTAGTCGCCGGTCACCGTCTGCAGCAGCACGCTCTCGGGCAGGCGCATGCCCTTTTCCACGAGAAACTTGCTGGTCGGCGAGATCTTGCCGCGGGCAATGCCGGTGAGGTCGCTCACCAGACACTCCACTTCGGTGATCCGCCGCTCCCTCAGCCAGTTGGCCAGATCCTCGAAATCGCTCGCCATCGGTGCCTCCGTTGGGCCTTAGCGCTCCTGCGCGCGCGCTCGGCAAGACTCGGCAAAAGCCTGGAACATCGCCAGGTAGTGCGGGTTGGAGTGCACCCGCCACTCCGGGTGCCATTGCACGCCGAGGGCGAAGCGCTGCGCGCCCTCGACGCTGAACGCTTCGATCAACCCGTCCGGCGCCACCGCCTCCACCCGCAGGCCCGCACCCAGCCGCTCGACGCCCTGACCGTGCAGCGAGTTGACCTTCAACTCCGGCGGCAGGCCGAGGCTGTCCAGCAGACCGCCCGGACGCAGGTGCACCAGATGGCTCGGCCCGTACTGCAATTCCACCGGGTCATCCTGGTCTTCGCGGTGATCGTGGAACGGGCCGGCCGCGTGCACCTTCTGGTGCAGGCTCCCGCCGAACGCCACGTTCATTTCCTGAAAGCCGCGGCAGATGCCGAACACCGGAATGCCCAGGGCCACGGCTTCGCGGATCAAAGGCAGGGTAGTGCTGTCGCGCGCGGCGTCGTGGTGGCTGCCGGCCTCGCTGGCGGGGCCCTGGTAGTGGTGCGGCTCGACATTGGAAGGCGAGCCGGTGAACAGCAGGCCGTCTACGCTTTCCAACAGGGACGCCCGGTCGAGGCTGTCACCGAAGGCGGGCACGATCACCGGCAGCCCGGCGATGGCGGCGGCGCGCAGGTACTTGTCTCCGGCGATATGAAACAGGTGGTGACCGCGCATGGTGGTGCAGGCGGTAACACCGATCAGCGGCAGACGGGCCATGGCTTGCTCCGTTACAGGCGTTTCTCCGAGCGTAGCGTTGTTCGTTTTTTCTTACAACTTGCCGAACAGCCGGGTGAACAGGCGCCCTGCCACGGCGGGCGCCGCCCTGCGGCAGGCGCCCCAAAAATGGCCGCGTGCGCGCCAACAGGGCGCACGAAAAGGGCGTATTGACAGCCCCAAGGCTTTTCGGATTGACTGGCTTCGAGCCATAAACGATCGAAATTTTTAACAAATCGAAGGTGCAATCATGTCACCCCCGCCACGTGTGGTTCAGCTCAACGAGGCGAACGCATTCCTCAAGGAACACCCCGAGGTCCAGTACATCGATCTTCTGATCGCCGATATGAACGGGGTGGTTCGCGGCAAACGCATCGAGCGCGCCAGCCTGCACAAGGTGTATGAAAAGGGCATCAACCTGCCGGCTTCGCTGTTCGCCCTCAACATCAACGGCATCACGGTGGAAAGCTCGGGCCTTGGCCTGGACATTGGCGACGCCGACCGTACCTGTCTGCCGATCCCCAATACGCTGTCCAAGGAACCCTGGCAGAAACGCCCCACCGCGCAGCTCTTGATGACCATGCATGAGCGCGACGGCTCGCCGTTCTTCGCCGACCCGCGCGAGGTGCTGCGCCGGGTGGTCGAGCGGTTCGACGCCCTGGGCCTGACCATCTGCGCGGCATTCGAGATCGAGTTCTACCTGATCGACCAGGAGAACGTGAACGGCCGCCCGCAGCCGCCACGCTCGCCGATCTCCGGCAAGCGCCCGCAGTCGACCCAGGTCTACCTGATCGATGATCTGGACGAATACGTCGACTGCCTGCAGGACATCCTCGAAGGCGCCAAGGAGCAGGGCATTCCGGCCGACGCCATCGTCAAGGAGAGCGCGCCGGCCCAGTTCGAGGTCAACCTGCACCATGTGGCCGACCCGATCAAAGCCTGCGACTACGCGGTGCTGCTCAAGCGGCTGATCAAGAACATCGCCTACGACCATGAAATGGACACCACCTTCATGGCCAAGCCCTACCCGGGGCAGGCGGGCAACGGGCTGCATGTGCATGTGTCGATCCTGGACAAGGACGGCAACAACATCTTCGCCGCCGACAATCCGCTGGAAAACCAGGCCCTGCGCCACGCCATTGGCGGCCTGCAGCAGACCATGGCGGCGTCGATGGCCTTCCTCTGCCCCAACGTGAACTCCTACCGCCGCTTCGGCGCGCAGTTCTACGTGCCCAATGCACCCTGCTGGGGCATCGACAACCGCACCGTGGCGCTGCGGGTGCCCGGCGAGTCGGCCGACGCGGTGCGCATCGAGCACCGCGTGGCCGGTGCCGACGCCAACCCCTACCTGCTGATGGCGGCGGTGCTGGCCGGCATCCACCACGGGCTGAGCGAGAGAATCGAGCCGGACGCGCCGATCGAGGGCAACTCCTACGAGCAGGTCGAACCCAGCCTGCCGAACAACCTGCGCGATGCCCTGCGGGTGCTGGACGACAGCGAGGTCATGGCCCGTTACATCAGCCCCGACTACATCGACATCTTCGTCGCCTGCAAGGAAAGCGAGCTGGAGGAGTTCGAGCACTCGATTTCCGACCTCGAGTACAACTGGTACCTGCACACGGTGTAAGCACCGGCCTGCCGGCACCGCCCCTTGCCGGGCGGGCGCCGGCTCGCGTCCAATACAGCCCTCCGAAGCCGAGGTCTGCATGCGCACACCCACCGCCCGCAAGCCGCGCGCCAGCAGTCAGGCGCGCATCGACACCCTGCTATGCGCCGCCCGCAGCCTGCTCGCCGAGCACGGCATCGGCGCGCTCAGCATGTACGCGGTGGCCGAGCGCGCCGGCATCCCGCCCTCGTCGGTCTATCATTTTTTCCCCGGCGTGCCGGCCATCCTCGAGGCACTGACTGCCAAGGTGCATGCCGCCTTTCGCGCCTGCCTGGAGACACCGCTCGAAGGCCCGCCACCGGCGAGCTGGCCGGCCCTGGCGCGACTGATCGAGCAGCGCATGCTGGCGGTCTACGCCGCCGATCCGGCCGCGCGCCAGCTGATCCTCACCCAGCATGGACTGGCCGAGGTGGTGCAGGCCGACGCCCGCCACGACACCGAACTCGGCGCCCTGATGCGCGCGCTGTTCGCCCGGCATTTCCAGCTGCCGCCGCTACCTACGGATGTGGATGTGTTCGCCCTCGCCTTCGAGCTGGGTGACCGGGTCTATGCTCGTTCCATGCAGCTGCATGGCGAAATCACCCCGCGCCTGGCCGAAGAAGGCATGCGGGTGTTCGAGGCGTATCTGTCGCTCTACCTGCCGCCCTGCCTGCCACACGCAGCCGACTGATATCGAGCTAACAAGCGCAGCGTACGGCACCCTCCGCCGAATCGCGCTTCAAATACCGATATTTATCGACTATAAAGCAGCCATCACCCGCCGGACCGCCCCCATCGAGCGCCCCGCTCCCATCGCTGACGCGAGATACCCGCCAGGAGAGCCGCCATGCCCCGTACCGTAACCGTCGCCGCCACCCAGATGGCCTGTTCCTGGGATCGCCAGGCCAACATCGCCCGCGCCGAGCAGCTGGTGCGCGAGGCGGCCGCGCGCGGCGCGCAGATCATCCTGATCCAGGAACTGTTCGAGACGCCGTATTTCTGCCAGAAGCCCAACGCGCAGTATCTGCAGCTGGCGACGCCCGTCGAAACCAACCCGGCCATCGCGCATTTCCAGAAGGTCGCCGCCGAGCTGGCGGTGGTGCTGCCGATCAGCTTCTTCGAGCTGGCCGGGCGCGCCCGCTACAACAGCGTGGCGGTGATCGACGCCGACGGCAGCCTGCTCGGCGTCTATCGCAAGAGCCATATCCCGGACGGCCCGGGCTATCACGAAAAGTACTACTTCAACCCCGGCGACACCGGCTTCAAGGTGTGGGACACCCGCTATGCGCGAATCGGCGTCGGCATCTGCTGGGACCAGTGGTTCCCGGAAACCGCGCGCAGCATGGCGCTACTGGGCGCCGAGATCCTGTTCTACCCCACCGCCATCGGCAGCGAGCCCCATGATCCGAGCATCCAGTCGCGCGATCACTGGCAGCGCGTGCAACAGGGCCACGCCGGCGCCAACCTGATGCCGCTGGTGGCCAGCAACCGGGTGGGCACCGAGGAGCAGGACGGCTACCAGATCACCTTCTACGGCTCGTCGTTCATCGCCGACCAGTTCGGCGCCAAGGTCGAGGAGCTCGACCAAACCGAGCAGGGCGTGCTGGTACACAGCTTCGACCTGGATCAGCTGGAGCACATTCGCAGCGCCTGGGGCGTGTACCGTGACCGCCGGCCGACGCTCTACGCGCCGATCAAGACCCTCGATGGCCGGCACGAGTGCAAATGATGACGGCCCTGACCAGCACGCCACGCGCCGACGGCTTTTACATGCCGGCCGAATGGGCGCCGCACAAGCAGACCTGGATGCTCTGGCCGGAGCGCCCTGACAACTGGCACTCCGGTGCCAAGCCGGCGCAGGCCGCGTTCGCCGAGGTCGCCCGCGCCATCGCCCGCTTCGAGCCGGTCAGCGTCGGGGTGTCCGCCGCGCAGTACGAGAATGCCAGCGCCCGGCTCGATCACCCGCACATCCGCGTGGTGGAGCTCTCCAGCGACGACGCCTGGGTGCGCGACACCGGCCCGACCTTCGTGGTGAATCACGATGGCGCGGTGCGCGGGGTCGACTGGACCTTCAACGCCTGGGGCGGCTTTGACGGCGGGCTGTACTGGCCCTGGCAGCGCGACGACCAGGTCGCGCGCAAGATCCTCGCGCTCGAGGGCTGTGCGCGCTACCGCACCGAGGGCTTTGTGCTCGAGGGCGGCGCCATCCACGTCGACGGCGAAGGCACCCTGCTCACCACCGAGGAGTGCCTGCTCAATCGCAACCGCAACCCGGCGCTCGGCCGCGAAGCAATCGAGGCGATGCTGCGCGAGCACCTCGGCGTGGACGTCATCATCTGGCTGCCGCAGGGCCTCCACAACGACGAGACCGACGGCCACGTGGACAACTTCTGCTGTTTCGTCCGGCCCGGCGAGGTGCTGCTGGCCTGGACCGACGATCCGGCCGACCCGAACTACCCGCGTTGCCAGGCGGCCCTGAAAGTGCTGGAACAGGCGCGCGATGCCCGGGGCCGGACGCTGACCATCCACCGCCTCCCGATCCCCGGCCCGCTGCACGCCAGCACGGCCGAGTGCGCGGCGGTGGATATCGTCGCCGGCAGTCAGCCGCGCGATCCGTCGATCCGCCTGGCCGGCTCCTATGTCAACTTCCTGATCGTCAACGGCGGCATCATCGCGCCGGCATTCGACGACGCCAAGGACGCCGAGGCGCGGGCGATCCTCGCGGCGTGCTTTCCCGAGCGCGAGGTGGTGATGGTGCCGGGGCGCGAGATCCTGCTCGGCGGCGGCAACATCCATTGCATCACCCAACAGCAACCGGCAGGCCGGCGGCATCACGGCTGAGCCGCGCGACGCGGCCGGCGCCTTGCATCGGCCGCCCGGCGCGCCGACCATACAGCCACGGCGATCGGACGATCGCCACGCGCAAGACACAAGGAGATAACCGTGAAAGCACTGTTGATCGGCGGCCTGAGCGCCGCACTGCTGGCCACCGGCGCCTACGCCCAGCCCCTCGAGCCCAAGGACCAGGTGAAAAACCGCAAGGCCGGCTACCAGTTCATGGCGTGGAACATGGGCAAGATCAAGGCCCAGGTGGTGGACGAGAGCGTGCCCTACGATCCGCTGAAGGTACAGGCGGCGGCCAATGCCATCGCCGCCGTGGCCAACTCGGGCATGGGTGAACTGTTCAGCCCTGGCACCAGCCGCGCCGAACTGGGCAAGCAGACCCGTCTGAAAGCCGACTTCTTCAAGAACCTCGACGAAGCCTCACGGCTGGGCAGGGAGTTCAACCTGGCCGCCAACCAGCTGGCCAGCGTGGCCGCATCCGGCGACAAGGGCGCGATCAAGGCTGCTTTCGGCGAAACCGGCAAGACCTGCAAGTCCTGCCACGACAAGTTCCGCCACGACTGACAGCTGCCGCGGGCCTGCGCTGCAGGCCCGCCTTACCAGTCGAGCACCGCCGGTGCGGGCGGTGGCGCGGGCGGCGTCAGCCAGTCCGGCGCTGCCTGCACCAGCCATACCACCAGCACCGCCAGACCGACCGCCAGCAACAGCGCCCACCAGGCCCCACCCACCGCATCGCGCTGGGAGGCGAACTCGCGCGGGCAACGCCCGCTGATCATCGCGCGCACCAAGGGCCGCCGCTGCACCAGCTGATAGAAGGCGATCGCCGCCAGATGCAGGCCGATCATGCCGAGTACCAACCACTTCGCCTGGCGATGCACGCCCGTCAGCCAGTCACTGGTCCCGCCATCCACCAACCGCTGCAGCGGTCCGCGAAAGGCGATGTCGTCATTGGCGAACAGGCCGCTCGCCACCTGCAGGCCGAGCACGCTCAACAGGCCGAGCGTGGCCAGCGAGCCGAGTGGGCTGTGCCCGGGCTCGCGCCACTGGCCGCGCAGATAGGCGAGCACGCCAAACGGCGCCAGGCAAATGCGTGACCAGCGCGCGTAGGTTGAACCGAGTACGCCCCAGGCCAGGCGAAACACCAGCAGGCCGAGGATCAGCATCCCCAGCCGGCCATGCCAGACCATCAGGCCACCGCCCAGCCAGCCGGTGACCAGCGCGGCGACCACGCTCGCCGCGAGTGTCCAGTGGAACATCCGCAGCGGCGCGTCCCATACGCGGATCAGCGAAGCCGGCGATGGCCCGGCGTCAGGCGTGGGGTTCACCGGCTCTTGCACTTGCCGCAGGTGTTGATGCCCAGCAGCGGGTAGGCCGGACAGAAACGGAAGATGCCGGTGGCCAGCGGCACGACGCCAATCCAGCCCCAAACGCCGATCACGCCGGCGAGCGTCAAGCCGATCAGCGCCAGACCGACGACGATGCGTGCGATCCGATCAAGGGTTCCTACGTTGGCTTGCATGATGTTTCCCTCCACTCACGAATGGCGCCGGGACTCCAGCGCCTTGAATATCAGCATGCCGGCGATCATCGCGGCGACGAACAGCCAGCCCTGCCAGTAGCCCTGGGTCAGCAGCGCCAGCCCCGGCCCCGGGCAGATCCCGGCGATGCCCCAACCGACGCCGAACAGCAGGCTGCCGGCGATCAGCGGCTGATCGAGCGCACGCTTGGTCGGCAGCTGCATGGGTTGGTCGAGCAGCGACTTGTCGTGGCGCCTGGCCCACTGCATCGGCAGCAGCGCGGCGCCGATCGCGCCGACCATCACCAGCGCCAGCGACGGATCCCAGTTGCCGGCCAGATCGAGAAAGCCCAGCACCTTGCTCGGGTTGGTCATCCCCGACAGCAGCAGGCCAAGTCCAAATATCAGCCCGGCGAACAATGCGGTGATCTTGCTCATTCAGCCCCCCAACAAATGACGCAGCAAAAACACGGTCAGAAAGCCGCTGGTCATGAACGCCAGCGTCGCGACCAGCGAACGGGGCGACAGCCGCGACAGGCCGCAGACGCCGTGACCGCTGGTGCAACCCGAACCGTAGCGGGTGCCGATGCCGACCAAGAGCCCCGCAATCACCAGGCCCAGCCAACCCGTCTGAAACTCCACCGCCGGCAGCGCGTGGAACAACGCCCACAGCAACGGCGCAACCACGATACCCAGCAGGAACAGGCCCTTCTCGGCGCGCCCGTCACCCTTGCCGAACAGGCTGCCCAACAGGCCGCTGATGCCGGCGATCCGGCCATTGAACAACACGAACGCACCAGCCCCGAGGCCGATCAGCAGTCCTCCGGCCAAGGCTGACCAGGGCGTGAAATTCGCCCAATCGATGCTCATCGCTCTCCTCCACAGAATAGTTGATGAAGCGTTTGCAGAACGGCGAGCGCAGCGGGGCTGGCGATGCGGTAGTACACCTGCTTGCCCTCGCGCCGCGTGCTCACCAGCGACTCGCGACGCAACACCGCCAGCTGCTGGGAAAGTGTCGGCTGCTGGATGCCCAGTTCGCGCTCCAGGTCGCCGACATTGCGTTCACCATCGACCAATTGGCAAAGCAGCAACAGCCGATCAGGATTGGCCAGCGTCTTGAGCAGTTGACAGGCTTCGCCTGCGTTGGCACGCAGCAACTGCAACTCATGCGCATCGAGTGTCACGAGCGTCACCATTAATTAAGACTTATACAAAATATCTTTTTATAAAGTGTAAAGGCAAGCACGCTCGCCCTGTGGGATGCTGCGCGTCGCGCGGCCGGCATTCTGGGCGACACTGGCGGCTGGCGCACACACGGCAAGGAGACCCCCCATGCACGTACCCGACCGGCACAGGACGACGCACGGCAGCGCCCGACGGCGGCAGGCGCGGGCGCAAGACGGACATTTTCTTGCGCCGGCCGCTCTAACCAGGCAATGCGGCTCAGCCGCCGAGCCCTGCGGCATCGTGCTTGCCCAGCAACTGCCGCCCCCTGTGCATGAGGCTGCCCGATGATGGCGACCGACGAATCCAGCCAGGGCGACCCGCGCCCGCACCCGCTCTCGCAGGAACTGTCGAGGCTGTCGGCCTTGCTGCGCTATGAAATCCTCGACACGCCGAGCGAAGAGGAGTTCGACGACTTCACCCGGCTGGCCGCCTTCATCTGCGGCACCCCGATTGCGCTGATCTCCCTGGTCGACGAGCGCCGCCAGTGGTTCAAGAGCCGGGTCGGCCTGAGCGCCACCGAAACGCCGCGGCAGATCGCCTTTTGCTCGCATGCCATCCAGGGCCAGTCCCTGTTCGAGGTGGACGACGCGCTGAAGGACCTGCGCTTTCGCGACAACCCGCTGGTCACCGGCGAGCCGAAGATCCGCTTCTACGCCGGGGCGCCGCTGACCACCCCCGATGGCCACAACCTCGGCACCCTGTGCGTCATCGACCGCGAGCCGCGCCAGCTGAACGACGAGCAGCGCGATGCCCTGGCGCGACTCAGCCGGCAGGTCATCCGCCTGTTCGAGCAGCGTCTGCTGACCCGTCAGCACGCCGAGCAGGCCATCCTCCAGCAGGTGATGCTCGACAGCGCCGGCAGCGCGATCCTGGTGATGAGCGCCGAGGGCCGTATCCAGCAGGCCAACCCGACCGCGCAGGCCCTGCTCGGCCACAGCGAGACGAGCCTGATCGGCCAGCTCGCCAGCAGCCTGTTCCCCCCCAGCGCCCTGGCGGCGCGGGCGACCGAACTCAGCGCCGAACTGGGCGAGCCGGTGAGCCCCGACTTCGCCGTGTTCAGCGCGCCGCTGCGCCATGGCCACCGCGAGCAGCGCCCCTGGCGGCTGCGCCACCGCAGCGGCCGGGAAGTGCCGGTCCTGCTCAGCGTCTCCAGCATCCCCGGCCCCGACCAGCGCCCGCGCGGCTATCTGGCGATCGCCTACGACCTCACCGCCCAGCAGGCCCTGCAGCTGCGCTTCCAGCAGATCGCGGCACAGGTGCCGGGCATGCTCTTTCAATACCGCTGGCACCCGCTCGAAGGCGGCCGCTTCACCTTCGTCAGCGAAGGCATCGAGGCGGTGTTCGGGCTGAGCCCGCAGCGGGTGATCGACGATGGCGAGGACCTGTTCCTGCGCATCCACCCCGAGGATCGCGCTGCCGTGCAGGAGCGCGTGCATCAGGCCACCCTGGCGAGCCAGCCCTGGCACTTCGAGCACCGCGCCGAACACCCGGACAAGGGCCTGCTGTGGCTCGAGTGCCGTGCCAGCCCGCTGCCACAGGAAGATGGCGCGCTGCTCTGGCATGGCCTGGTGACCGACATCAGCGCGCGCAAGGCCCAGCAGCACGAGCTGGAAAAACAGCAGGAGCTGACCCGCCTGCTGATCGAGTCGCTCTCCGAGGCGGTGGTCGCCTGCGACCGCGAAGGCCGGCTGATCCTGTCCAACCACCAGGCCCGCGCCTGGTTCGGCCAACTGCCCGACAACCTGTCCGAATGGCTCGAGCACCTGGCGGTGTTCGATAGCGAAGGCAAACGACCCGAGCCGGCGGCACGCCTGCCGCTGGTCCGTGCGCTACAGGGCGAAGTGGTGGCCGAGGCCGAACACACCGTGCTGCTGGGCGATCAGGCGCGCCACCTGCTGACCAGCGCCGACCCGCTGTTCGGCTCGGACGCCCGCCAGCTGGGTGCGGTGGCGGTGATGCACGACATCACCGAGCGCAAGCGCATCGAGCGCCTGCAACGCGACTTCGTATCGATGGTCAGCCACGAGCTGCGCACCCCGCTCACCTCCATCACCGGCTCGCTGGCACTGATCTGCGACGGAGTGATGGGCAGCGTGCCCACGGAAATCGCCGAACTGCTGGAGATCGCTCTGCACAATAGCGAACGGCTCGGCGCACTGATCGACGACCTGCTCGACCTCGACAAAATCAATGCCGGCGAGATGCGCGTCGAGCCTTGCCGTCAGCCGTTGCAGCCGCTGCTGGAACAGGCGCTGCGCAACAACCGCGGTTACGCCGAGCGTCACGCGGTGCAGCTGCACCTGTGCGAACACACCGAGGCCGAGGTCTGCGTCGATGCGCTGCGCCTGCATCAGGTGCTGAACAACCTCTTGTCCAACGCCGCCAAGTTCTCGCCCAGCGGCGCCACAGTGCAGCTGCACATCCGCCAGACCGAGGGCTGGGTAAGAGTCGAAGTCTGCGACCAGGGGCCGGGCATTCCCGCGGCGTTCCAGCCGCGGGTGTTTCAGAAGTTCGCCCAGGCCGACCCGTCGCCGGCGCGGGGCCAGGGCGGCACCGGCCTGGGCCTGGCGATCAGCAAGGCGCTGATCGAGCAGATGGGCGGCCGCATCGGCTATGACAGCCCGGCCCAGGGCGGCACCTGCTTCTGGTTCGAGCTGCCGCTCGGCGAAGGGGCGGCGGCATGAGCCAAGGTCGCCGCATCCTGCATGTGGAGGACGTACCGTCCATCCGCCTGGTGACCCGACTGGCGCTCGAGCGCATCGGCGGCTTCGAGGTACTGAGCTGCGAGTCCGGCGCCCAGGCCCTGCTCCATGCCGCGGATTTCGCCCCCGACCTGATCCTGCTGGATGCCATGCTGCCGCAGATGGACGGCACCCAGCTGCTCCGGCATCTGGCCGAGCGACTGGACCTGCGCGAGATACCGGTGGTGTTTCTCACCGGCAACACCGACCCGGCGCGGCGCGCCGAGCTGCTCGCCGTGGGTGCCTGCGAGGTACTGGTCAAACCCTTCGACCCGCGCCAGCTGGCCGGGCGCCTGGAGGCGATCCTGCAACAGGCGCGCGCGCCCAGCTACCCGGCGCTGTAGCATTTTTTGCAGGCCCACGCGGCGCAGGCGCCTTGAGATGTTCAATATTTCGAACATACACTGAGACACCGCCCACCACTCGGAGCCCGCCATGACCACCATCCCTGCCGAGCAGTTCTGGATGCCCTTCACCGCCAATCGCCAGTTCAAGGCCGGGCCGCGCCTGCTCGAGAGCGCCAAGGGCATGTACTTCACCGACAGCGACGGGCGTCAGGTGCTCGATGGCACCGCCGGGCTGTGGTGCTGCAACGCCGGCCATGGCCGCGCCGAGATCACCGAGGCGGTCAGCCGTCAGATCGCCAAGCTCGATTTCGCCCCGACCTTCCAGATGGGCCACCCGCTGCCGTTCGAGCTGGCCGAGCGCCTGGCAGGCATCGCCCCGGCGGGGCTGAACCGGGTGTTTTTCACCAACTCCGGCTCCGAGTCGGTGGACACCGCCCTGAAGATCGCCCTCGCCTACCACCGCGCCCGCGGCGAGGCCAGCCGCACCCGCCTGATCGGCCGGGAGCTGGGCTACCACGGGGTGGGCTTCGGTGGCATCTCGGTGGGCGGCATGCTCAACAACCGCCGCGCCTTCGGCGCCATGCTGCCGGGTGTGGACCACCTCTCGCACACCCTCGATCTGCAGCGCAACGCCTTCAGCATGGGCCTGCCCGAGCATGGCGTGGAGAAAGCCGAGGAGCTCGAGCGCCTGGTCGCCCTGCATGGCGCCGAGAACATCGCCGCGGTGATCGTCGAGCCGATGTCGGGCTCTGCCGGAGTCATCCTGCCGCCCAGGGGCTACCTGCAGCGGCTGCGGGAAATCACCCGCAAGCACGGCATCCTGCTGATCTTCGACGAGGTCATCACCGGCTTCGGCCGGGTCGGCGAAGCCTTCGCCGCCCAGCGCTGGGGTGTGACGCCGGACATCCTCACCTGCGCCAAGGGCCTGACCAACGGCTGCATCCCGATGGGCGCCGTGCTGGTCAACGAGGCCATCCACCAGGCGTTCATGACCGGCCCGGAAAGCGCCATCGAGTTCTTCCACGGCTACACCTATTCCGGCCACCCGGTAGCCTGCGCCGCCGCCCTCGCCACCCTGGATGTCTATGCGCGCGAAGGGCTGTTCCAGAAGGCCATCGAACTGGAAGGTTACTGGCAGGACGCTTTGCAGCGCCTGCGCGAGCTGCCGCATGTGATCGACATCCGTACCGTCGGGCTGGTCGCCGGCATCCAGTTCGAGGCGCGCGCCGAAGGCGTCGGCAAGCGCGGCTACGAGGTGTTCTGCCAGACCTTCCGCAACGGCGCACTGGTGCGTGCCAGCGGCGACACCATCGCCCTGTCGCCGCCTTTGATCATCGACAAGGGCCAGATCGACACGCTACTGGAGCGTTTCGCCGACGCCGTGCGGACGGCCGCCTGACGGCGCGCCCCAGAAACGAAAAAACCCGCCGTTTGGCGGGTTTTTCTGGCAGCTTCGATCAATTACTTGATCTTGGCTTCCTTGTACATCACGTGCTTGCGAACCACAGGATCGAACTTTTTGATTTCGATCTTGTCGGGGGTGGTGCGCTTGTTCTTGTCGGTGGTGTAGAAGTGGCCGGTACCGGCGCTGGACACCAAACGGATCAGGTCACGCATGTTCGTTCTCCCTTAAACCTTTTCGCCGCGGCCGCGCAGTTCGGCCAGAACCACGTCAATACCACGCTTGTCGATGATGCGCATGCCCTTGGCGGAAACGCGCAGACGCACGAAGCGCTTCTCGGACTCGACCCAGAAGCGATGATGCTGCAGGTTCGGCAGGAAACGACGACGGGTTTTGTTGTTTGCGTGGGAAACGTTGTTCCCGGTTACCGGGCCCTTGCCGGTAACTTGACAGACTCTAGACATGCCTCAGCCCTCTAAACCACATGCCCAACCCGGCATGGGTTGGCCGCTTGAACTTAGTCATTCGGCGCTCTGCGCCGCATCTTGCCAGGGCCAACGCGCCGAACGCATGGATCAACTGCGCCGGCCCTGAAAAAAGAGCGCTGCTTTATATCAGAAAGGCCGAGGGGCAACAAGCGCGGAGGTCGTTAGCAGACCGATGGACGGGCGATCGAAAAGAGCGCCGGGAGCTGGCAGGCGGGATGACGCGGGATCGCGCCCCGAGCCGGCCAGCGCACCCTGGCGTTTCGCCCAGGCGCCAACCTCGCGCCTCCAGCGGCTTTATAACCAGCCCAGCTCGGCCATCGACAGCGGCTCGCCGTCACCGACGATGAAGTGATCAAGGACGCGCACGTCGACCAGCGCCAGGGCGTCCTTGAGCCTGGTCGTCAACTGGCGGTCGGCCTGACTGGGCTCGGCCACCCCCGAGGGGTGGTTGTGGGTGAGGATCAGCGCCGCCGCGTTGTGCGCCAGCGCCCGCTTGACCACCTGGCGCGGGTAGACGCTGGCGCCATCGATGGTGCCATGAAACAGCACCTCGAAGGCCAGCACCCGATGCCGCGCGTCGAGAAACAGGCAGCCGAACAGCTCGTGCGGCTCGTGACGCAGCCGCGCCTTCAGGTAGTCGCGCACCGCCTGCGGGCTTTCCAGCGCCGAGTCGCGGCGCAGGCGCTCGGCCAGGTGCCGCCGCGCCATCTCCAGCACCGCCTGCAGCTGCGCGTATTTCGCCGGGCCCAGGCCCAGGTGCTCGCTGAAGCCGATCAGATCCGCTTCCAGCAACGCGCGCAGGCTGCCGAAGTCGGCGAGCAGGCGGCGTGCCAGGTCCACCGCACTGACGCCCGCGACCCCGGTGCGCAGGAATATCGCCAGCAACTCGGCGTCCGACAGCGCCGCCGCGCCCTGGGCCAGCAGCTTCTCCCGCGGCCGCTCGGCGGCCGGCCAGTCCCGTATGCTCATCATTGGCTCCTTGCCTGTCCTGCCCCCATATCCCTGTGGGGCGCTGTGCTATCTTAGCCGCCCTCATCCGCGCGGGCCCGGCACTGGTGCACGCGCCTTCTGCAACGCGAACGGGCGATCCATGCAGCGGCTTTATCGTAAACGCATCATCCTCGGCGTCGGCGGCGGCATCGCCGCCTACAAGAGCGCCGAACTGGTCCGCCGCCTGCGCGACCAAGGCGCCGACGTGCGGGTGGTGATGACCCGCGGCGGCCGCGAGTTCATCACTGCGCTGACCCTGCAGGCGCTGTCCGGCCACCCCGTGCATCAGGACCTGCTCGACCCGGCCGCCGAAGCGGCCATGGGCCATATCGAACTGGCGCGCTGGGCCGATCTGGTGCTGATCGCCCCAGCCACCGCCGACCTGATGGCGCGCCTGGCCCAGGGCGTGGCCGACGACCTGCTGACCACCCTGGTGCTGGCCACCGATGCGCCGGTTGCCCTGGCCCCGGCGATGAATCAGGCGATGTGGCGCGACCCGGCGACCGTGGCCAACGCCGCGCTGTTGCAGCAGCGCGGCATCCGCCTGTTCGGCCCGGCGGCCGGCAGCCAGGCCTGTGGCGATGTCGGCCCGGGGCGCATGCTCGAGCCGGACCAGCTGGCGCAGGCGGCGGCCGACTGCTTCGCAAGCGGCCTGCTCACCGGCCGCCACGTACTGATCACCGCCGGCCCGACCCAGGAAAACATCGACCCGGTGCGCTATATCACCAACCACAGCTCGGGAAAAATGGGTTTTGCGCTGGCCGAAGCCGCTGCCGAAGCCGGCGCCCGAGTGACGCTGGTCAGCGGCCCGGTGCATCTGCGCACGCCCGATCGGGTCGAGCGGATCGATGTGGTCAGCGCCCGTGACATGCTCGCGGCCTGCGAGGCGGCGATGCCCTGCGACATCCTGATCGCCGCCGCGGCGGTGGCCGACTACCGCCCCGAGGTGGTCGCCGAGCAGAAGATCAAGAAGGACCCGCAAAGCGGCGACGGCATGCTGCTGCGCATGGTGCGCAACCCGGACATCCTGGCCACCCTCTCGGCCCGCGCCGACCGCCCGTTCAGCGTCGGCTTCGCCGCCGAGACCGAGAACCTGCTCGAGTACGCGACGCGCAAGCTCGTGGACAAGAACCTCGACCTGATCATCGCCAACGACGTGGCCAACCCGAGCATTGGCTTCAACAGCGAAGAGAACGCCGTCAGCATCATCGACCGCGCCCGCCAGGTCACCCGCCTGGGCCAGGCCAGCAAGGGGCACATCGCCCGCCAGCTGGTGGCCTTCATCGCCGACCGATTCCACAAGGCCTGACATGCACCGACTGCAAGCGAAAATCCTCGACCCCCGCCTGGGCACCGACTTCCCCCTGCCGCAGTACGCCACCCAAGGCTCGGCCGGCCTCGACCTGCGCGCCATGCTCAAACAGGACACCCGCCTGGAGCCCGGCCAGACCGTACTGATCCCCACCGGCCTGTCGATCCACATCGGCGATCCGGGCCTCGCCGCACTGATCCTGCCGCGCTCGGGGCTCGGCCACAAACACGGCATCGTGCTCGGCAACCTGGTCGGCCTGATCGACTCGGACTACCAGGGCGAACTGATGGTGTCGTGCTGGAACCGCGGCCAGACCGCCTTCGACATCGCCGTCGGCGAGCGCATCGCGCAACTGGTGCTGGTGCCGGTGGTGCAGGCGCAGTTCGAGCTGGTCCAGGAATTCGATGCCAGCGTGCGCGGCGCCGGCGGATTTGGCCATTCCGGGCGCAGCTGAGCGGCACGCGGCAGGCCGGAACTCTGCCTGCGCACCACTCTCCAAACTCGGCCGGTCGCACGGCCCAGACAACGGACGGAGCACGGCCATTGGCACCTCCGGCAATGCCGGATCAGCCTCTCTTAACATGATGTTCTCGACGGAACCGGCGCCGGCCGGCTCCGCGCCAAGGAGCAAGCGTTATGACCAGCAAAGCCCCGCAGCTTCCCGCCAGCATCTTTCGCGCCTACGACATCCGCGGCATCGTCGGCGACAGCCTGACCCCGGAAACCGCCTACTGGATCGGCCGCGCCATCGGCTCCGAATCGCTCGCCCAGGGCGAGCCGAACGTGGCCGTCGGCCGTGACGGTCGCCTGTCCGGCCCGAGCCTGGTCAGCGAGCTGATCCGCGGCATCGCCGAGTGCGGCTGCACGGTCAGCGACATCGGCATGGTGCCGACCCCGGTGCTCTACTACGCCACCCATGTGCTCAAGGGCAAATCCGGCGTGATGCTCACCGGCAGCCACAACCCGCCGGACTACAACGGCTTCAAGATCGTCATCGCCGGCGACACCCTGGCCAACGAACAGATCCAGGCCCTGCGCCTGCGCATCGAGACCGGCGATCTGGCCGAGGGCGCTGGCACGGTCGAGCGGGTCGAGCTGCTGGAGCGCTACATGACGCGCATCCGCGACGACGTGAAGCTCGCGCGCAAGCTCAAGGTGGTGGTGGATTGCGGCAACGGCGTGGCCGGCGTGGTCGCGCCGCAGCTGGTCGACGCACTGGGCTGCGACATGATCCCGCTGTTCTGCGAGGTGGACGGCCACTTCCCCAACCACCACCCGGACCCGGGCAAGCCGGCCAACCTCAAGGACCTGATCGCCCGGGTGAAAGCCGAAGGCGCCGACCTGGGCCTGGCCTTCGACGGCGACGGCGACCGGGTCGGCGTGGTGACGGCCAGCGGCGCGATCATCTACCCCGACCAGCTGCTGATGGCCTATGCGCGCGACGTGGTCGAGCGCAACCCGGGCGCCGAGATCATCTACGACGTCAAATGCACCCGTCGCCTGACGGCGCTGATCGAGGGCTATGGCGGCCAGCCCCGGATGTGGAAAACCGGCCACTCGCTGATCAAGAAGAAGATGAAGGAGACCGGCGCCGAGCTCGCCGGCGAGATGAGCGGCCACGTGTTCTTCAAGGAGCGCTGGTACGGCTTCGACGATGGCATCTACGCCGCCGTGCGCCTGCTGGAGATCCTCGCCAAGGACGGCCGCGATGCCGACAGCTTCTTCGCCGATTTCCCTGTCGACCTGTCCACGCCCGAGATCAACGTCACGGTGACAGAAGACAGCAAATTCACCATCATTGACGCCCTTCAACGCGACGCCCAGTGGGGCGATGCCAGCCTGTTCACCCTGGATGGCGTGCGTGCGGATTATCCCCGCGGCTGGGGCCTGGTTCGCGCCTCCAACACCACGCCGGTGCTGGTGCTGCGCTTCGAGGCCGAGACCGAGGACGAACTGCAGCGCATCCAGCGGGTGTTCCGCGAGCAGATCCTCAGCGTCGCGCCCGACCTCAACCTGCCGTTCTGACCGCGGAGTCCTGCATGTCCCTCAGCCGTGAAGCTGCCACCCAATTCGCCCAGGTCCTGTCCGAGGCGCTGCCCTATATCCGCCGGTTCGTCGGCAAGACGCTGGTGATCAAGTACGGCGGCAACGCGATGGAAAGCGAGGAGCTGAAAACCGGCTTCGCCCGCGACATCGTGCTGATGAAGGCCGTGGGCATCAACCCGGTGGTGGTTCACGGCGGCGGCCCGCAGATCGGCGATCTGCTCAAGCGCCTGAGCATCGAGAGCCACTTCATCGACGGCATGCGGGTGACCGACAGCGCCACCATGGACGTGGTGGAAATGGTGCTCGGCGGCCAGGTGAACAAGAGCATCGTCAGCCTGATCAACCAGCACGGCGGCCAGGCCATCGGCCTGACCGGCAAGGACGCCGGCCTGATCAAGGCCAAGAAGCTCAAGGTGACCCGCCAGACGCCGGAAATGACCCAGCCGGAAATCATCGACATCGGCCATGTCGGCGAGGTCGTCGACGTCAACGTCGAGCTGATCAACATGCTGGTGGCCGGCAACTTCATCCCGGTGATCGCGCCGATCGGCGTCGGCGAGGACGGCCAGTCCTACAACATCAACGCCGACCTGGTGGCCGGCAAGGTGGCCGAAGCGCTCAAGTGCGAGAAGCTGATGCTGCTGACCAACATCGCCGGCCTGATGGACAAGCAGGGCAACGTGCTCACCGGCCTGTCCACCGCCGAGGTGGATGCGCTGATCGCCGACGGCACCATCTACGGCGGCATGCTGCCGAAGATCCGCTGCGCCCTCGAGGCGGTGCAGGCCGGCGTCACCAGCTCGCACATCATCGACGGCCGCGTGCCGCACGCCGTGCTGCTGGAGATCTTCAGCGATACCGGCGTCGGTACCCTGATCACCAACCGCAAGACCCAGTAAGGCGTTCAGCGAAACGAAAAAGGGGAGCCGCGGCTCCCCTTTTTCATGCCCCTCTTCCGCTTAGTGCAGGTTGCGGAACGACTCCAGCAGCGCCGGAATGCCCGGGAACATGCCGATCGCCGCCATCACCGCACAGAGCACGGCAAACATGATGCCGGGGATCACCCAGCGGTGCAGGTGCGGCATCGCCTGGCCACGCTCCTTGTCACCGATCAGCCCCAGGTTGTCCAGCAGCACGGTCAGCGACCAGCCGAACACCGGGTTCACCAGCGCCGAGGAGAAGATCACGATGGCGGCGGACTGCGAGGTCTTGCCTTCGCGGGTCATCTGCATGCCGGCTTCCAGCAGCGGCAGGAACACACCCACCATCAGCGCCACCGACAGCACCGGCGGCCAGATCGCCAGGTCCATCGGATAGCCCCAGATCGCGGCAATCACGCAGAGCAGGCCGGTCAGCACCGCGCCGGCAGGAATCGGCCGCTTGGCGATGGCCGCCGGCACCATGTAGGTACCCCAGGACGAGGCCAGGTTGCCGCCACCGAGCGAGGTGCCCACCACCTGGCGAGCGGCGGCGATGCACATGGTGTCATCGATGTTCATCAGCACTTTCTTGGCCCGCGCCGGGTAGTTCAGCTCCTGGAACACCCGATGGCCGAGGAAGTCCGGCGACCACATGGCGATCGCCAGCACGGCGAACGGCGCCACCGCGACGAAATGCTGGAAGGTCGGCAGGCCCAGCTGCCAGCCGGTGTCCTCGCCCCACCAGTAGGCCGGGTTGAGGTTGGGAATGCCCGGCTCGGTGGTGAACTCGAAGGGCGCGCCGAGGGCAAACGCGATCAGCGCCGCCATCGCCGAACCCAGCGGAATGGCCAGCCAGCGCATGCGGATGTGCTCGAGGTAGGCGTACATCACCACGGTGGCGAACACCACGACGAAGGCGATGTAGCCCATGTCGAAGCCGTCGGCCCAGGCGAACAGCTTCTTGATCTGCGAGGTCACGCCGATGAAGCCGAGATAGAGCAACAGGCCTCCGCACACCCCGTTACTGGTCAGGCGCGCCAACAGACTGCCGCCCTTGAACAGGCCCAGGCTGAAACCCAGCAGCCCGACCATGATGCCCAGCGCCATCGGATGGCCACCGGAGGCCACGATCAGCGGAATCAGCGGAATCAGCGGTCCATGGGTGCCGGCCAGGTTGGCGGTGGGATTGAGCACGCCGGAAAACAGCACCACGAACAAAAGCGCCGCGATCAACATCTCGAAGCGGACGTTTTCGATCACGAAATCATTCGACAGCCCCAGCGGGGCGGCGAAGGCGGCGACCACCGCCGCGACCATGACGATCTTGCCGATGGTGGCCGCCATCGCCGGCACCCAGTCCTCCAGCTCGAAGCGGTAGTCGCGGATCGGCAGATTGATGCCCCAGCGACGCGGCGCCATGATCTCGAGCTCGTGCTCGAGGTATTCCGCCCGCGAGGCGAATTCTTGCTTGGGCTTGTGCAGCTCGCGGTAGCTGCCGCCTGTTACCGTATCAGTCATAGTGTGTAGACCCCCAGGAATTTGGGTCGAAAAGTTACAAGACTGAGACAAAGGCGCTCAGCCCGACCATCCGGGAATTGACCACCAGACGAACAAGCTGCTATTTAGAGCGCTCCGCGACCCGCCGGCCGCGCGCGCTCGACGCCCGCGCCAGCGAGCCGAGTCGCGGCATCAAGCTACGAAAAGTAACACTGCCTGGCAAATGGCGGACAGCCGAACGCGCGACGCCCGGCAGCCCGAGCGAAGCGACGAACGGCAGAAGCTGAAAGGGCGGGATCGGCGCGCGGCGCGCGAACCAGGACGGGCGCCGCGGACGCGGCGCCCCGGGGGATCACACGCCGTAGGCGGCGCGATAGGCCTCGACGGCCGGCAGGTACTGCTTGAGCTGCGCATCCTCGGCCAGGTATTCGAGCACCTGGTTCAACGAGACGATGCTGATCACCGGCATGCCGAAGTCGCGCTCGACCTCCTGGATTGCCGACAACTCGCCCTGCCCCCGCTCCTGGCGGTTCAGCGCGATCAGCACGCCGGCCGGCTGGGCCTGCTGCGCCTGGATGATCTGCATGACTTCACGGATCGCGGTGCCGGCGGTGATCACGTCATCGATGATCAGCACCCGCCCCTTGAGCGGCGCACCGACCAGCGTGCCACCCTCGCCATGATCCTTGGCTTCCTTGCGGTTGAAGCACCAGGGCACGTCGCGCCCATGCTGCTCGGCCAGCGCCACGGCGGTGGCCGCCGCCAGCGGAATGCCCTTGTAGGCCGGGCCGAACAGCACATCGAAGTCCACCCCGCTGTGCACCACCGCCTCGGCATAGAAGCGCCCGAGCTGCGCCAGAGCGACACCGGAGTTGAACAGGCCGGCATTGAAGAAGTAGGGACTGGTGCGACCTGACTTTAAGGTGAACTCACCGAACCGCAGCACGCCCCGCTCGATCGCGAAGCGGATGAATTCACGCTGATACGCCTGCATGTAGTGCTCCAGAACCTGCCGATTTAGCTAAAGGGATAGTTGCGGTTATGATACACGCACGTTTTTTCAGGGGCCATTTATGCGGATTATCAGCATCAACGTGAATGGCATTCATGCGGCGGTGCAGCGGGGGCTTCTCAGCTGGCTGCAGGCGCAGAATGCCGACGTCATCTGCCTGCAGGATACCCGCGCCTCTACCGTCGAGCTGGACGACCCCGCCTTCCAGCTCGATGGCTACTTCCTCTACGCCGCCGAGGGTGAGTTTCCCGAGCAGGGCGGCGTCGCCATCTACTCGCGCCTGCAGCCCAAGGCCGTGATCTTCGGCCTGGGCTTCGAGAGCGCCGACCGCTACGGCCGCTACCTGCAGGCCGACTTCGACAAGCTCAGCATCGCCAGCCTGATGCTGCCCAGCGGACGCGAGGGTGACGAACACCTGAACCAGAAATTCAAGTTCATGGACGACTTCACCCACTACCTGGACAAGCAGCGTCGCAAGCGCCGCGAATACATCTACTGCGGCTCGCTGCAGGTGGCGCACCAGAAACTGGACGTGAAGAACTGGCGCGAGTGCCAGCAGAGCCCGGGCTTTCTCGCCCCCGAGCGTGCCTGGCTGGATCAGGTGTTCGGCAACCTGGGCTATATCGACGCCTTCCGCGAGGTCAATCGCGAGCCCGATCAGTACAGCTGGTGGCCGGACACCGAGCAGGCCGAGATGCTCAACCTCGGCTGGCGCTATGACTACCAGATCCTCACCTCGGGTCTGCGGCGCTTCGTCCGGCACGCGCGCCTGCCCCGCCAGCCGCGCTTCTCCCAGCACGCACCGCTGATCATCGACTATGACTGGACCCTGTCGGTGTAGCTCGCCGCCGCGCGGCAGAACCCAAGAAAGCAAAAGGCCGACCCACAGGGGTCGGCCTTTTCATTTGCCCGCCAGGCAGACCGGCGCCTACTTCAGCACCCGCCAGCAGAACGGGTAGCGGTAACGCTTGCCCTCGTTGGCACGCATGCCGGCGATGATCACCAGCACCAGCGCCACCAGGCTGATCAGCGGAATCAGCGCGAAACCGATGATGACCCACGCCAGGATGCCGGCGATCATCATCCACACGCTGAAGGTGATCTGGAAATTCAGCGCCTCGCGCCCCTGGTCATCGATGAACGGATCGGACTCGCGCTTGAGCTGCCAGAGGATCAGCGGCCCCAGCACATTGCCGATCATCGGCAGCAGAAACCAGCAGAAGGCGGCGTAATGGCAGAGCATCGCCCAGCGCCGCGCCTCGGGGCTCGGCAGCGGGACCAGCTGCTGGTCGCTCATGCCGGATCAGTCGGCCAGCGCCGCGCGCTGCAGGGCGAACAACTCGCGCATGCCGCGCTCGGCCAGCGCCAGCATGGCGTTGAACTGCTCGGGGGTGAACGGTGCCGCCTCGGCGGTGCCCTGCACCTCGATGAAACCACCGGCCTCGGTCATCACCACGTTCAGGTCGGTGTCGGCGGCCGAATCTTCCAGGTAGTCCAGGTCCAGCACCGCCTCGCCCTGGAAGATGCCCACCGAGACGGCGGCGATCATCTGCTTGAGCGGCTCGCCTTTCAGCGCGCCGCGCTTTTTCAGCAGGGCCAGTGCGTCGACCAGCGCGACCATCGCCCCGGTGATCGACGCGGTGCGGGTACCGCCGTCGGCCTGGATCACATCGCAATCGATGTAGATGGTGTTCTCGCCGAGCTTGGTCATGTCCAGCGCGGCGCGCAGCGAACGGCCGATCAGGCGCTGGATCTCCAGGGTGCGACCACCCTGCTTGCCCTTGCTCGCTTCGCGCTGGTTCCGCTCACCGGTCGAGCGCGGCAGCATGCCGTACTCGGCGGTCAGCCAACCCTGGCCCTGGCCTTTCAGAAAGCGCGGCACGCCCGCCTCGACGCTGGCGGTGCAGATCACCTTGGTGTCACCGAACTCCACCAGTACCGAACCCTCGGCATGCTTGGTGTAGTGACGGGTGATGCGGATCGGGCGCAGCTGATCGGCGGCGCGGCCACTGGGACGCTTCATGGAAAAACCTGTCTGCTGATGGGTGTATGGGCCGACATTATAGAGACCGCCGCGGGCCTTGGCGCGCCTGCCGGGCAGATTCGCCCCAGCCGGCCGGGCGGCCCTGCCGCGCCAGCCCCCGCATCCGGCGTAATGGGCTACAATCGCCGGCTTTTCCACCCGCCCGAGGACTCGCGATGATCCACAGCATGACGGCCTTCGCCCGCGCCGAACAGGCCGGCACCCATGGCACCCTCAGCTGGGAAATCCGCTCGGTGAACCACCGCTACCTCGAGCCGCACCTGCGCCTGCCGGAAACCTTCCGCGACCTCGAAGGCGGCGTGCGCGAGGCGCTGCGCAAGGGCCTGTCGCGCGGCAAGGTGGAATGCACCCTGCGCTATACCGAAGCGACCAGCCACCAGAGCCTGCAGATCGACCGCGAGCGCGCGCGCCAGCTGGTCACCGCCGCCGAAAGCCTGGCCGAACTCACTGCCGGCCCCGCCCCGCTCAATCCGATGGAACTGCTGGCCTGGCCGGGCGTGCTGGTCAGCGACGCCACCGACAGCCAGGCACTGGCCGAGGCGGCCATGGCGCTGTTCCACCAGACCCTCGAGCAGCTCAAGCAGGGCCGCGCCCGTGAAGGCGCCGAGCTGGCGCAGCTGATCAACGATCGCCTCGATGCCATCCAGGAAGAAGTCGTCGCCCTGCGCGCGCTGGTGCCGCAGATGCTCGAGGCCCAGCGGCAGAAGATTCTCGAGCGCTGCGCCGAGTGGAAGGTCGAACTGGACCCGGCGCGCCTGGAGCAGGAACTGGTGCTGCTGGCGCAAAAGAGCGACGTCGCCGAGGAACTCGACCGCCTGAGCACCCATGTCGCCGAAGTGCGCCGGGTGCTCAAGGCCGGCGGTGCCTCCGGCCGGCGCCTGGACTTTCTGATGCAGGAACTCAACCGCGAAGCCAACACCCTCGGCTCCAAGGCGTTCGACACCCGCAGCACCCAGGTCGCCGTGAACCTCAAGGTCCTGATCGAGCAGATGCGCGAACAGGTCCAGAACATCGAATAACCCAGCGCCCGCCCAGGTAATCCCCATGTCCGCCCACACCGGCACGCTCTACATCGTTTCCGCGCCTTCCGGCGCCGGCAAGACCAGCCTGGTCAAGGCGCTGATCGACGCCATGCCCAACGTCCGCGTCTCCGTATCCCACACCACCCGCGCCATGCGCCCGGGCGAGGTGGACGGGGTGAACTATCACTTCGTCGCCCGCGAGGAGTTTCTCGCGCGCATGGAGCAGGGCGAGTTCCTCGAGCATGCCGAAGTGTTCGGCAACCTCTACGGCACCTCCCAGCGCTGGCTGGAGCAAACCCTCGCCGAGGGCTTCGACCTGATCCTGGAAATCGACTGGCAGGGCGCCCAGCAGGTGCGCCACCTGCTGCCGCAGGCCCGCTCGATCTTCATCCTGCCGCCGACCCAGGAGGCCCTGCGCCAGCGCCTGACCAACCGCGGCCAGGACAGCGACGAAATCATCGAGCGACGCATGCGCGAAGCGGTCAGCGAAATGAGCCACTACGTCGAATACGACTACCTGGTGATCAACGACGACTTCGCCCACGCTCTGGAAGACCTCAAGGCGATCTTCCGCGCCAACCAGCTGCGCCTGCAGACCCAGCAGGAGCGCTTCGGCGGCCTGCTCGAGCAGCTGCTGGCCTGACACCCCAGGCGCCGGCACAAGCGCAGGAGGCTGCACAGCGGGACGAAAGGGTCTTTTCGTCCGCCCCACCTCCTCGCGCTGTTCGTCGACTGCTGCCCACCGGCTTCCCTTGGCGCAGGCCTTTTCTTTAGACTACCCAGTCCCGCCCGGCCTTTTGGCCGTCACCGCAAAGATCACGAGGAACACCATGGCTCGCGTCACCGTTGAAGACTGCCTGGACAACGTCGATAACCGCTTCGAGCTGGTCATGCTGGCCACCAAGCGTGCACGCCAGCTGGCGACCGGCGGCAAGGAGCCGAAGGTGGCCTGGGAAAACGACAAGCCGACCGTGGTTGCCCTGCGCGAAATCGCCAGCGGCCTGGTCGACTACGACGTGATCGCCCAGGACGAGATCGTCCACGAAGAACCGTTGTTCAGCACGCCGCAGTACGAAGAAGATCCCAACGAGATGCTTTGATCGATGCCCGGTCGACGTCACCTGACCCTGGAGCCGCACGGGCGAGGAGCTAGGCATTGGCCAGCATAGAGACTCTCGCCCAAAGGCTGTCGACCTACCTCGGCCCGGACCAGGTCAACCTGGTCCGCCGCGCCTATTTCTATGCCGAGCAGGCCCATGACGGCCAGCGCCGGCGCAGCGGCGAAGCCTACGTCACCCACCCGCTGGCCGTGGCCGGCATCCTCGCCGACATGCACATGGACCATCAGAGCCTGATGGCCGCCATGCTGCACGATGTGATCGAAGACACCGGCATCCCCAAGGAAGCCCTGACCCGGCAATTCGGCGAGACCGTCGCCGAGCTGGTCGATGGGGTCAGCAAGCTGACCCAGATGAACTTCGAGACCAAGGCCGAAGCACAGGCGGAAAACTTCCAGAAGATGGCCATGGCCATGGCCCGCGACATCCGCGTGATCCTGGTCAAGCTCGCCGACCGTCTGCACAACATGCGCACGCTGGAAGTGCTCTCCGGCGAAAAGCGCCGGCGCATCGCCAAGGAAACCCTGGAAATCTACGCCCCGATCGCCAACCGCCTGGGCATGCACAACATGCGCGTGGAGTTCGAGGATCTGGGCTTCAAGGCGATGCACCCGATGCGCTCCGAACGCATCCGCGCCGCGGTGCGCCGCGCTCGCGGCAATCGCAAGGAGATCGTCGCCAAGATCGAGCAGTCGCTGGTCGCCTGCCTCGAACGCGAGGGGCTGCCCGGCGAGGTGATGGGCCGCGAGAAGCACCTCTACAGCATCTACAAGAAGATGCGCAGCAAGCGTAAGTCCTTCAGCGAAATCATGGATGTGTACGCCTTCCGCATCGTGGTGGACAAGGTCGACACCTGCTACCGCGTGCTCGGCGCCGTGCACAACCTGTACAAGCCGTTGCCCGGCCGCTTCAAGGATTACATCGCGATTCCCAAGGCCAACGGCTACCAGTCGCTGCACACCACCCTGTTCGGCATGCACGGGGTGCCCATCGAGATCCAGATCCGCACCCGCGAGATGGAAGAGATGGCCAACAACGGCATCGCCGCTCACTCGCTGTACAAGTCCAACGGCGAGGAGACGCCCAAGGGCACCCACGCCCGCGCCCGCCAGTGGGTCAAGGGCATCCTCGAGCTGCAGCAGCGCGCCGGCAATTCGCTGGAATTCATCGAGAGCGTGAAGATCGACCTGTTTCCCGACGAGGTCTACGTCTTCACCCCCAAGGGCCGCATCATGGAGCTGCCCAAGGGCTCGACCGCGGTGGACTTCGCCTACGCGGTGCACACCGACGTCGGCAACACCTGCATCGCCTGCCGCATCAACCGCCGCCTGGCGCCGCTGTCGCAGGCGCTGGAAAGCGGCTCCACCGTGGAAATCGTCACCGCCCCCGGCGCCCGGCCGAACCCCGCCTGGCTCAACTTCGTGGTCACCGGCAAGGCGCGCACGCACATCCGCCACGCACTCAAGCAACAGCGCCGCTCCGAGTCGATCAGCCTCGGCGAGCGCCTGCTGAACAAGGCGCTGGCCGGCTTCGACGCCAGCCTCGACGACATCTCCGAGGAGAGCATCCGCCACGTGCTCGACGAGTATCAGATGGAGGTGTTCGAGGACCTGCTCGAAGACGTGGGCCTGGGCAACCGCATGGCCTACGTGATCGCCCGCCGCCTGCTGGCCGACGAAGGCGACCAGACCCCGCAGGCCGAGGGCTCGCTGGCCATCCGCGGCACCGAAGGGCTGGTGCTGTCCTACGCGCGCTGCTGCTCGCCGATCCCCGGCGACCCGATCGTCGGCCACCTGTCGGCCGGCAAGGGCATGGTGGTGCACCAGGAGACCTGCCGTAACGTCATCGAGATCCGCCACAACCCCGACAAGTGCATCCCGCTGTCCTGGGCGCGTGACGTTTCCGGCGAGTTCAGCGTCGAGCTGCGCATCGAGCTGGAGCACCAGCGCGGCCTGATCGCCCTGCTGGCTGGCAGCGTGAACGCCGCCGACGCCAACATCGAGAAGATCAGCATGGACGAGCGCGACGGCCGGGTCAGCGTGGTCCAGCTGGTGGTCAGCGTGCATGACCGCGTGCATCTGGCCCGCGTGATCAAGAAACTGCGCAAGATCGGCGGGCTCAGCCATATCACCCGGGTCAAGGCCTGAACGCCGGCGCCCGCCGGACCGTTGCTCGGCGGCGCTGGCGGCCTGTCCCATTGTTCGCCCATCCATTCCCTATCAGGAGTCCCGCATGAGCAAGACCGTCATTTCCACCGACAAGGCCCCCGCCGCCATCGGCACCTACTCCCAGGCGATCAAGGTCGGCGACACCGTCTACCTGTCCGGCCAGATTCCGCTGGTGCCGGCCACCATGCAGATGGTCGAAGGCGGCTTCGAGGCCGAAGCGGTACAGGTGTTCGAGAACCTCAAGGCCGTGTGCGAGGCCGCCGGCGGTTCGCTGGCCGACATCGCCAAGCTGAACATCTTCCTCACCGACCTCTCCAACTTCGCCACCGTCAACGAAGTGATGAGCCGCTACTTCCAGCAGCCCTACCCGGCCCGCGCGGCCATCGGCGTGGCCTCGCTGCCGCGTGGCGCGCAGGTCGAGATGGACGGGGTGATGGTCCTCGGCTGAGCCTTACTGGACGCGCACCTCGACCCGCCGATTGCGCGGTTCGGCGGTGCCGTCCGGGGTATGGATCAACAGGTTGCGCTCGCCGTGCGAGCCGACCTTAAGACGCAACAGATCCAGCTTCTCGGCTTCGAGCATGCGCGCCACCTGCTGCGCACGGCGCAGCCCCACCCGCTCGTTGGTGCGTGCATCGCCCAGCGTGTCGGTATGGCCGATCACCCACACCGAAGCCGGCGCGCGCTGGCGAATGGTCGCCAGCGCCTGCTCGTAGACCGCCAGCGCCGCCTCGCTCATCCGCCCGTCCGCCTCCAGCAACAGCTGGAATCGCCGCGGCTCCAGCGGCTGCACAGCCAGCGCCGGGCGGTACTGCCAGGTCAGCCAGTCCAGCGAGCTGCCGAGGCGCTGGCCGTCGTTCAGCCGCAGGCCCTGGCCGGCCTCGACCAGCAACAGATGCTGCCCGCGCCACTGCACTTCCGCGGCGCCACCGGTGCGCGAACCTTCCAGCAGCAGCACCTCGCTGGTCATGCAGCCGCTCAGCAGCCCCGCCAGCGCCGCCATCAGCCACACCGGCCTCATCGCGCCACCCTCACCGCGACCTGCGCATCGCCCAGCACTTCCACCGCGCCCTCCGGCGTCTCCAGACGCAGCGCCCCCGGCGCGAGCCGCGCCACGTCGCCGGCGGTGACCACCAGCATGCCGCGCTCGAGCCACAGCTCCATCTGCAACCGCCCGCTGGCCGGTTCGAAGACGAACTCCCCGAGGCGCAGCTCGCTGCCTGGTCCAAGGGCCAGGCGACTGCCGTCATCCAGCGTCAGCCCCACCGCCCCGCGCGCCCCGGTGGCCAGCGTGCCGCCACGGAGCACCGCCTGACCGACGTGCGCCGCGTTGGTCTGCCCGCGACTGACGAAGAACGCCTCGCCCTCCACCGCCCGCACATGGCCGATCACCGCCGGCAACTCGACGGCACCGAGCGTGCCGGCCAGGGCCAGGCAGATCAGCGAGACGCACACTTTGCATAAGGATTTCATGGAAGCTCGAACCGCGGAGGAAGGACTCTCTGCCGTTAGGCTGTGAACGCCGGGAAAAAATTCCGCCGCTGCGTCGAGTTCCCGGTCTTGAGGTCATTCGTCGCAAACTGCCGGGCCATTCGTCGTGCCGGCGTTTGCGCCAGGATCGTTGCCGTATTCTCGGGGCCGTCGGGAACACGCCCGTCATGGAGTCGACGCTTTCGCGTTGACCCATAGCCCCGGTCAACCCACGCCGGCGCTGCTCATGAAAAAACGGTGTTCCGCCTTTCGGGGCGGGTGTTTTTTATCTGCAACGACGGGGAAATCCCCCGCCTGGACCTGCGATGAAGAAGCTTCTCCTGCGCAAAGGACGCCGCAATCTTTTGCTGCCCCTGATCCTGTTTCTCGCCCTCGGCGCAACCGGCGCCTGGCAATTCTGGCCGGCCACCCCGGCGACGCCGCCGGCCGCCGGCAGCCTCGCGGCCATGCTGGCCGAGCTCGACGGCTCGCGTGACGCCTGGCAGCACAACCGCGCCGATTTCTCGCGCCTGCTCGCCGATCTGCGCGACCAGCGCATCGCCAGCGCGGCGCTGAGCAGCGACGGCGTATACATCAATACCCACGCCGGCGAGCGCTACTGGCTGGCCGACCAGGACGGGCGCATCGGCGAACGCCTGCTCGACCGCTATGCCCAGGGCGAGGCGCAGTTCCCGGTCGGGCTGTTCGACACCCGTGCCGAACGCCCCTGGTACAAGGCGTTCCTGCCCTACGCGCTGATCGCCCTGACGCTGATCGCCATCGCGCTGATCGCCATCGTCTCGTTCCAGCCGTTTCGCGCCCAGCGCAAGGGCACCGAGGTACGCTTCGATGACGTGATCGGCGCCCGCGAAGCCAAGCAGGCGTTGATGGATGTCAGCGCCTACCTCAAAGACCCACAGGCCTACGCCCGCCTCGGCGCCCGTCCGCCCAAGGGCGTGCTGCTGACCGGCGAACCCGGCACTGGCAAGACCCAGCTGGCCAAGGCGCTGGCGTCCGAAGCCAATGCCAGCTTCATCCAGGTCACCGGCAGCGACTTCTCCTCGATGTACTTCGGTGTCGGCATCGCCAAGGTCAAGGCGCTGTTCAAGAACGCGCGCAAGCAGGCGCCGTGCATCATCTTCATCGACGAGATCGACGGCATCGGCAAGCGCGCCGAACAGACCCGCTCCTCGGACGTGGAAACCAACCGCATCATCAACCAGTTCCTCACCGAGATGGACGGCTTCGACGGCTCCAGCGGCGTGCTGGTGCTCGGCGCCACCAACTTCCCCAACTCGCTGGACCCGGCCCTGGTGCGCGAGGGTCGCTTCGACCGCACCATCTCGGTCGGCCTGCCCAGCCTGGAAGACCGCGAAGCGCTGTTTCGCCTGTACGCCGGCAAGCTGCGCCTGACCGACGACGCCCCCGACTTCACCGCCCTGGCGCGCAACAGCGTCGGCCTGTCGCCGGCGGCGATCGCCTCGATCGTCAACCACGCTGCCCTGCTCGCCGCCCGCGCCGGTGCCGAGCACGTCGAGATGCAGCACTTCGTCGACGCCATCGAAACCAACCGCATCGGCGAGAAACCGGCCGGCGTGTCGCCGCTCTCGGAAGTCGACCGCAAGCGCATCGCCGTGCACGAGGCCGGCCACGCGCTGGTGGCCGCCGCGCTCAAGGTCGGGCGGGTGGAGAAGGTCACCATCCTGCCGCGCGGCCAGGCGCTGGGCGTCACCCTCGTGACCCCGGTGGAAGACAAGCGCCTGCACATGTACTCCGAGCTGCGCAACCGCATCCAGATGCTGCTGGCCGGGCGCTGCGCCGAGCAGCTGTACTTCCACGAAGTCTCGTCCGGCGCCAGCGGCGACCTGCAGGAAGCCTCGAAGATCGCCCTGTCGATGGTCGGCGCCCTCGGCATGGGACCCAAAGGCACCCTGCTGTCACTGCAGGCGGTGCGCGAAGCGCACCTGGAAAGCGACCCGCGCGAAGCGCTGGAAGCGGCCGACGAACTGCTGCAGCAGCTGAACAAGGACTGCTTCGCGCTGCTGCAACGCCTGCACCCGGCGCTCGACCGGATCACCCAGCGCCTGCTGGAGATCGAAACGGTGCCCGGCGAGGAAGTGCTCGCCGCCATCGCCGACATCCCGGCCGACCGCGCCCACGGCGTCTGCCCGCTGCATGCGCCGAGCCACGGCCTGCAGCGCGTGGTGGCCAGCGGCTTCGACGACACCGACTCGCTGTTCGAGCTGGTCGCCGGTGACGATGCGGCCGAGGCGCCGCTGCAAGGCCCGGGCATGGCCTGAACCGAGCAGCTCTAACCCAGCCCCCCGACGCGCCGCCGGCTCAGCCTGCGGCGCGTCGTTGTTTGTGCCCGCAGGCGACCGGCATCATGCCGCGCCGGCCTCCCCGTACCGCTTAATCGCGCGCCCGCGCCGCGACCCGGCTATGATCGGCAGCATCCCCCGCCACCGCAGGTATGCCGCATGCGCCGTCTCACCGCTCTGCTTATCGGCCTGGCGCTCAGCGCCAACGCCCTCGCCCTCTCGCTGGCCGACCTCAGCCAGCACGATGCCGCCGGCGGCCTGCGCGACGCCCTGAGCCAGGGCGCCCAGGTCGCCGTGCAGCAACTCGGCCGCCCCGGCGGCTTCAGCGAGGACCCAACGCTGCGCATCGAATTGCCGGGCAACCTCGGCAAGGTGGCGCGGACCATGAAGATGATGGGCATGGGCGCCCAGGTCGAGCAGCTCGAAACGAGCATGAACCGCGCCGCCGAACTGGCGGTGCCCGAAGCCCAGGCCCTGCTGCTCGACGCGGTGAAGCAGCTGACCGTGGCCGACGCCAAGAGCATCCTCGCCGGCCCGCCGGACGCGGCGACCCAGTACCTCTCGCGCACCAGCCGCGAGCAGCTGCGCACGCGCTTTCTGCCGATCGTCAAGCAGGCCACCGACCAGGTCGGCCTGGCCCAGCAGTACAACAGCTTCGCCGGCACCGCCGCCTCGTTCGGCGCACTGGACGCAAAAAGCGCCAACATCGAAAGCTACGTGACCGAACGCGCGCTGGACGGCCTGTTCCAGGTCATCGCCCGGCAGGAAGCCACCCTGCGCAAGGACCCGGCCGCCGCCGCCACCAGCCTGGCGAAGAAGGTGTTCGGCGCGCTGTGAGCGCCAAGGCCCGCTGCTCGGCGGACGAGCGGCGGGC